>CACDOF010000007.1 GCA_902554315.1 uncultured Pelagibacteraceae bacterium
TTCAACAAGGTTTTGGAGGCTCTTTTGAATTAGCTACTAGAATTTCAAAACATACACCAGGAAATTTAAATAGAATTTTTTATACAATATGTGGATCAACTGCAGTTGAGACAGCAATAAAAATTTCTGTCGCTTATCATAAAGCAAGAGGTGAAGGGCAGAGATTTAGGTTTGTTGGTAGAGAAAGAGCTTACCACGGAATGAATATTGGAGCTACCTCCGTTGGTGGAATGATTAATAATGTTAAAACATTTGCAAGCGTATTAATGCCGGGCGTCGTTCATATGAGACATACTCATTTGCCAGAACATAAGTTTATTTCTGGACAACCTGAAACAGGGGCAGAAATTGCTGATGACCTAGAAAGAATTTGTACAAATTTTGGATCAGAAAATATTGCTGCATGTATAGTTGAGCCTATTGCTGGATCAACTGGAACTCTTGTTCCTCCGAAAGGTTATTTACAAAGGTTAAGAGAGATTTGTGATAAACATGGTATACTTTTAATTTTTGATGAAGTTATTACTGGATGGGGAAGAACTGGTTCTCCTTTTGCTTCTCAAGAATATGGAGTTACTCCAGATATAATTACAATGGCTAAAGCAACAACAAATGGAGTTAGCCCATTAGGTGCCGTTGCATGTAAAGAAGAAATTTATGATGCAGTAATGGATAATGCGCCAACAGGATCAATAGAATTATTCCATGGATATACATATTCAGGTATTCCAGTTTCTGTTGCAGCAGGTTTGGCAGTTCAAGACATAATAGAAAAAGATGATATTTTTAATAGAGCTAAAAACTTAGCCCCATACTTCCAAGAAGGACTTATGTCATTAAGAGACATTGATGTTGTGGATAATATTAGAGGTTACGGAATGATGGGCGGAATAGATATTAAAATGGATAAAAAGCCTGGAGCTGCTGGTTTTACTTGTTTTAAACATTGTTATGAAGCTGGAATTAATTTTAAAGCCACAGGTGATTGTTTAATTATTGCACCAATGTTTATATGTGAAAAAAAACATATAGATGAAATAATAGAAAAACTAAGGACTGGAATAACAAATTATTCTAAAAGCAAAAAAAATTAATTAATCTTTATGAAAATCGGTGTTCCTAAGGAAATTAAACCGCAAGAAAATAGAATAGGCTTAACTCCTGAAAGTGTAAAAACTCTTACTTCAAATGGTCATGAAGTATTAATTGAAAATAATGGTGGATTTGAAGCTGGTTTCGATAACAACCAGTATAAATCTGCTGGAGCAAAAATTTTAGATAAAGCAGAAGATATTTTTAATGATGCTGAATTAATTGTAAAAGTCAAAGAACCACTTTCTAGCGAAGTAAAAATGATAAAAGAAAATCAGATAGTATTTACTTATCTTCATTTAGCTGCTGCGAAAGAACTTACTAAAGGATTAATTGACTCAAAATCAGTTTGTATTGCTTATGAGACGGTCACTGACAGTAATGGAAGATTGCCTTTATTAGCTCCAATGAGTGCTGTTGCAGGAAGAATGTCAGTTCAAGCAGGCGCTCATTGTTTGGAAAAAAACCAAAAAGGAAGAGGCTTGTTATTAGGTGGAGCTCCAGGAGTTGAACCTGGAAATGTTGTAATTTTAGGTGGTGGAGTAGTAGGAGAAAATGCAGCAATTATTGCAACAGGCATGAAAGCTAAAGTTCATATTGTAGATAAATCACCTCAAAGATTGAAAGAATTATCCCAACAATTCGGAGATAAAATTATTCCACAACTAAGTGATGAAATAGATTTAGAAAAATTATTAGCAGATTGTGATTTATTAGTAGGCGGAGTTTTAATTCCAGGAGCAGAAGCTCCAAAACTTATTACAAAAAATATGTTAAAAAAAATGAAGCGTGGATCAGTTATAGTTGATGTTGCAATTGATCAGGGAGGATGTGTTGAAACAAGCAAACCTACAACTCACGCAGAACCTACGTATATTGTTGATGACATTGTTCATTATTGTGTGGCTAATATGCCAGGTGGAGTTCCAAGAACTTCAACTATAGCATTGAATAAAGCAACTTTACCATTTTTATCAAAACTAGCAAAAGAAGGTTACAGAAAAGCTTTAATGAACGATATGAATTTTATGGCTGGACTAAATGTTCACAAAGGGCAAGTAACATATAAAGCAGTAGCAGATATTTTTGGTCACGAATATTTAGAAGCATCAAAAGTAATAAATTAAATTGCTTTATTGATAATTCTATAAATATCTTCTTTTTCTACTAATCCAATTTCTCTAGCAATTTCCTTTTTTCCTTTAAATACAACAATTGTAGACCAATATTTTATATTTAAACTTTTAGCAATTTCTTCATATTTAGTTTGGTCATAAAATAAAAATTCAACATTTTTAAAATCTTTTAAAGCGTCCGCAAAAACTTTTGATTGCGCTTTACAGGTACCACAATATTTGTACCAGGAATTTACAACTATAGTTTTATTCTGCTTTTGTGCATTTTTAAATTTTTCAAATGTAAAATTAGTGGTTTTTTCAAAAGAAAAAGCTTTTAGAGGCAATAATATAACGAAAATTATTATAAATTTTTTTATCATTGATTTTACTTAGCAAATATTTATCTTTTTTCTAGGCTTCTTTTGTAAGAAGCCTAGATTAACTTTGATAAGAGAGTCTTTTCTACTTATACCTATTAATACACCTGTAAGTAGTGTTATAATTGAATAATAGGTATGTAAAATTTAAATATTTCTAATATTAAAATATTTACAAAAAATTTTTTTTTGACTATTAATATTTAAGGGGTGCCAAATGGCTGAGATAAACCCTTAGAACCTGTCCGGTAATTCAGAAAGGGAAAATGGAACAAATAAATATATTAAGTCAATCATCGTCAGTAATGCTTACACTAGTTATAAGCATCGTATTTGTTGTTATTGGTTTGGTTTATTCTAAAAAATATCTTGGTTTAGATAATTATTTAGTTGCCAGTAGATCTATCGGAACTTTTTCATTAACAACTAGTTTTATTGCTTCTGCATTAGGTGCTTGGATATTGTTTGGACCAGCGTCAGCCGCTACTTGGGGAGGAATAGGAGCGGTTATAGGATATTCAATAGGTGCTGCATTCCCTCTTTTCGCATTAATTTATCTTGGAAAAAAATTTAGAAATACTTACCCAAAAGGAAAATCATTAATTGAAGTAATAAGGCTTAGGTTTGGCTCAGATTTTTTCAAACTAGTTTTATTTTTGTCTATTTTTTATATGACTATTTTTTTGATAGCAGAGGTAACTGCAATATCAATTTTAATTAACTATATTTCGGGAACAGATCTATGGATTACTGCATCAATAATAATTGTAAGCTCTCTTATTTATACTTTGTATGGAGGTTTGAGAGCATCTATTTTTACAGATAATATTCAATTTATAATTTTTGGATTATTGTTAATAATAGCTTTTTGGTATTTAATCTCATTTAATTCAAATGATTTTAATTTTGAATATATTAATATTAATAAACCAAATTTACTAAGCGCAAGTTATATACCTAATTTTACAGCTGGATTAACTTTTTTTATTGCTGTAGCAGCCACAAATCTTTTTCATCAAGGTAATTGGCAAAGAGTTTATGCAGCAAAAAATGATAAAGTGTTAAAAAATAGCCTTATTATCTCTTTTATAATTATAATTCCAATTGTCTTTATGATGGGTTTTTCAGGCTTAATTGCAGCATCTCAGAATTCTTCAATAATTCCTGATCTTGCCTTCTTTTCTTTATTGTTAAAAGATAACGCAGTTTTTTTATCATTAATAATTGTTACATTAGCAATTTCATTGACAGTAAGCAGCATTGACACATTAGTTAATGCCATTTCAAGTTTAATTATTGTAGACGGAAATAAAGTTATAAAATTTAATGGAAATTATTTAAAATTATCTAAACAAATAATTATTATATTATCTGTGATATCATTTTTTATTGCATCAAAAGGTTTAAGTATTTTATATTTATTTTTGCTTGCTGATCTATTCTGTTGTGCGGCTGTATTAAGTGTATTTTATAGCTTCTATTCAAAGTCATTTAATGAAAAAAATGCCATTATTTCGACTATAATTGGTTTAGTCGGTGGAATTCTATTATTTCCAAGCCCTGATTTTTCAAAATCACTTCTTGTAGGTATAATTTTTCCAACAGATTTTTTCCCAATATTAATTTCACAATCTCTATTATTTTGTTCATTTATAATAGCAACTTTTTTGCCTATATTATCTTGGAAACTAAAATGATTGATATTTATAAGATATAGATATAATCAATATATTTAATATTAATGCTTAGTTTTATTCTACCATTTTTAATCTTAATACTTGTCGTTGTTTTCATTCATGAATATGGCCATTATTATTTTGCTAAAAAATATGGTGTAGGTGTAACTGATTTTTCAATAGGTTTTGGTAAAGAATTATTTGGTTGGAATGATAAATCTGGAACTAGATGGAAGATTTGCTGGATACCCTTAGGTGGATACGTAAAGTTTTTTGGTGATAGAAATGTTTTTTCACAAGCAGATCAAGAAGAATTATTAAAAAAATATTCTAAAAACGATCAACATAAATTATTTGTTACTAAACCTTTATATCAAAGATCTTTAATTGTTGTGGGTGGCCCACTAGCAAATTTTATTTTAGCAATAATCATTTTTTTATTTATAAATATTTTTGTTGGCAAAGATTTTACCCCCGCTGTCATTGACGAAGTTCAAAAAGATAGCCCAGCTGAAATTGCTGGATTACAAAAGAATGATGTTATAATTGAAATTGATAATAATAAAGTGGATAGCATTCTTGAAGTTTCTAAATTAATTATGATGTCAACTTCTGATTATATTAATTTTAAAGTTTTAAGATATGATCAAGAAATCTCAATGAAAGTTAAACCTAATATAGTTGAAGCAGAAGACAATTTAGGTAACAAAATCAACAAAAGAATGGTAGGTATTAAAATAAGTCCATATAATAATAAAGTTAATCATGTAAAGCTAGGTCCTTCAAAAGCATTAATTGAATCATTCAAAGAAGTTTATTTTGTAACAACTTCATCTCTTAAATATTTGGGATCAATTGTCAAAGGTTCTGGAGATAGCTCACAATTAGGAGGTCCAATTAGGATAGCAAAGATTTCAGGACAAGTAGCTGAATTTGGAATTCTTCCTTTTATTAGTATGATGGCTTATATTTCAATAAGCCTTGGTTTAATTAACCTTTTTCCAATACCTTTATTAGATGGTGGGCACTTAATGTTTTATGCTTTTGAAAAAATTTTAGGTCGTCCATTAAGTCAAAAAACACAGGAAGGTTTTTTTCGAATCGGAATGTTTTTATTGTTAAGTTTAATGTTTTTTGCGACATTCAATGATCTAAAAGATTTAGGCTTATTTTAAAGGATTTTTTAAACCTAAAAAACCTATATAAATCAACACTTTTTTATAACCATATATTGTGGTTATTAAATTTTTAAACACAAAAAAAAAGCTTGAATTATCAATGATTTTGTTAAGTATGAATTTATAACCTTTAAAACCGGAGCTAAAATGAACAAAAAACAATTAATTGCAAAACTAGCTGGTTCTTTAAATCAAAGTAAAGCTGATGCTGAGCGTACTTTTGATACAATTACCAACACTATTCTGGATGCATTAAAAGGTGATGATTCAGTAAAAATTGCTGGTTTTGGTACATATAAAGTGGCAAAGAGAAAAGCAAGAATTGGTCGTAATCCAAGAACAGGAGAACAAATCCAAATTGCTGCATCTCAAAAGGTAAAATTTTTACCCGCAAAAGCACTTAAAGAAGTTTTTAATAAGTAAACTTTTTTTAACAGCCTTTATTAAAATAAAATTTAGTAAAGGCTGTTAGTCTATGCAATAACTGCATAGCTATTTTTCAGAACAATCATTAGTTTTTAATTTTTTTGAAATTATAACAAATCTTTAAATAATGGAGGTGTAATGTTTAAACATTCAAAAAAATTAGTTGGTCCTTTAGTTAGTTTATTTTTCTTTCTTAATATGACCAGCGTTGGTTTCGCTGAATCGACAGTTTCAGCAGAAGTAGGTTTTATATTTAATACATTTCTTTTTTTAGTTTGTGGATTTCTAGTTATGTTTATGGCAGCAGGATTTGCGATGTTAGAGTCCGGTATGGTAACTTCAAAAAGTGTATCAGTAATATGTGCTAAAAATATAGGATTATTTTCGATAGCCGGAATAATGTTTTGGCTATTTGGATATAATTTAGCTTATGGTATTCCTGAAGGTGGATACATAGGAAAATTCATTCCTTGGTCTGATGCTAGCGCAGTTGACACTGGGTATTCAGATGGATCTGATTGGTATTTTCAAATGGTATTCTGTGCCACAACAGTATCTATTGTATCAGGAACATTAGCAGAAAGAATTAAGTTATGGCCATTCTTTTTATTTGCAGCAATTTTATCAGGAATTATTTATCCAATAGTAATGGGTTGGCAATGGGGAGGTGGTTGGCTAGCAGCTGCCGGATTCTCAGATTTTGCTGGTTCAACTTTAGTTCACTCAACAGGTGGTGCAGCTGCCTTAGCAGGAGCTATTCTTCTTGGTCCAAGACTTGGTAGATTTACAAAAACAGGTGACGCAGCACCAGTAAAACCTTTTGCAGCTTCGTCAATACCACTTGTTACACTTGGTATTTTTGTTTTATGGTTAGGTTGGTTTGGATTTAACGGTGGATCACAATTAGCGATGGGAACAGCGGACGATGCAATTGCAGTTTCAACAATATTTATGAATACATTTTTAGCAGGTGCTGGCGGTGTAATGGCAGCAGCTATTACTACAAGATTACATTTTGGTAAAACAGATGTTATTCAAATGTTAAACGGTTGTATTGGTGGCTTGGTAGCTATCACAGCTGAACCTTTAATGCCTTCGCCGTTAGCAGCAATTTTAATAGGTGGTGTAGGTGGAATTATAGTTGTATACGGAACTAAATTTTTATTGTCAGTTAAAATTGATGATGTGGTAGGTGCTATTCCTGCTCACTTATTTGCAGGAATTTGGGGAACATTAGCTGTTCCAATTACAAATCCAGATACATCATTTGGTCCACAGCTTTTAGGAGTAATATCAATAAATGCATTTGTTTTTGTTACAGCTTTTATCGTTTGGGCAATTATGAAAAATACATTTGGTATTAGATTAAGCAAAGAAGCTGAAACTAAAGGTACAGATGTTACTGAAACAGGCGTGATTGCTTACGCAATAAGAGATTAAAAAATTAGCTAGAGTATCTCTCTCCAGTTAGTGAAAAGGCCCCTTAATTGGGGCCTTTTTTTTAATAATGGAATATCAGTAAAAGTTAATAATTTTCAATAAATTCAAGTACGTCTTTTGCGTGTCCTATAGCTTTGACATTTCGCCACTCATTTATGATATTATTTTTTTCAATTACAAAAGTACTTCTAATTGTTCCCATGAATTCTCTGCCCATAAATTTTTTTTTTGCCCATACCTTATAACCTTTTAGAGAGATTTTTTTCTCATCTGACAATAAATCAAATTTAAGTTTAAGTTTTTTACTCCAGTTTTTGTGACTTTCTAAACTATCTTTAGATACTCCAAAGATTGTACAATCATATTTTTTAAATTTACTGAAAAGTTTATTAAAATCATTAGTTTCTATAGTACAACCGCTTGTATTGTCTTTAGGATAGAAGTATAGAACTATAAATTTTGATTTTATTTTTTTTAATTCAACTACTTTGTCTGAAGTAGACATTAATTTGAAATTAAAAGCTTTTTTTTTCATAAATATTTATAGAATTTTATATTTATTAGTGTAATAAACTTTTATGACAATAAAATCAGCTAAAACTTTAGTCGCAGATGCTCTTTCAGAGGTAAAAACCATTTCTCCATCTGAAGCATTAGAGTTATCAAACAAAAATGAGTGTAATTTAATTGATATAAGAGACGGAATTGAGTTGCTAAATTTAGGTAAAATAGAAAATTCTTTTCATATATCACGAGGATTACTAGAATTTTCCTTGCATCCTGATAGTCCTTACGTACAAAACAGCAATTTAGATTTAAATAAAGAAATTGTTCTTTTTTGTGCTGCTGGTGGCAGATCTGCTCTTGCCGCTAAAACCCTAAAAGAAATGGGATATAAAAAAGTCTCTCATGTTGAAGGTGGATTTGGAGAAATGTCAAACTCAGGTTTTAAAGTAGTTAAATAAATATCTAATCAAATAAACTTATACGTTTTGCATAAAAAATTCTTAGTATCCAATAAATAAACAAACCTAAAGGTCCAACAAAATATGTTATTATAATTGGAAGAAAAACTATAAATTTAGGCATATATAATCTTTGACTATCTCTAACTATCCAAGATCCACAAAATAAATTTATAGTTAAAAAATGTATCCAAAATATCATTAAGAAAGACTCATTTTCAAACAAATCTCTTAAATAATATAAACCAAAATAGAGTGTAAAATTTTCTGAAAAATCATATCCTGAAAATGAAAAAAAATAAATTAAATATAAATATAGTGAACCCAGAATTAAAATCGGAAAAATTGATGTAACAAATAATCCACAAATTTTAGATTGTGGAAAAAATAAAAGAATTAACCAGAAAGGTACAATCCCTATATTGATCCACAAATAAATCATTTCTATACTAAAAAATGCTGCAATTTGTTCAATCATATTAATTTATATTATAATAATTAAAATAATGATTCCTATAAAAAATAAAAAAAAACCACTAAAGCTAACGATAGAAGAGATGACTAATTTTGCATTGAATTATGTAGAGAAATTTGCCCCATCAAAACAGCAACTTAAAACATATTTACTAAAAAAATATTTAAACTCAAAAACACCAAATATAAAAAAAACTGATGTATCCGATCTGATAGATATTGTTTTAGAAGATTTAGAAAAATCAAAATTTATTAATGACAAATTTTACTCAGAATCTAAAGCAAAAAGTTTAATTCAAAGAGGAACTTCTATTAATAAGATTAGAAATTATTTATTCAGCAAAGGCGTTGGTGAAAAGTATATTAAAAATACCATAGAAAAAATTAATGAGAAAAACGATGATCAAGATTTTTTTTCAGCAATAAAAATATGTAAAAAAAAACGTATAGGTCCATCCAGACAAGAAGACAATAGACCTTTGTTTTACAAAAAAGATATAGGAGTTTTAGCGAGATCCGGATTTGATTTTGAAGTGTCTAAAAGAGTAATGGATTTAGATAAAGAAGAATATATAAAAATAATCAGTCTTCTTTAGTTTTTTTATTTTTTTCATTTAAATAATAATGAATCTTATTTTTAATAAAATTTTTTACTATAACAAAAACAATTAAGCCAAAAATAGATACAGAAACAATTATAATTAAAATTATTCTTAGTTGATCACTCATTTAAATTATTTTTTCTTTTTATAATTAAACTTGGATTTTTAAAGTTTTCTTTGCCGTACAATACGTTGTTTCCTTCAAAATCCATAATAGTTCCACCTGCATTTTCTAGTATTGCATGTCCTGCAGCAATATCCCATTCGCATGCTCTTGGTTCAGCAACATAACCATCAAATTCACCAGTGGCTACTACACAAAATTTAAGTGAACTCTTCATTCTAACATATTCCGTTACTCTTAATTTGTTATGTATTTTTTCTATTTCAGGTTTTAATTTGTTTGAATATGAAACGAATTTAATATTATTAATTTCAGTTTTTTTTGAACAATCTAATCTTTCGGCCTTTTCTCCTTTTAATTCAAATGATGAACCTTTACCAAATGTATAGAACATTCTTTTTTTTGCTGGTGCATATATCAATCCTGCAAAAGCTTTTCTGTTAATAATAAGACCAGCGTTTATAGTAAATTCTTCAAGATTATTTATATAATCATAAGTACCGTCTATAGGATCCACTAACCAAAAGTCATTTAAATTTTTATTTGATTTATTATGGGATGTTTCTTCAGATACAATGGGTATGTCAGGTGTAAGTTCTAATAATTTTTGTGTAACAATTCTATTAACTTCTAAATCGCCATTACTAACCGGTGTATTATCTGATTTAATTTTTTTGATTAAACCTTTTTTTCTTAATTCTAATGAAATTCTGCCAGCTTCCAAAAATGTTTTAATTAAATTTTCAACAGCTTCTTTAATCTTTAAATCATTCATTGTTTTCAACTTTTTCTAGCTCAACATTTTTAGCATTTATTACTCTTTTTCCTGCATTTTCAAAATTAACTGTTACTTTTTCCTTAATTATTGATTGCACTTGTCCAATACCCCAATTTTTATTAGCTGGATTAATTACCTTATCGCCTGGTTCAAAATCTAAAATCATTTAATTTAACTTATAATAGAAATAGTTATAAATACCATAAAATGAATACAGAATTAAATTCAATTGGGATTAAAAAAAAACCATCTGATACCAAAGTGGTGGTAGCAATGTCTGGAGGTGTAGATTCATCTACAGTTGCAGGTATTATGAAAAAAGAAGGTTATAAAATCATTGGCATTACTCTCAAACTCTATGATGATGGAAAAGAAGTCGCGGCTTCAAAACAGTGTTGCTCAGGACAAGATATAATGGATGCCAAAAGAGTAGCGCACAAATTAAATATCGAACATAAAATTTTATATTATCAAGACAAGTTTAAACAAGGTGTAATTGATAATTTTATAGAAAGTTATCTTAAAGGAGAAACTCCGATACCATGTGTTCAGTGTAATCAAACAGTAAAATTTAAAGATTTATTTGAGGTATCAAAAGATCTTAATGCAGATGCACTTATTACAGGACATTATGTAAAAAGTGTCACAACTTCAGAAACAACCAATATGTATAGAGCGGTTGATGAAAATAGAGATCAGAGTTATTTTTTGTTTAATACTTCAAGAGAACAATTAAATTATTTAAGATTTCCTTTAGGTGGAATGCTAAAAAAAGAAACAAGAGAAATTGCAAAAAAACTTGATCTAAATGTTGCTGATAAACCAGATAGTCAAGATATATGCTTTGTTCCAAATGGCAATTATTCATCTGTGATAGAAAAATTTAGACCGGACTCTTTTAAAAAAGGAAATATAAAAAATTTTGAAGGAAAAATTTTAGGTGTTCATGATGGAATTGTAAATTTTACCATTGGTCAAAGAAGAGGAATTAAAATTGCTGATAAAGAGCCTTTATATGTAATCAAAATAGATCCGGATAAAAATGAGATAATTGTTGGACCAAAAGATATGCTTGGAAAAAAAATTATATCTTTAAAAAATTTAAATTTGTTAACTGATAAAAAAGATTTTCAAAAAAATATTTTTGTTAAAGTAAGATCAACTGGTAAATTATTAGAAGCTAAAATAGATCTTAAAGAACAAAATTCAGCAAAAGTAAATTTGATCGTACCTGAAGATGGAATTTCTCCTGGCCAAGCATGTGTATTCTATAATAAGGACCAATTTGGCCACAAAGTTTTAGGTGGTGGATGGATTAAAGAATAAAGTGGAAGTTATTTTTTCTTGTTCTTTTTTCTAGCTCTTCTCTTTTTAGAGCCCATTTTTCTACGGCCTCTATGTTTTTTTGGGTATCCCATAATCTCCTTAATTTTACTATTTTATTGACTTATTCGTTGGATATAGCATTGTCAATATAAGTAATCAATTTTTTTATGACTAATTCAATAAAAACATATTTAAAACATACCGCTAAAGATTTTCATAATCAGTCAGTAAATCCACCAGTGGTAAGAGCTTCCACTATAATTTTTAAATCATTACAGGATATAAAAAGAACTCAAAATAAGTATTTAAAAAATCCAGTAAGTGGAAATTTTGATTATGGACGACAAGGAACATCAACAACTTATGCTTTGCAACAAATATTAAGAAAACTTGAGGAATGTTATAAAGTATATTTAACTCCAACTGGCTTTGGTGCTGTTTTTTTAAGCGTGATGAGTGTAATTGAGCCAGAAGACGAGATACTCGTTACTGATTCAGTTTATTCTCCAACCAGACTACTAACAGAAACTTATTTAAAAAAATTTAATGTTAAAGCTTTGTTTTATAATCCAAGTGATTTTAATGATTTAAAGTCAAAAATAACAAAAAAAACTAAACTTATTTTTGTAGAAAATCCTGGAAGCAATACATTTGAATTTCAAGATTTATCAAAAATAATCAAAATAGCTAAAAAGAATAAGATTTTTACTGCTATAGATAATACATGGGGCACTCCTTATCTTTTAAAACCAATAAAATTAGGTTTTGATATGTCAATAGTTTCAGCTACAAAATATTATTCAGGTCACTCAGATGTTATGGGTGGAAGTTTGGCAATAAGTAAAAGAGTGTTTAAATTAGTAGAAACAACAAACAAAATATCAGGTTTAAGATTAGGTCCCGACGATGCTTATTTGATTTTAAGAGGAATAAGAACACTAGATGTTAGGCTCGACAAACATCAAGAAAATGCATTAAAGGTTGCAAATTATTTATCAAAGCAAAAAAAAGTTATTAAGGTTTTTTATCCTTATAAAAAAGGAAGTATTAATTTTAAACTTTGGAAGAAATATTATTCAGGCGCATCTGGTTTGCTAGGTTTTAAAATAAGATCTAAAAATAAAAATTCAGTATTAAAATTTGTAAATTCATTAAAATTATTTGGATATGGATTTAGTTGGGGTGGTTTTGAAAGTTTAGCGTTGTATCAATCCCATGAAGCTCTAGGAAAAAGACAATTTACTCATTTAAACAAAGATGAGCATGTTATAAGAATGCATATAGGCTTGGAAGATCCTAATGATATAATTAGTGATATAAAACAAGCTTTAAAATTTATAAAATGAGTTCAGAAAAATTTATTACTAGCAGAAAAGCTTTAATTACTCTTATAGCGGCATCAATAGTTGTAATTATTTCTTTGGGTATAAGGCAAACTTTTGGCCTTTTCTTTTTTGATTTTAATATTGATCTTGATATTTCAATTTCACATTTCGGTTTTGTTTTAGGGCTACAACTTTTATTGTGGGGTGTTTTTAGCCCTTTATTTGGAATTATTACCGATAAATATGGTGGTGCAATTGCAATTTTTATAGGTTTTGCTTTTTACTTAATGGCAATTTTACTTTTTTATTCAGGATTAAACACTGGTCATTATTTTACATTAACCATTGGAGTATTAATCGGAGTAGGACTTGGGTCTACAGCAATAGGAATACCTGTATCAGTAGTTGCTAAACATTTTCCTGCTTCTAATAGAACAATTGCAACTGGTATAGTAACTTGTGCAGGTTCATTTGGTTATTTTGTTTCACCACTGTTAGTAAGATATTCACTTATAGAATCAGGTTGGGAAAATACTCTAATTTATTTTAGTCTTTTTTTAGGTCTAGGATTAATCGTTGCTTTATTTGTAAGCACACCTAAAATTCCAGTTGGGGTTGATGAAAATAATAAACAAACAGCCACTGAAGCATTAAAAGAAGCATTTGGTAATAAAAGTTTTATCTATCTTACGCTTGGTTTTTTTGTTTGTGGTTGGCATATAGCTTTAGTTGCTACACACATACCAAAATATATGATGGACAAAGGTCTACCAGATTGGACTGCAGCAATGATTTTAGCATTAATTGGCGTTTTTAATATGCTAGGAACAATTTCCAGCGGCTACTTATCAACTAGATATAGTAAAAAGAAAATTTTAAGTGCAATTTATTTATTGAGAGGTGTTTCAATAATATATTTTATATTTTTACCACCAAGCGTATTTAATTCTGTGGTATTTGGTGTAACTTTTGGATTTTTGTGGCTTTCAACAGTCCCACCAACAAATGGAATAGTTGGTCATATTTTTGGAACAAAATATATGGGAATGTTGTATGGCATAGTTTTTGTTAGCCATCAAATTGGATCTTTCTTGGGTGCGTATCTCGGTGGAATATTTTATGAAATTCATGGTAATTTTGATTATGCTTGGTACGTTTCTATCGCATTATCAATTTTTGCAGGCGTGATACATTTACCCATAATAGAGAAAGCAATTGAAAGAACACAACCAGCATAAATTTAAATTTAATCCATATTTAGAAAAGCTTTATCAATCTGATAAACCTTTAATCATTTATAAGGTTGAAGATGGATATAATTTATATACAGATTTTTCAGAAAAAATCATATTAACAAAAAAAAATATAAATAATTTTTTTAATTCATTTAAAAGTAAAAAATATAGGAAAGAGACTGATCTTTTAATAGGATTTTTTGGATATGAAATTCTTTGTAGTTTATTAAATATTAAAATTAAAAACCAACATAAACTTAATTTTTATAAGGGTATTTTTTACAAACCAAAAACATTAATAAAGATAAGAAAAGATATAAAAATTATATCATCTGTTAAAAAACATAAATTCAATAATTTTTTTAATAAAACTCAGATTTTAAGCCCATTTAAAACAAACATTAATTATAAAAAATATAAAAAAATATTTGATCTATTTTCAAAAAAAATAAGACATGGAGAGACATATCAAATTAAAATTTGCACAAAATATAAAAACAAATCAACAATTAATCCAGTGAATTTTTTTTGGAAATTAATGAAAATAAATTTATCACCCGAGTCTTTTATGATTAGAGATAAAAACTTCTCGATAGTCAGTTGTTCGCCCGAAACTCTTATTGATAAAAAAGGAAGCAAGATAATTACCAAACCAATAGCTGGAACTCTTAAAAAAAGTAAAAATATTAATAAAATTAAAGCACTAAATTTTTTTAGAAATAATGAAAAAGAAACTAAAGAACACAACATGATCGTTGATATGGAAAGAAGCGATTTATCAAGAATATGTAAGTATGGATCAGTAAAAATATTGAAGAAAAAATATGTAGAAGAATACAAACATCTTTTTCACTACGTTACATCAATACAAGGAACTCTAAAAAAAAATACAACTCCAAAAAATATAATTAAATCTATGATGCCAGGAGGCTCAGTTATTGGATGCCCCAAAATTAGAACCTTAGAACTTTTAAATAAACAGGAAACCGAAGATAGAAATATATTCACAGGCAGTTTTGGTTACATTAAATTTAATCAAGATATGAAGTTCAATATAATTATAAGATCAATTTTAAATTATAAAAATATTTCAGAAATTTCAGCTGCATCTGGTGTTGTTTTAGATAGTTCTTCTAAAAAAGAGTTTAATGAAAATTTTATTAAAGCAAAATCTTTATTGGAGCTTTATAAATGATTTATATAATTGATCATCAGGACTCTTTTACTTGGAATGTTGTTCATCAATTTTCGAAATTTGATAAAGTATATTGCTCTAACTATTTTAATATTAATAAAAAAAAATTAGATCAATCTACCACAATTGTTTTATCTCCTGGTCCTGGATCGCCAAAAGATTATCCATTAACCTCAAAGATTTATAAAAAATATAAAGGTAAAAAGAAAATTGTTGGAATTTGTCTTGGATATCAGCAAATTTTATTTAATGAAAAAGGTAAAATAGTACAACAAAAAAATATTTTTCATGGTTATCAATCAAAAGTAAAAGTAACAAATGAAAGTAAGTTATTTAAAAAAAATAGAATTTTTAAAGTTGGCCGGTATCATTCTTTAAAATTGTATGAACCTTACAAGTCAAATAATATAAAAATAACGATGAGATGTGCTAAATCAAATATTCCGATGGCTTTCGAAAATAAACAAAATAATGTATATGGTTTTCAGTTTCATCCAGAATCTTTTTTAACAGAAAATGGTAACTTTATTATTAAAAAAATCTTATCGTCATAAAGATCTTAAAGAGATTAAATTCAATGATCTTTGGAATGGATATGGTATTTTTACTACTATGCGTGTCCTAGGTAGATCCGCAAAAATTTTATTTTATAAAAAGCATATAGATAATTTAATTAAATCATTAAACAAATATCATATTCATAAAAGAAATTTAAAAAAAAATATTTTAAAATTAATTAGATTAAATTTAAAAAAAAATAAAAATTATGACCATCTATTAAGAATTGCTTCGAATAACAAAATTATATCTATTTCTTTACGCAAAAGGCCGATACCAAAATCTAACTTCAAACTTAAACTAGTTAACTATAAAAGAGTAGATGCCATATATAAAAACTTAAAATATAAAAAAATTTTAAACATGCTAAGCAAATTGGATGTTACTAAATTTGATATTGCTCTTTATAAAAGAAATAAAGTATTAGAAACTGGTACATCTAATTTGTTATTTGTTAAATATAATAAAATATTTTCACCTAATAATGACTGTTACAAGGGAACAACAATTAAATTCTTTAGCAAAAAAGTAAAAATAAAATTTGTGAATATATTTTTAAAAGATCTCAATAGTTATGATGAAATTTTGATTGTTGGATCTGGAAAGGGCATAGTGTCAGTTTCATCAATCGAAAATAATTTATGGAAAAGAAAAAGTTTAAAATTCTTTTATAAACTTTTAAAAATTTATAAATCTGAAATAAAAAAAAAATAAATATTTATGAAAGATCCAAACAATCCTTGCTTATTCTGTACAACTAAAGTTAAAGATATTATTGAAGAAAATAAATTTGCTTTTGCCACATTGGATTCTTATCCCGTTTCAAAACAGCATTGTTTGATTATACCTAAGAGACATGTGAAGGAGTATTTTGAATTAAGAGAAGAAGAAGTTATAGGATGTGATCAACTAATAAAAAAAATTAAAATCAAAGTTGAAAATAATGATAAAACCATAAAAGGATTTAATATTGGAATAAATTCTGGAAAAGAAGCTGGACAATCAATTATGCACTGTCATATTCATTTAATTCCACGAAGAGAGGGAGATGTTGAAAATCCACAAGGTGGCGTTAGAGGTGTAATACCTTCAAAACAACATTATATAAGAAAAAATAAATAAATTTTCATATATTAACGATACTAAATGACCATATTACTAGGTTGATCTATTTTGTTAACTATACTAAATATTTATTCGAAAGGGAAAAATCAAATGCTATCCGTTAATCCGTTTGCTATGTTATCTGAATCTGTGTCACCAATATATATGCAGTCTTTTGTTGTATTAATGATAGTTCTGATTGTTGTTGGTACCCTTTTAGATATTATTCATAAAAAGAATGTTAAATATTTTTTCGAAAATGCAAAAAAAGCAAAATTATCTGCTAAAAAAACTTTAAGCACTGGAGAAAGAATATCTGTAATTTCTAAAACAATTGCAAGTGATATAGCTACCACTTCTGAACTCGGAGCTGGAAAAAGAAGAGTTGCTCATCTTCTCGGAATGTATGGAACTATTTTATTTTGGGCAGGATCAGCAATAATGATTTTTTGTTATTCAAGTCCATCTTCAGAGACCCCATCTTTCTGGCCTATCATATGGCATGTTGGAGCCATTATGACAGTTATAGGAGGAGGTTGGTTTTGGTTTTTTTTAAGAGTAGATGTTTATTCTGAAGCTCAGCCTTGGTATAGAGTTATAAAAGCAGATTTATTTGTTCTTGCTCTTGTTGCATCATCCTTAACAGGTTTAATTTGGTCTTATTTACAATCATTGAATTTAAATAATAGATGGGATGATAAAGTATTTTTAGTATTATTTATTGTATCAAACCTAGTTTTATTTGGAGGAGTATATTGGTCTAAATTTGCACATATGTTTTATAAGCCAGGTGCTGCGATACAAAAAAATTTGGCAGAAGCTGATGGCTCTAGAGACAATTTGCCACCTGAAGCAGATGCCCCAAAACAATTTGGATTAGGTATAAGTAGAGAGAATCCAAAACATTATTAAAATGATTTTGAAAGGAATAAAATAAATTATGTCAACTTTTGTTTATATGACTCGTTGTGATGGCTGTGGTCATTGTGTAGATATTTGTCCATCAGACATTATGCATATTGATGAAACGATAAGACGTGCAAAAAATATTGAACCTAATTTTTGTTGGGAATGCTATTCATGTGTTAAAGCTTGTCCAAATCATGCAATAGATGTTCGAGGTTATGCTGACTTCGCTCCAATGGGACACAGCGTTAGAGTAAGAAGAGAAGAGGAAAAAGGAACTATATCTTGGAAAATTAAATTTAGAAATGGAACTGAAAAAGATTTTGTGTCTCCAATAACCACAAAACCTTGGGGAAAATTTATTCCAAAGTTAGCAGAAGGTGAAAAACCAAATCAAGGAGAGATAAATTCTCAAATTTTATATTCTGAACCAGAAGGTTTAAATACTAATAAAGAATTACCTAAAGTAGAAAAAAGTGCTTTTAAAAAAGGAGTTTACTATTAATGGCTAGAAAAACTATATTAGAAACTTGTGATGTTTTAGTAGTTGGAGGAGGTATGGCAGGAACTGGAGCCGCCTTTGAAGCTAGACATTGGGGAAGAGATTTAAAAATAATTTGTGTTGAAAAGGCAAATATAGATAGAAGTGGAGCAGTAGCTCAAGGTCTGTATGCAATTAACTGTTACATGGGAATGCAATGGGATGAAAATCAACCAGAAGATCATGTTAGATATGCTCGTAATGATTTAATGGGTATGGTTAGAGAAGATCTTGGTTATGACATGGCTCGTCATGTTGACTCAACTGTTCATATGTTTGATGAGTGGGGTTTGCCAATGATGAAAAATGAAAAAACAGGTCGTTATTTGAGAGAAGGTAAATGGCAAATAATGATTCATGGTGAAAGCTATAAGCCAATCGTAGCCGAAGCAGCAAAAAAATCTGCTGATAAAATATACAATAGAATTATGATCACTCATCTTCTTATGGATGAAACAAAAGAAAATAGAGTGGGTGGAGCAGTTGGTTTCAATATGAGAACAGGAGATTACTATGTATTTAAAGCAAAAACAGTAATAGTTGCTGCAGGTGGGGCCTCACATATATTTAAACCAAGAGCTGTTGGAGAAGGAATGGGAAGAACTTGGTATGCACCTTGGAGCAACGGATCGGCTTATGCACTACCAATAGCTGTTGGAGCTAAAATGACACAAATGGAAAATAGAATTGTGCTATGTAGATTTAAAGACGGATATGGCCCAGTTGGAGCTTATTTCTTACATTTAAAAACTTACACTCAAAATGCCAATGGAGAAAACTATGAAAAGAAATGGTACGATGATACAAAAAAAATGGTTGGTGAATATATCGATCATCATCCAACGCCTACATGTTTAAGAAATCATGCTTTTATTCAAGAAACAATGGCTGGAGGAGGACCCATTCATATGGTAACAACTGAAGCATTTCAAGACCCTCATCTAGAAACTGTAGGATGGGAAAATTTCCTAGGAATGACAGTTGGACAAGCAGTTGTTTGGGCATCACAAAATATTGATCCAAAATATACCAATCCTGAACTAACTACATCAGAACCATACGTTATGGGTTCTCATGCGACTTGTTCCGGAGCTTGGGTGAGTGGCCCAGAAGATCTTTCACCCCCAGAATATTTTTGGGGTTACAATAGAATGTTAACTGTAGAAGGTCTTTTTGGAGCTGGTGACACCGTAGGTGGAAGCGCTCACAAGTTCTCTTCTGGATCATTTACAGAAGGAAGATTGGCAGCTAAAGCAGCTGTAAAATATATTCAGGATGAAAAAGCTAAAGATATTAAAGTTAGCGAAAAACAATGCGAAGATTTTAAAGAAATTATATTTAAACCATTAGAAAATTATACTGTTGGTAGAAACGAAATTACTGGGGGAACTGTATCACCAAGTTATATTTCTCCAATCCAAGGTCTTCAAAGACTTCAAAGAATTATGGATGAATATGTAGGTGGTATTGCAACTAACTATATGACCAATGCCAATATGCTCAAAAAGGGACTAGAGTTACTACAATGGTTACAAGAAGATTTAGAAAATGTAGGTGCAGAAGATTACCACCAGTTAATGCGAGCCTGGGAGTTAAAACATAGAGCGCTTACTTCGCAGTGTGTAACTGAGCATACAATGTTTCGTGAAGAAACTCGTTGGCCTGGTTATTATTATAGAGGAGATCATTTAAAATTAGATGATGATAATTGGCACTGCTTAACAGTGTCAAGAAGAGATCCCAAAACTGGCAAATTTACTTTGGAAAAAGTTCCTGTTTACCATATTGTTGATGAAAAAGAGGAAAAACAAGCTTCTTAAAACATAATATTAGTTTCATGAGTATTACAGACAAGTCAGACGAAGAAATAATAAAAATTGCTGAACCCATTTGGGCTAATTTAGTAAAATCATCAAACATAAAAGATTATGGTAGTTTTACCAAAGATTTATCATCTCAGATGCTTTATGGAGCTAATGAAGTTGAGCTTGGAAAGCAATGGGCTAATAATGAACTAATATCAACATTGTCCGAAGGATGTAAAGCTTTAGGCTGCATCAGAAGAGGTCTTTATATAACAATATTATACAAACAGACCAGCACCAAGATACCTGGAGAGTTCTTAGGTAGACTCGTTTTAGGCGATGAAGGGGATATGGTTAAAGTTTTTGGAGCTACAATATTTTAAGAAATTTTTTCTCTTTTTAATTAAAATATACTTGCAAAAAAATTAATCTGGGTGTACTTGCGTTATATGCTTAGCAATTTCAAAAAAAATTTTAGAACATATGTTAAGCAAATCCCAAATTTTCAATCAATTATTAATACAAAAACAGCCATATACTTTGGCCTAGCTGCTTACTGGGGCATTATTCTTTTTGGAACATTTATTAATATTTAATCAACTAGTTGACTTTAATAATCTAGAAGAATAGTTAGATCTTATGGAATATTTTCTTCCAATAGCAGAAGTTTATGTAAATCTTCCGTTAATATTTATTCTTAGTTTAGTTGTTGGAGTTCTTTCTGGCTTATTTGGTGTAGGTGGTGGTTTTTTAATGACACCATTTTTAATTTTTTTAGGAATTCCTCCTTCCTATGCAGTAGCAAATGAAGCAAATAATATTTTAGGAACTTCAGTATCTGGCTCAACCACTCATTATTTAAAAGGCACATTAGATTACAAAATGGGTTTAATGATTGTGATAGGTGGCGCCATTGGGACAGTTTTAGGTATTATTACTTTCTCATATTTTAAAGATATTGGAAAAATTAATATCGTTATTTCTTTAGCCTACATGTATATTTTGGCAATCATTGGAACAATTATGCTGGTTCAAGGGGTGAGTGAAATTGATAGAGCTCGAAGAAAAGTAATAATTAAAAAAAAACTTCATTCACATTACTGGATACATGGACTTCCATTTAGAATGAGATTTAAAAAATCTAAATTATATGAAAGTATATTTACACCAATTATTATTGGTCTTTTAGTTGGGTATCTTGCTGCAATCATGGGTATTGGGGGAGCATTTATTTTGGTTCCAGCTATGATTTATATAATCGGCATGCCCACTAAACTAGTTCCAGGAACATCATTATTCGTTACAATTTTTGTTAGTGCAATTGTAACAATTCTTCATGCTTTTTATTATGGTTCAATAGATCTTATGCTTGTTATGATTTTAATTTTAGGTTCTATCTTAGGAGTTCAAATAGGACAGAAACTAGGTGAAAGAGTTGATAGTTCACAATTTAAAACAATTTTAGCAATTTTATTGTTAATAGTAGGTATTGCAATTGCATATGATGCTTTTTTTGCAGAAAAAAGTATTAAAGTTATATCTGAAAAAAATGGAACTACATCAATGAGTGTATTTGCAAAATTTATAAAAGATATTTCAATAAATGTTCCGGTTCTTTATGGAATATTCTCAATTGGCTTAGCTCTTGTTCTTGGAGTAGGTGCTGCCATAGTTAGAAAAATTTTTTCAGATTTAATAGATAAAAAAACTTCTAAAAGTTAAGCACTTCTATAAAGTTTTGTCATAACAAACTCTTTATGACCTAGTGCTTCAGCACAAGTTAATCTACCATTTGCAACTCTTATTGTAGATTGAATTAATTCATCCCCAGCTTGACTTAAATTCATTTCTCTAGATAGTATTTTTGAAACATCTACATCTATATGTTCGCTCATAGTTTTTGCGGTAAGTGGGTTTGCAGTTAATTTTATTACTGGTTCGATAGGGTTTCCAATTATATTTCCTTGTCCAGTAGGGAATAAATGAATATTAAAACCTCCAGCAGCCTGCAAAGTAACACATTCTGCGGCAGCTGAAGATGTATCCATAAAATATAAACCAGGTCCCTTTGTTGGCTCCTCGGCTGGTTCTAAAACATCAATAAATTGGCATCCACCAATTTTTTGAAAGTTTCCAAATGCCTTCTCTTCAATAGTAGTTAATCCTCCAGCAATATTTCCAGCAGTTGGTTGACTTTCTGACAAGTCATCTGTTGCTTCTTTAAGTATAAAATCATTATAATCATTCCAAGTTTTTTTAAATTTAGCTTGAGCTTCTGGAGTTTTTCCTCTTTTTTCACAAACTGTTTCAGCGCCAGTAAGTTCTGAAGTTTCTCCAAAACATAAATGAACACCCAAAGGTTCTAATTTATCCATTAAATTACCAACTGTAGGATTAGATGCCAATCCTGAAGTAGTATCTGACTCTCCACATTTTACAGAAATCCATAAATCACTTAGTGGACATTCTTCTCTTTGTTTTTCTGAAGCCCACATAGAAAACTCTTGAGCTTTTTTTGATACTTTAGCTATTGTATCTATATCTCCAACACCTTCGATACTAAATCCTTCAACTGGCTTTCCTGTAGTTGCTATTGCATCTACAATTCTTTTTGTCCATTTAGGTTCAATTCCAATTACGATAACAGCAGCAACGTTAGGATTTTTTCCTGTACCTATCATAGTTCTAAAATGTAATTCTAAATCAGCACCAAACTGTAATCTTCCATAAGAATGAGGAAGAGCTATTGTTCCTTTAATATTATTTGCAACAGCTTCTGCACATGCATTTGAAATATCATCTACAGGAAGAATAATTACATGATTACGTGTACCAGCTCTGCCATTTTCTCTTTTATAACCTAAAAAACTTTTTGGAATTTCCATAAATTACCACTTCTTTGTTTTAACGTTATGAACATGAACATGTTCGCCCTTTTTTATAGATTTCACTACTTTTCCTATATCATGACCATATTTTAAAATTGTATCGCCTTCATTTAAATCAACCATAGCAATCTTATGACCTAGAGGAATTTGATTTTTTGATTGAATTTTTACTGATTTATCATTTTCCATTATCCAGCAGTTACAATCCTGATTTGGTGTAATTTCTTCAATAACTACAACACCAACATTGTCTTTTTCATCATGAATTATAATGTCTGTGCTTGTCATAGTGACGATTTCTTTATTTGAAATTCGGTCAATCTTATATATTAATCGTGCTCTTTGACAATTAAAAAAAAGAATTTAGAAAGGTCTTAGAATGACTAAAATGACAACTGAGGAAGCTTTTATAAAAGTTCTTCAAAAACATGGAATTGAACATGCTTTTGGCATTATAGGTTCCGCTTTTATGCCAATTTCAGATTTGTTTCCCGAAGCTGGAATTACTTTTTGGGATGTTGCTCACGAGACAAATGGTGGGTTAATTGCTGATGGTTACACTAGAGCTACTGGAAAAATGTCAATGGTTATTGCCCAAAATGGACCAGGAATAACTGGGTTAGTTACACCAATTAAGACTGCATATTGGAATCATACTCCTTTACTCTTAGTAACACCTCAGGCTGCAAATAAAACTATGGGGCAAGGTGGTTTTCAAGAAGTAGAACAAATGAATTTATTTAAAGATATGGTTTGTTACCAAGAAGAAGTAAGAGATCCATCTAGAATGGCAGAAGTTTTAAATAGAGTTATAGAAAAAGCATTTAGAGGTTCAGCTCCAGCACAAATTAATGTTCCAAGAGATTATTGGACTCAAGTAATTGATATAGAAATTCCTCCAATAGTGAGATTTGAAAAACAAGGAGGCGGATCAGATGCAATTGATAAAGCAGCTAAACTTTTATCAGAAGCCAAGTTTCCAGTTATTTTATCTGGTGCCGGAGTAGTAATAGGTGGAGCTATAGAAGATTGTAAAAAACTAGCAGAAAAATTAGATGCTCCAGTGTGTAATGGTTATCAACATAATGATAGTTTTCCAGGAAGCCACCCTCTGTCTGTCGGACCATTAGGCTACAATGGTTCTAAAGCTGCAATGGAACTGATTTCGAAAGCTGATGTGGTTTTAGCTTTGGGTACAAGATTAAATCCATTCTCTACATTGCCTGGTTATGGAATAGATTATTGGCCGAAGCAAGCTACAATTATCCAAGTAGATATGAATCCAGATAGAATTGGATTAACAAAAAAAGTAACAGTTGGAATTTGCGGTGATGCAAAAATGGTATCACAACAAATTCTAGAAAAACTTTCTACTAATGCTGGTGATAACGGTCGAGAGGAGAGAAAAAATTTAATTCATCAAACAAAATCTGCATGGTTACAAACACTTACAAGTTTAGATCACGAAGATGATGATCCAGGAACAGTTTGGAATAAAGAAGCAAGAGAAAGAGATAAAGATAGAATGTCTCCAAGACAAGCTTGGAGAGCCATCCAAGCAGGTATGCCTGAAGATGCAATAATCTCAAGCGATATTGGAAATAACTGTGCAATAGGAAATGCTTATCCAACTTTTGAAAAAGGAAGAAAATATTTAGCACCAGGATTGTTTGGACCATGTGGTTATGGATTTCCATCAATTTTGGGAGCAAAAATTGGCTGTCCTGATACTCCAGTTATTGGATTTGCTGGTGATGGTGCATTTGGAATAAGCATGAATGAAATGAGTTCTTGCGCAAGAGAAGAGTGGCCAGCTATTACAATGGTAATTTTTAGAAATTATCAATGGGGAGCAGAAAAAAGAAACTCAATATTGTGGTTTGATGATAATTTTGTAGGAACTGAATTAGATCCAGAATTAAGCTATGCAAATGTAGCTAATGCTTGTGGCCTAAAAGGAGTTACAGTTAGAACAATGGAAGAAACCACTAAAGCTATAAAACAATCTTGTGAAGATCAAAAACAAGGTTTAACAACATTTATTGAGGTAATTTTAAATCAAGAATTAGGGGAACCATTTAGAAGAGACGCAATGAAAAAACCTGTAAAAGTTTCTGGAATAAAAAAAAGCGATATGAGACCTCAAAAAACTTTAGTATAAGGTTAATCATAGTTATTTACTAAAACTTTTTTTAATAGAGGTACTTTTTTGGGAGATCTTGTTTTTAACTTTGTCTTATTTGTTTTAATTTATTTAATAGGTTTTTTATCCGTCAGTGGATTTGGCAAGCTTTTTGTAAATAAAAATAATTTAAATTATAATAAAGGAAATTTTTTTGATCTTCAAATATTTGGCACAATAATTTTACTTGTTTCTTCATATTTAATATATGTCACAATCGGTACAAACCATTTTATAAATATATTCATTTTATTTTTTGGAGTAATAATTTATTTTTTTTATAAAAAAGATCTAAATAGAGTTAAATTAATTCATTTAATTGGTTTACTAACAATCATTTTACCAATTCTTCTAATTTCAAAAACTCACGAAGATTTTAATACGTATCATTATTTTTCAATATATGAGGTTTTTAACAACAATCTCAGAATTGGAGTTTATAACTTAAATGATAGATTTTTTCATTCATCTCACTTAATTCATAATCAATCATTATATGTTTTTCCATATTTAAATCTTAAAATGATACATTTGCCAATTATCTATATATATGTATCAACTATAGGATATTTTTTATTTTTATGCTTTTTAAATAAGAATTCAGAAGAAGTATTATTTTCAATATTTTGTTTGTTAATTTTATTGATTAAGTTTAATAGACTAAGTGAATTTGGCTATGATTATATAGCACAGTTTTTACTTTTAATAGCATTTCATAAAATTTATTTTTTAATTAATAATGATGATGAAGTAATAATAAGTATTATTTTTTTACTTTTAAGTGTATTAGTCAAACCAATATCCTTACTTTTTATTCCATTATTTTTTTATGTTTTAGTTAATAAAAAATATAGTTTTTATAAATACTTAATTAAAAGTAGAGTTTTAATAATTTCATCCTTAATACTTATTTTAATATCATCAAGTTTTTTTAAAACAGGTTGTTTTTTTTATCCGATAAACTTTACATGCTTTAATAAAGAGCAAATTTCTTGGAGTGAAAAAGAAAAAATAAAAGATTATTCAAGCATGGTTAGGTTGTGGGCAAAAGCTTATTATACCCAAAAAGATAGCAAATATGAAAAAATAGAAGATGAAAGCTTATTTAGTAAAAATTTTAATTGGCTAAAATATTGGATTGAAAAACATTTTTTTTACAAATTATTTGAATTTTTAATAATTGTTATATTGTCTTTCTTAATTTCTTATATTTATTTTACAAAACATAAATCTAATGTTGCTAATAAAATTAATAAAAAACTTATATTTTTAGGACTATCTTTATTAAGTATATTATTTTGGTTAGTTACAGTTCCTCAATTTAGATTTGGTTTTGCAGCAATAATTATTTTTTCATTTATTTTTTTAAGAATTTTTTTAAATAAAGATATAATTTTCACAAAAAAAAAATTTTTCACATTAATTTTAATTGGTCTATTGGTTTTAAATATAAAAAGTATAATTAGAATTAACTCAGAGTTTGAAAGAAATGACTTTTATACCTTTACTAATTTCCCCTATTTTAATGAAATAAAAATAATCAATAATTACAAAAATATTGAGAGAAGCAAGTTTTTACACATTGAGATATTAAATAAAAAAATATTTTAGTTTCAAAAAAAATATGTATTATAATTATACATATTTTAGCTATGGAAGTTGATTTAAATAAATATTACAGATGTAAAATTGATAAGGATGTTCTTAAAGAACTATCAAAAAAATCTGATTTAAAAAGAACAAATTATTTAAATTGAAATTAATTAACGATAATGGATGTGGATGGCTTAATCAGTTACCAAAAAGACTGAATATTAAAAATTTAAACAAAGATTTGAAGACTGATTATCTGATAATTGGCGCAGGATATACAGGTTTATCAGCGGCAAGAAAACTATCAGAAATTAATAAAAATAAAAAAATTATTATTGTAGATGCTCAATTAGCTGGCGAAGGAGCTAGTAGTAGAAATTCAGGTTATCTAGTAGATACAACTTTAAATGATGGCTTCACTTCAAATAAAGATATTGAAAATTATAAAAAGAAAGTAGAAATTTACAAATTAGGAATTAATTCAGTTAAAAAATACATCAAAGAATATCAAGTAGATTGTGATTGGAACGAATGCGGAAAATATTTTGCATCATCAAAAAAATTAGATGTGTCTAAAGCTAAATCATTCAGTGAATTATTAAATAATTTAAATTGTGAAAATAAAATAATTTTTAAAGAAGAATTGAAAGAAAAATTAGGCACATCATTTTATAATGTGGGTGTTTATACAACTGGTGGAATTCTTCTAAATCCAGGAAAGTTAATAAGATCTATGATAGACACTTTGCCTGAAAACATTTGTCTTTATGAGAATACTCAATTATTAAATTGGAAAAAAATAAATGATAAAATAATATGTAATTTTGGAGATAGAATAATCGAAACTAAAAAAATAATTATTTGTACAAATGGTTTTTTAAGATCTTTAAAAGTAAAAAAAAACTATAGTTTCCCAATAACTTTAACTGCAAGTATGACAAGACCTTTGAATGATGATGAGTTTAATTATTTAGGTTCACCAAAAGAATGGGGAGTTTTGCCAATTAGACCTATGGGTGCAACTATTAGATTAACAAAAGATAGAAGAATTTTAATAAGAAATACTGCAGAAATAAAAAATCCAAACTTCATGGATCAAAATGATTTATCAAAAAGAGTTAAAAAACATACAATTGGTATAAAAAAAAGATTTCCGAATTTGCCAAATGACATAATTGAACATAGCTGGTCAGGAATTGTTTGTCGTAGTGGAAACAGTTCGCAAATCTTTGAAAACATAGATGAAAATATTTATGTAGCAGGATGTTATAATGGATCAGGAATTGGAGTTGGTACATTATTTGGTGAACAAATTGCTATAATGGCATCAAACCAACAATCGCATGAAATTGAAGCTATAAGTAAAATAAAGAAACCTAATTGGCTACCGCCACAGCCAATTTTAAATATTGGAATATATACCAGATTAGCTTATGAAAGGATTAAAGCCAGATCAGAAATATAAATGAAAAAAAATTATAAATTTATAATATTTATTATAATTGCAATAATAGCACTTTATTTTACCAGAATAAATTATGGCGAATATGGATTGAAAAAATCTATTTCTGCATGCGTTATCGTTCAGAAACAAATGTCAAAAGAAATTACAGATGAAAAAGCAAAAGAAATTTGTGAAAAAGAAATAAAAAAGAATAAATGAGAAAGCTAGCAAGTATAGCTTTTTTAATTTTATTTTATGCTAGCCCAACTTTTTCAGATGAAAAGATTTTAAATTCTCTTTATGAAGGCGGTAAAATTATATTTATAAGACATGCAATTGCCCCAGGAAATGGTGACCCTACAGACTTTAAGATTAATGATTGTTCTACTCAACGAAATTTAAGTCAATCTGGAATAGACCAATCAAAATTGATAGGTTTATTTTTTAAAGAAAATAATATCAAAATTGATAAAGTTTTTTCAAGCGAATGGTGCAGATGTAAAGATACTGCAGAAATTGCATTTAAAAATTATAAAACATTTAAAGCTTTAAATTCTTTTTATGACCCAAAGTTTGTTGAAAATGAAAAAAAGCAAATTAAAGATTTAAAAAAATTTATAAAAGAATGGGATAGCGACAAAAATATTATTTTTGTAACTCATTATGTTGTTATTTTATCTGTATTAAACATGGGTGTTTCTTCAGGTGAAATAGTTGTAGCAGACAAAGATTTAAATATTATAGGTAGTATTGAAACTTATTAAAAAATGAAAAAATCAAAAAGAAGTAATGTAGATCCTTTTATTGTTATGGATGTTATGGAGGCAGCAAGAAAAGCTGAGAGTTCTGGTAAAAATATAATTCATATGGAAGTTGGTCAACCAGGAACAGCCGCTCCAAAATTAGCTAAAGAATTTATATCAAAAGAAATTTCAAAAAATAATCTTGGCTATACAGTTACACTAGGCTTACCATCTTTAAGAGATAGAATATCTAAATTATATAGTGAGTGGTACAATTTAGATATAAGTCCAGATAGAATAGTTATCACAACAGGCTCTTCTGGTGCATTTATTTTATCTTTTGCAACTCTGTTTAATGCAGGCGATAGAGTGGGCATTGCCTCACCTGGCTACCCTAGTTATAGACAAATTTTGAAATCTCAAGATTTAATACCAGTAGATATACAAACTAAAATTGAAAATAAATTCCAACCAATTCCAGATGATATTAATACTAATAATTTACACGGCATATTAGTAGCCTCGCCAGCAAATCCTACTGGTTCAATGATTGATAAAAAATCATTAACTAATCTAATAAATACAGCAAAAGAAAATAATGCTAGTTTTATTAGTGATGAAATTTATCATGGAATTCAATATGAAAACAAACCTACATCTGCACTGGAAATCACAGATGATTGTTATGTAATTAATTCATTTTCTAAATATTTTTCAATGACAGGTTGGAGAGTAGGTTGGATGGTGGTGCCAGAAGATCATGTAAGGCAAGTAGAGCGACTTTCGCAAAACCTGTTTATCTGCCCACCTCATATAAGCCAACTAACGGCTTTAGCTTCAATGGATGCAAAAGAAGAATTGGAACAAAATTTAGAGGTATATAAAAAAAATAGAAAAATATTATTAGAGGAACTTCCCAAAGCTGGATTAAAAACATTTTCACCACCAGATGGTGCTTTTTATATATATGTTGATATTTCTGAATTTAGTAATGATAGTTTAAAATTTTGTAAAGATGTTTTGGAAAAGGCTGGAGTAGCAATTACTCCTGGATTAGATTTTGATCAAAGAAGAGGTAATTCAACAATTAGATTTTCTTATGCAAGAAGCACAGAAGATATAAAAGAAGGCTCTGAAAGAATTAAAAAATTTATGAAATCTAACTTTTTATAAATATTTTTAATATTTTATTAAATTAAATTATTATATATATTTATTAAAATTTTAATAAAATGTAACAAGCAAATGATTTTTAATACTATCAAATATCTTTTTTTAATTGCAATTTCATTAATTATTTCGAATAGCCACAGCTTTGCAGATGATTCAAGTTCAAAATTTACTGAAGTTGATGCAAAAATTTGTGTAATAAATGAGAAGAATCTAAGTAAATCCAATCCAGTAGTAATAACTACTAGTGTTTGTCCTGATAGCAGGTACAAAATAACTAGATACAAAAAAGTACCTGGCGAAGTCAAACATATTTTAAAAAGAAACTTTTGCTACAATAAAAATTCGGACAGAATATTTATAAGAAGAGAAAAATGCAAAGATAGTGAAGTTGTTTTGAAATATAAATATATTAATGAAACAGATATTTTTTATATCGAAGGCAAAGAAACTTTAACAGCAAAAAAAGAAATAAATCAGAAATATGAAATTATTAAAACTTATGACAAACCTATTAAAGTAAATATTTGTTTAAGTGATGCAGGTAACTTGAAGTTAGTGCTAGGTCCATGTCCTGATATCACTTATAAGATAATTAAATATAAAGATATACCGCCCGATTTCAAAAATATCGTAAAGAGAAATATTTGTTATAATAATATATCTCATAAAATAAGCACAAGACAAAAGGCGTGCAAAAAAAATGATAATGAAATTGATGTAAAATATACAAATATAAATAATAATGATATTTTTTATTATGAAGACAGAGAAAAACTAGTTGAGAAAAAATCTGATGGCATCTTATATAAAGATCATCACCTAACTTTTGAGAGATATGGCATAAAAGATATAAAAAAAATAAAAAAAATAACCACCAAATGTATGAATAAATTTGGCATCCATAATTTTAAAATTATAGGAAGTGGTTTTAATGCAATATTAAAAACTGATTTTGAAAAACAGTATTTAACATGCACAAATTACGAAATACTCCAAAAAATTAAACCATCTAGCTCAAATAATTTGTCAAAAAAACTCTTAGAAGATTTTATTTTAAAAAATGAAATAACATTTGATGATGATTATGGGACAGTAAAAAGAGGAAAATTAACATATGTTTTTTATGAAAATGGATATGCGGCATTTAGAGATGGTGTCAAAATATATGCAGATGGATGGAAGTGGAATAATATAGGACAATTAAGAGTTATTATAAATGGCGAAAAAACTACATGGAGGTTTTCAAAAAACATTCAACCTTTTCTAGTTTCAAGTGGTCACGGTGCTTTATCAATTAAAAGGAAAGGGGACCAGACTGCAAAACCTTACTTTTTTGAATGGGAAACTAAAAAATGGGCTAATCAAAGAAGGGAAATAGAAGAAAAACGAATAGTAGAAGAAAAACGTATTTTTGAAGAAAACCGAATAGCCGAGGAAAAAAGAATAGCCGAGGAAAAAAGAATAGCCGAAGAAAACCGAATAGCCGAGGAAAAAAGAATAGCCGAACAAAAAAGAATAGCCGAAGAAAAAAGAAAAAAGGATGAAAAATTAGCTAAAGAAAAACGTATTGCTGAAGAAAAAAGAAAAAAGAAAGAAAAATTAGCTAAAGAAAAACGTATTGCTGAAGAAAAAAGAAAAGCCGAAGAAAAAAGAAAAAAGGATGAAAAATTAGCTGAAGAAAAAAGAATTGCAGAAGAAAAACATTTAAGAAAAATGCTGGCCTTATTGCCAGAATATGTAGATCCGTATGATAAATTACCTAAAATGCAATATTATCAAGAATATTTAAAAAATGTCAGCGAATTTGTTAAAAAAAATCCAGATGAATTTGATATAATTACTGTGGCTGAATTAATTACAAAAGCAAATGAAGCTTTAACAAAAAAAATTAAATGTTGGTAATGACAAATCTTCAAAAATTAATAATGATTTAAATAATGCAATGAAAAATATGTTTATTTTTACAGATAAATCCAACAAATTTTTGGATTTTCAAGATCTATACTATGAATATAAATTAAATGAAGCCATTACAAAATTAGATTATTCATTCAAGTTGTTGGAAGATAATATTTTAAAGATAGAAAAATTTTTATTAAATAATACTCCTAATAATAAATATTATTCAAAAGCAATTGAACTTGGTAAAGAATCTAAAAAATTTTTTGAAACACCAGAAAATGCAAAACAAATTGATAATATTAATAAATTAGTAAAAGAATTATTAAATCAAGATGTTAGAATGAAAAAATCAATAATTAATGCTAAATTACAGATAAAAATTTTAGAAGAGTATTTGCAAGAAAATATTATAAATAAATCTTCTGCCAAAGTTATCGATAAAATAAAAAAACTTAAATTAGAAGTCAAAAATCAAGATAATTCATTATTATACATCCAAAAAAATTTTGCAGAAAATTTTATTAATAATTTACCAGAAGAAATTAAAAAAATAGCTGCAGATGAAAGAAAAGAAAAAATTAAAAAGGATAAAGAAGAATATATAAAAAAAAAAGAAGAGAAAAAAATATTAAATAGAAATATTGACGATGTTTCCCAATCTAAAATTGGTAAAGAAATTATTAAATATCAAGATCCAACATGTGGAAACTTAACTTTATCAGATGTTCTTAAAAATAAAATTATTCATCGAAAATGGATTGATGTACAAGATTTTAATAACATGAATGCACAGCTAGCAAAAGTTACTGGAATACTTGCTGTCGATGTATATGATGGATCTAACCTCAAACGTAATGATGAAATATCAGTTGTTTTTATTAAAAAAATGGGAGGTTTGGGTTCTTGGGATCTTTATGGAAGACAAAGTGATCTTGATTTTGCTGAAAATTTAGAATTTGCACTTGTTTTAGGCACTTGGGCTATGGAAACTTGCTTCTAGATAGCTTTCATTATGAAAAATTTTAAATTATCATATTTTTTATTAATCTTTAATAAATTTTATGAGTTAATATTTAAATCTTTGCTAACTATTTCTTTCTTTAATTTCATTTCTCTATAAGTGATTATTAATACTCCAACAAATATTATAAAAGCTCCGAACCAAGTGTATAAATCTGGAATATCATTAAAGATATAATAACCAAGAATTGACGAAAATATTAAACCTAAAAACGAGTAGGGTTGTGTCATTGTTACATCAACTAATTTATATGCATGATTAATACATAGATGGAATATTGTTCCTGTAAAGGCCGCTAAAAGTAAAAAACCTAAAGTTTTAATTGATGGAGTTTGCCAGAAAAATATTGTCAGTATTGATGTAAAAATAATCATAAAAACATATTGGTAGGCTAGTATGGTAATAGCACTATCGTCAGCAGACATTTTTTTTGTCATTACTATTACAATTGCCCAGAAAAACGATGATCCCAAAGCCATAGAAACTCCTAAAGATATATCAATAATTCCTGGTCTAATAATAACTAGCATTCCAACGAAACCTAATATCAAAGCCAACGTTCTATAAATATATATTCTTTCTCCTAAAAACATTACTGCAAGTATTGTTACAATAAATGGAACAATAAATTGAATGGCTGTGAATTTTTCAATTGGTATTAAAGATATTGATCCAAAACCTAATAACATTGCCGGAAGATTTAAAGATGATCTAACAAAATGAAATTTTAAATTTTTAGTTTTGAATATAGAAAATTCTGATTTTATTATTATTGGAGAAATTATCATCAACCCAAAAACAAATCTAAAAAGTGCTGCAGTTATTACATTTACTTCAAATTGAGCCAATTTTGTTGAGGCAATCATAATATGTGCAAAAAAAACAGAAATTATTATTAAAAAAATTGCATAATTATTTTTATTCATTTTTTTTATAAAACTACTAGATCAAGTTTTTGATTACCCAATCTTTCATTTCCATTTTTTGTAACAAGATATGTTTCACCCAAATTCATTGCTAAATTATTTTCAGAATCCATCAAAATCATATGCATAAAGAAGACGTTGCCTGATTCTATGACGTAAGGATTGCCCGTGTAAAGCATTGGCCAATCCATCCAATTTGGAGAAAAAGTTGCACCCAAAGAATAACCACAAGCATTCATTCTTGCTTTACCAAAACCTAAATCATCAAAAGTTTTTGCATGGATGTCAAAAACTTCTCCTATTTTGTTTCCAGGTTTTAGTTTACTTTCACAATTATTTAATGCCTCTAAACAAGCTTCATGCATTTTTAAATGTTTTTTTTCAGCTTTACCAATAGGTATTGTTCTAAACATTGCTGAATGATAATGTTTAAAAGTACCGGCCCATTCTATAGTTAACTGATCTTTGTCATTTAAAATTTGTTTTTCAGATTGATATCTGCATAAAAGAGCATTTTTTCCTGAGCCAATTATAAATTCATTTGCAGGATAATCACCACCGCCTTCAAATATAATTCTATTCATTTCAGCTAAAATTTTAGACTCACTAACGCCTGCTTTTGCATATTTCCAAACTTCATCTAGAGCTCTATCAGCAAGTTTAGCTGCCTTTCTTACATAATTTATTTCTTCTAAAGATTTTACAGCTCTTAATTTTGTTATTAATTCTGATTTATCTTCATAAGAACAAAAGTTTTCTATTGATTTGTTCAATTTAAGGGTATTTCTTCCAGTTAAACCGTAAGCCTCATATTCAATGCCTATTTTTTTTCCTTTCAAATCTAATTCATTTAAAATAATTTTTAAGTCTTCTGTTGGATTTGAACCATTTTTATCAATCCATATCCTAATATCATCTATGTTAGATGTATTTTGTGCTTGTCTTAAGTCGGGAGCTCTTGTTAGTAAGATTATGTTTCCTTTTTGATCTAAAACTAAAGTTTGAAAGAAAACATAGCCAAAAGTATCATAACCAGTAAGCCAATACATAGATTCTTGTCTAAACATTAATAAAGCATCAATATTTTGATCCTTCATTGATCGTATGACAGTAGATTTTCTTTGTGAAAATTCTTCTTTAGAAAAATGTAAACCCATTATTTTAATACAGACATTGGATCTAATCTTGTTTGAAACCAATTAATTCTAAAATCTAAATGAGGACCTGTAGATCTTCCAGTTGAACCCACTGTTCCAATTACATCACCTTGGTTAATTTGATCACCAACTTCTACTAAAACATCCTCTAAATGAGAATAAATTGTTGAAATTCCATGTCCATGATCCATAATTATTGTTCCTCCAGTATAATACAAATCACTTTCAGCCATTGTTACGACTCCAGTTCCAGAAGATAAAATCATTGTTCCTTTGTCTGCGGCTATATCTATACCGTAATGAGGCCATCTTGGCTTACCATTTAATATTCTTTGGCTTCCATATACACCTGTAATTATTCCTTCAACTGGCATTATAAATTTATTTTTAAAAAATACTAAATTAGAATTTATTGCTCTTGCTTCGCCAATTGCATTATTTTCTTTTTTTATTCTTTTATAAACTTCTTCAGGTGGAGTAACTTTATTTTCAGGAAGTCCATCAATCCTTTGAATTTTATATTTTCTTTTAAAAACTTTCTTTATAATTTTTTCTTTTTTACCTTTATTGATTTTAGTAATTAAAAAATCAAATTTTCTATCTCTATCTATACCAAAAACAAAAAAACCATCTTTTGAAACTTTAATTTCTTTTTTATCTATAACAATTTTTGAGCCAGGGTTAGTTTTGCCTAGTATAAAGTGTCCTTGTACAAATTTACCTATAAATTCAACTGCATACAAATTAGAAGGAAATAAAATTGCTATAATAAGCAATATTTTTTTCATTATTTTGCTGTCCAGCCACCATCTATTAAAATAGATGTTCCGGTAATCATCGCAGCTGAATCTGATGCTAAAAAACATACTGCAGTTGCAACGTCGCTTTCTTTAGCGGCTTTACCCATAGGAATGTTTCCTATAGCAAGTTTTTTAAATTTTTTATTTTTAAAAAACTTTTTTACCATTGGAGTTTCAACAAAAGTTGGTGCTACTGAGTTTACTCTTATATTTCTTGCTGCAAGCTCTACACCCATTCCTTTGGTTAAACCTTCAATGCCAAATTTGGTCATATTATATACGTTTCTACCAGGCATACCCACATGTCCAAGTTGAGATGACATATTAATTATTGATCCACCTCTTTTTTTATTTTTTAACATTTTTTTTACTACTAATTGAGCAACATTAAATGCAGCTTTCAAATTTAAATCTACAATATAGTTCATACTTTTTTGTTGTATTTTTTCAAAGGGTTCAGGAATATTTGTTCCTGCATTATTAACCAAAACATCAATAAACTTTATTTTTTCTATTTTAAATTTTAAATCACTGTAATTCATTACATCACAATTAATTTTAATTAATTTTCCTTTAACTTTTTTTATATCTTTTTGAAGTTTATCAAGATCCGATTGAGTTCTACTTAAACCTATTACTGTTGCACCTGCTTCAGCTAATGCAATTGAGCAAGCTCTTCCAAGACCTTTTCCAGCACCAGTTACTAAGGCATATTTATTTTTTAAATTAATTTTTTTTAAATACATTCTATATAAGTAGTTTTATATCAGTATAAATTAAATCTATTGCAACAACTAATATAGCGATTAATCCTAACCATGCTATCCATTTATATTTTTTTATCCAATTTGAAATTAGTGTTGCGGCTGTTGCCATTAAAATTATTGATAAAATTAAGCCAAATATTAAAAGATAGTAATGATCTCTGGCTGCGCCCGCTACACCCAAAACATTATCTAAACTCATAGTTACATCGGCAATAATTACAGTAGTTATGGCTTTAAAAAATGATGAGTTATCAACTTTTATTTTATTTTCATCATTAGTATTTTCTTTAACCACATCAACATATAATCTGTAACATATATACAAGAGCAATATTCCACCAATTAATCTCAAACCTGAAATTTGAAGCAAGTATGCAGTAATTAATGTGAAAATTATTCTTAAAATTATAGCAGCACCTATTCCCCAAAAAATTATTTTTTTTCTTTGATCAACAGGAAACTGTGAAGCCACCATGCCAATAATAATTGCATTATCTCCTGCTAAAACTAAATCAATAAAAATAATTTGAAAAAAAATTAAAATTTCTTCTGTCATATTTTACTATCTTGAATTATCATATCAGAAGCTTTTTCAGCAATCATTATAGTTGGTGCATTGGTATTTCCAGAAGTAATATTAGGCATAATTGATGCATCCACAACTCTTAAATTTTCTAATCCATATACTGATAGCTTTTCATTAACTACAGCTTCATCTCCTATGCCCATTTTACACGTACCTACTGGATGAAATATAGTTTGAGAGTGTTCACTTGCTGCTTTAACTAATTCTTCATCATCAATAATATTTATACCAGGCCTATATTCTTCAGGTTCATACTTTTTAAATGTTTCTGTTTCTAACATAATTTTTCTAACTATTTTTAAAGCTCTTGCAGCCACATCTCTATCTTCTTGAGTTGATAGGTAGTTCATTTTAATTTTAGGATTATCTCTGCTATCTTTGCTTATAATATTAATTTCTCCTCTACTTGTAGGTCTAATGTTCGCGATAGTGGGGGTTATACCTTCAAAATCATGCATTTTAGTAGCACCTAATACATCAGTGCTAATTGGTTGAACGTGAAATTGTAGATTTGGAGTTTCTCTTGATGAGTCACTTTTTATAAAACCGCATACTTGACTAGCTCCCATAGTCATTGGACCACTTTGATTAAAAATATATTCTAAACCAATTAAAAAATTACCTAATAAGCTATTTATTTTTTTATTAAGAGATTTTAAATTTTTAACCTTATAGACCGGTCTAAACATTAAATGATCTTGTAAATTTTTCCCCACACCTTTTAGTTCGTGGATTACGTCTATTCCATTTTTTTTTAATTTTTCACTGTCACCAATACCTGATACTTGCAAAATATGAGGTGATCCAATTGAACCAGCTGATAAAATTACTTCTTTATTTGCATTTACTGTATTTAACTTACCATCAATAAAATAATTTACGCCTATAGCTTTTTTTCCTTCAAAATTTATTTTCTCCACATGAGCATTAACTATTATTTTTAGATTAGATCTGTTTTTAACCGGATTTAAATAGCCTTTTGCAGCGCTACACCTTAATTTGAATAATTTTTGACGACTAGTAGTAAATTGAAAATAACCAATACCAAAATTATCGCCTGTATTAAAATCATTAGTTCTTGGTATTCCTATTTCTTCAGCTGCATTTTGAAATTCTTCTAACATTTTCAAATTAATCTTTTTATTTGAAACTTGTATTGGACCTTTATCATTATGAAATTCACTTTTTCCTAGTTCATTATTTTCTGATTTTAAAAAATATGGAAGAACATCTTCCCATCCCCATCCTGAATTACCTTGCTGTCTCCAATTATCATAATCATTACTTTGGCCCCTTATCCATAGAAGCCCATTTATTGATGAACTGCCACCTAAAGTTTTTCCTCTAGGATATCTTATGGATCTATTATTCATTGTTTCGTCTTTTTCTGTTTTAAAACACCAATCTACTTTTGGATTATGCATAGTTTTAAAATATCCTACTGGTATATGTATCCATGGATAAGTATCTTTACTTCCAGCTTCCAATAACAAAACCTTATTTTCTTTGATAGACGACAATCTATTAGCAAGGACACAACCGGCAGATCCTGCACCAATTATTATATAATCAAAGTTTTCCATGTAATTTATAAATTATTTTTTTTAATTATCTATTAACATATAGTTGTTTATAATGAAATTATGAGAGATAAAATTGTATTTATTGGCGTTGGGAATATGGGCCTACCAATGGCAAAAAATTTAGTTAAAAAAGGAAAAAAAGTTAAGGTTTTTGATATCTCTCATCAAGTACTTAATAAAGCAAAAAAAGAAAATTTAGAAGTTTCTAAAAATTTTAACGATCTATTTGATAATGATGTAAATTTTGTGATTTCAATGCTTCCTGAAGGTAAAAATTCTGAAAAGGTTTATTTAGGACAAAATGGAGTTATAAAAAAAGTTACAAAAAAATGTTTATTAATTGACTGTTCCACAATAGATATGAAAACCTCAATTAAAATTGGAAATTTTGCCAAAAAAAAAAGCATAAGCATGATTGATGCGCCAGTTAGCGGAGGTGTTATGGGTGCCACAAATGCAACACTTAATATAATGGTTGGAGGAACCAAGTCAGCATTCAATAAAGCTCTACCTATATTAAAAATAATGGGAAAAAAAATATTTCATGCTGGCAACATAGGTGCCGGAAATGGTGCAAAAATATGTAACAACTTGGCCCTTGGCATTTCAATGATTGCAGCATCCGAGTCGTTAATGTTAGCCAAAAGATTAAAAATTGATCTTAAAAAAGTTCATGAAATTATGAAAAATGCATCTGGAAATAGTTGGCCAATATCAGTTTATCCTCCAGTTCCAGGTCTTATTGATGGAACACCATCGAATAATAAATATAAACCAGGTTTTTCAACAGCCATGATGACTAAAGATTTAAAATTAGCAAATAAGATTTCAAAATCTATTAATGCAAAAAATCCTTTAGGGAAGAAAGCTTTGCAAATTTATGAAAAGTTTTGCAAAGAAGGCTATTCAAATTCAGATTTTTCTGCTATTTCAAAATTAATAGGTGATGATATTTGGGATTATCCAATTAAAAAAAAATAAACAATTAAACTTCAGGTTGAAAAAGACAAATAAGTATTTTCAATACTTAAAAAATTGTGTTTAACTTTAATAATAAATTAATGAAAGAGGGATAAATGAAAAAAATCATTTCAATGTTATTTGCTGTAACTATTGTGTTTGGATTAATATCAAGCGCATCAGCAAAAACACTTAAGTGTCAAACAGTTCTTAATCCTAAAGCTGATGAAGTTGTAATGTTAAAAGACTTTACAGATACTGTCACAGCGCTTACAGGAGGATCTTTGAAGTTTGAAATTATGCCAGCTGGAACAGTTGTAGGTGGTAAGGAAACTTTAGATGCTGTTGATAAAGGATTAATCGACTGTGGATTTGCTTGGACACACTATTGGTCAGGTGACCATCCTGCCGCAATGTTATTTGGTTCACCAGTTGCTGGTGGAGGTGTTGGTATAGATAATTTAGCATTTTTATCATGGTTTCAATATGGTGGTGGTGCTGAATTGTACGATAGATTATGGGATGAAATGGGAAGAGACATAAAAGGATTTATGCTTCAACCTGTTGGTCCAGAAGCTTTAGGTTGGTTTCCAAAACCAATTAAAAATATGGCTGACTTCAGAAAATATAAGTTTAGAACGCCTCCAGGAATTCCAGGCCAAACTTATAAAGATATTGGTATAGCATCTGTTGCAATGGGCGGTGGAGATATTCTTCCGGCTCTTGAAGCAGGTACAATTGATGCAGCTGAGTGGTGTTGTCCAAAACCTGACTTAGTATTTGGTTTTCAAAAAGTCTTGAAACACTATTATTTACAGGGTCTACACCAAGTTGTTGTTAATGCTGACTTTTATATTACTGGAAAAACATATGACGCTATGACTGATCATGAGAAAAAATCTTTAGAGGTAGCAGCTAATGCATCTTTAAATAAGTCATTAAGTCGAAGAATATATGAAAACGGCCTAGCATTAAGAGAGCTTACTACAAAACATGGAGTAATCTTAGAAGATACGCCAACTGATTATTTTACAGAATATATGGCTGCTGCAAAAGCTACATTGAATAAAAATGCTGCAGAAAATGCATTTTTTAAAGAAGTTTATGATTCAATGAAAGAATTTGCAGATATAGCAGTACCGTTCTGGAGTGGAGCACAAATGTCAAATGCTAAACTTGGAATGGCTCACGCAGCTACTTTAAAATAAACAATACAAAATATAGAGCGGACGACTTAGTCCGCTCTACCTAAAAAATTTCTTTATGTCAGATGAAATCAATAAACTAGATATTTCTGATGAAATGATTGCCGAGAGAAGAGGTAATCAAAATAAAATGCCAGATGATATGCCAAAAACAATGGCAAATATCATTTTAAAAATTGACAAATTTAGTAAAATTATAGGTAATATAGTTTGTTGGATAACCGTCCCTTTAATTTTAGCAATGACCTATGAAGTTTTTGCTAGAAAATTATTTTTAGCACCAACTTATTGGGCATATGATATGAGTCGTTTTTTATATGGCGCTCTTTTTATGTTAGGGGCAGGCTACGCTTTATCAAAAGGAGTTCATATAAGAGCAGATTTTTTATACCGAAATTTTAAAACAAAAACTCAAGGTATTATAGATTTTTGGCTTTACATTTTATTCTATTTTCCTGGCATGATTGTTTTTTGTTATATGACAATCGGATTTGTTGAAGAGTCAATACGTAGAGGAGATAAAGGCATGGACACTGCTTGGATGCCTTTTTTATGGCCAATCAAGACATGTTTACTTGTTGGTATTATTTTTCTTTTAATACAAGGTATCTCTGAATTATTAAAAAGTTATTGGGCCGCAACAAAAGGCAAATGGCCAGGGGAGAGCAAATGATTTCACATTTAATAAGTCCAGAAATTCTTGGATTTATTCTTGTAGGAGTAATGTTGTTTGCAATTTTTGTAGGTTTTCCAATTTCATTTACTTTAATTTTTCTTGGATTTGTTTTTGGCTATTTAGGATTTGGAAAATTAGTTTTTTACTTGATGACGCTACAATTTTCCATGGTGATGACAGAGCAGACGCTAGCCGCAGTTCCACTATTTGTTTTTATGGGTATCATGATGGAGCAGGCAGGTTTAATGGAGAGACTATTTTCATCTTTTCAATTGATGTTAGCTAAAGTTAGAGGCTCATTATATTATGCTGTCTTATTTGTTTCAGTTATATTTGCAGCAGCGACAGGAATTGTTGGTGCTTCTGTAACAATTCTAGGAATTATGGCTGCAAAATCCATGAAGCGTTCAAAATATAATGTAAGATTAGCAGCAGGCACAATTACAGCAGGTGGAACATTAGGTATCTTAATACCACCAAGTATTATGTTAGTTGTAATGGGCCCAATAATGGAAATACCTGTTATTGATTTATTTGCTGCTGCAATATTACCTGGTATTTTATTAGCTTCACTTTATGCAGCTTATACAACTATTCGATGTTGGATGGACCCAAGCTTAGGACCAGTTCTTCCTGAAGAGTTGAGAGCGACAAGCATGAAAGAAGTTTGGAAAGAATTTTTCTTGGGATTAGTGCCACCTGCTGCATTAGTTTTTGCAGCTTTAGGAAGTATTCTATTTGGTTTTGCTACTCCTACAGAAGCAGCAGGTTGTGGAGCAATGGGAGCTCTTCTTCTTTCTTTAGCGTATAAAAAATTAAGTTTAAAAAAACTACAAGAAGCACTTGTTAAAACTTTAGAGATAACAGCTCTTATTATGGTGTTAGTTGCGGCTTCTAATTTCTTTGGTGCTGTTTTTGCTAGATTAGGAACCCCCACAATGCTTACTGAATTTTTATTAGGCCTGGAAATGAGCAAATACCTAATTTTAGCGATGGTTATGTTGATGATCTTTTTATTAGGTTGGCCTTTAGAGTGGGTTCCAATTGTTATGATTATTGTTCCTATAATTTTACCTTTAATCGAGGCTCTAGGTTTCAACTTAACCTGGTTTGCTATTCTTGTTGCTGTAAATCTTCAAACCGCCTGGCTATCTCCACCAGTTGCACTTTCAGCATATTTTTTAAAAGGTGTTGTTCCCGAATGGGATTTAAAAGATATTTATCTTGGTATGATGCAATTTATGGTACTCCAGGTAATTGGCCTTATAATAATAATAATATTTCCAAAAATAGTCTTGTGGCTACCTTCAGTCTTATATGGACAGTAAATCATATATGATTAATATGACATTAAGTGAGTCATAATATAGATTTAAGGAATTTTGAATTAGCAACAGTAAACCCTAGCAATAAATCATGGGATGCTAGTGATCTTTTTTGTTTTTGGGCCAACACAATTCAAACTGTAATCGGTTTTTCTCTTATTGCATCTTTATATTTAATCTATGATTTAAATTCAGGAATTGTGCTTTTAGGATCGTTGTTGGCATCTTTGATGATCTATATTCTAGTAAACTTAATTGGAAACCCGTCACAAAAGCATGGGATCCCTCTTCCCGTATTACTTAGAATGTCTATGGGTTTATCGGGAGCAAAATATGTAGGTTTTATAAGGGCAGTTGTAGGAATATTTATGTTTGGTATCCAAACATTTTTTATATCTAAGTCAATTGCTTACCTTATTAGAATTTTTATTTATTATAATTTTGATAAACAAGTTTTAGAAAATGAACTTTTTTTATCATTTTTTTTACAATTAAATATTATTGATTGGTTCAGTTTAATTTTTTCTTTGTATATTCAATATTTAATTTTTTCAAATGGCCAAAGGTTAAATAAAAAATTTCTAAATTTTTCAGCAATATTTGTTTATGTAGGTTTAATAATATTTTTAATTATTTTAATTTCAGAAAATTACAATGAAGTTTTTCAATCTTTAAAGTTGAATACAAACTCAATCGATATGCTTTCTAAAAAAAATATTATGCCATTAATTATAGTTACAGGAACTATTTTTTCTTATTTTTCAATCGTAATAATTAGTTTTGGTGATTTTTCTCGTTATGTAAAATCTTCAGATGCTCTTAAATTTGGGAATTTAAGTTTACTTTTAAATATGGTTATATTTTCTTTGTTATCTACTACTATAGTTATAGGAGTAGATATAATTTTAAATCAGAAACTTGTAGGGGTTGAGCAAATTATTACAAAACCAATGGATATAATTGGTAAAATAGATAATACTTTTTTAACAGTCATTGTTTTGATATTTGTCTTGTTTTCTTCTTTATCAACTAATTTAATAAGTAATTATATACCTACTCAAAATGCCTTAATTAATTTAATACCCAGCAAATTAGATTTAAAAAGTTTTGGAATGTTTATTTTTTTATTAGGTTTAATCGTAGCAGGTTTGTGGCCTTCTATCTTGAGTTTAGTGGGAACAGTATTATTCATTAATTCTTTAAGTGCTTTTTTTGGACCTATTTTTGGTATCGTAATTGCAGATTATTATTTTATAAAAAAGGAAAAAATAGACCATAAAGATTTGTTTTTTGACAGAGAAAATAATATTTATTTTTACTCACATGGATGGAACTATAAGTCTTTATATTCTTTGATAATTGGTTTTATTTTTTCATTCTCAATTTTGTGGAATTATAGTTTTCAAGATATAAAAACATTTTCGTGGATATTTGGTTCTTTAGTTTCATTTTTAATATATTATCTTCTTAATAATAAAAAATAATTATGAAAGCGCTAGTTTATACTGATACTCAACAATTAACATACAGAGAAGAAAAGGATCCAATTAAAACCCACGGTGAAAGTATTTTAAAAGTTCATGCTTCAGGTATCTGTGGATCAGATATGCATGCGTATCATGGAAAAGATGAAAGAAGAGTTCCACCTCTAATATTAGGCCATGAAGTAAGTGGAAAAATTTTAGATGGTAAATTTCAAAATAAAAATGCAGTTCTTAATCCACTTATAACTTGTGGAAAATGTGAATATTGCAAAAGTGGAAGCGAGCATCTTTGTCAGAATAGAGTTTTATTAGGAATGAACATTCCGTACGAGAGACAAGGTGCTTTTGCTGAATTAATTAAAGTCCCAGAAACTAATATTTATGAAATTCCTGAAAAATTGGACATCAAAGAAGCAGCAGTTGCTGAACCAACGGCTGTTTCACTTCATGCAGTTTTAATGGGTGAAAATTCATTAAAAAAACCAATCTCAGAATGCAGGACTTTAGTCCAAGGAGCTGGTGCTATTGGATTGCTGTGCTCATTAATACTTAATAAAATTAAGGGAAATAATGATATAGTCATGTCTGACCCAAACAAATTAAGATTGAAAGAGTGCTCAAAATATTTTGATGCAAAATTTGTCGATCCAAGTCATAAAGAAATTAAAAGCGACAGTTTTGATATAGTTTTTGATACTGTTGGCTTAGAGGTTTCAAGACAACAAGCAATCTCTGTTGTCAAACCCGGTGGAATTATAATACACATTGGATTAACGCAGCCCGCAGGTCAATTTAATTTCAGAAAAGCTACATTACAAGAGGTAACATTTATAGGAACATATTGTTATACAAACAAAGATTTTGAAAATACAATTAAAATTTTAGCCAATAAAAAAATTGGAAAATTAAACTGGATTGAGTATAGAGAATTAAAAAAAGGAGCTAAGGCTTTCAAAGAGATTCATGATGGCACGTGCTCATCACCAAAAATTGTATTGCTCCCATAAAAAATATTGTAATAAGGCAATTCTAAATTATATATATTTAATGTTCTTAAAAATTACAAAAATCCTTATCCTATTTATTATTACAATTTCTACAGCCAAAGCTAATAATTTATTAATATTTAATTTTACCAAAGAAGAATTAGATTCTTTAAAAATTAGAAAAGTAAGAGGAGCTGATTCCAAAACAATTTATAATGTTGGAAATAATGATAATGGTAATTATTTAAAAGCAGAAGCAAATAATGCCGCTTCAGGTGTTGGAAAAGAAGTAAAAATTGACCTAAACAAAACACCTTTTATTAACATAACTTGGAAAATAGAAAAAGATCTTAAAGGCATTAAAGAAGATACTAAAAAAGGCCATGATTTTTCTGCGAGAGTATTTGTCATAAAAAAAACTGGCGCAACACCTTTATCTAATAGAGCTGTAAATTATGTTTTTTCAAGCAATAAAAATGTTGGTGAAAACTGGCCTAGTCCTTATACAAAAAAATCAATGGACAATGTTCTTTCAACTACAAAAGAGAATTTTAATGAATGGGTTACCGTGAAAGCTAATGTTAAAGAGGATTTTAAAAAATTTCATGATCTTGATGTTGACAAATTAAGTGGAGTAGCAATTATGACAGATACTGATAATTCTAAAAAGAATGCGATAGCTTATTATCAAAATATATATTTTTCCTCAAACTGATTTAGAATTTTAAGTATTTTGTTAAAACATAACTTACAACTGATAAAATAATTGCAGCCAAAACATCCTCAATAGGTTTTGCCGAAGGATAGCCAAAATTCCATAAAATTACGCCAATTAACCAAATTATATAAATCTTCATAAATTTTAAATCATTAGTATTAAAAAAAATAATACTTTTGGTATTATTATTTAATGAAAAAAGAATTCAAGCATGAAATAAAAGTATATTACGAAGATACTGACATGGGTGGTGTGGTTTATTATGCAAACTATTTAAAGTTTTTAGAACGCGCAAGAACAGAAGCTATAAATGCTTTAGGCTTCTCAAATACAAATTTAATTAAAGAATATGGAATTTTTATAATTGTTAAATCTTGTAAAATAAATTTTGTCAAACCTGCAAGATTAGAAGATAAATTGATAATATATTCAAAAATAAGCTCTGTTAAAAAAGTTTCTTTTGAGATGAATCAAATTATTAAGTTAAAAAAAAAAATTTTAGTTGAAGCAGAAATACTCTTAGCAACTGTAAATAAAAATGGAAAACTAATAAGAATTCCTAAAGTTTTTACAAAAAAATTAATTAAATAATTTTTTCAATCTTTTTAAATAAATTTGTCATTTTGTTAATATTAATTCTTCCCGTATTAACATTTCTTGGGCTAGGATGGTATGATCCTATCAGTAAAATATTATTTGGTAATTGATAAAATTTACTATGACCAAATTTTATTTTTTTATTAAAATTATAGTTAGTTTTGTAAAAATCAACACAAGCATCAAAAGCAATTTTTCCTAATGCGACGATAATTTTAAGATTTTTTAAAAGTTCAATTTCTTTTTTAAAAAAATCAAAACAATTATTAAGCTCTTTTTTTGTAGGTTTGTCTCCTGGCGGAACACATTTTAATGCAGTTGTTATAAATGCATTTTCAAGTTTTAAACCATCATTTAAATCAATTGAATAAGATTGGTTTGATATTTTTGCTTTATAAAGACATTTATATAGAAATTCTGAAGATTTATCTCCTGTAAAGACTCTGCCGGTTCTATTACCACCATGAGCCGCTGGCGCAAGGCCAACAAATAATATTTCAGCTTTTGAGTCACCAAAACCATTTATTGGTTTGCCCCAATAGTTTTCGTTTATGTACTGTTTCCTTTTCTCAACTGCTATTTTTTTTCTGAATTTTACTAATCTAGGGCAATCTTTACATTTAATAATTCTATTATTTAAACTCTGAAAATTATTTATCATAGAAAAAAATTAATTATTTTTTTCTCTATCTGAATAAAAATAAGCTATTAAAAAAATAGCTGTCCAACCAAGAGCTATCAGACCTTTTTTTACACTTGTCTCAGCTCCCCAAATATCTAAAAAAAAGGCTCCTATAATTATTCCAACAATGTAGATTATGATTACAATATTACTTTGTTTCATTGATTAACTTCTTTTTAAATAAAGATATTCCTTTTTTATTTTTATGATCATAAGACTCTATAAAACTTTCTAGTTGCCATCCATTCATTCTTTTTTTTAATTTTTCAATATTTTCTTTTTTCCATTCTTCTGTTGTTTTTGGATTTTTCCAGATTTTTTTTTCTTCTTCATTTCTAGCACATCCGTAACAGTATCCTGTTATGGGATCAGTTTTACATATACTTATACAAGGCGAAACAATCATTTTTTTTATATATTTTTATACTTTTACACTATTATTCGGATTGGACAAACTTGTTCAATAATATATAAAGCAGCAATAATTTGGGCGAGTGGCGGAATTGGTAGACGCGTTGGTCTTAGGAACCAATAGTGAAAGCTGTGAAGGTTCGAGTCCTTTCTCGCCTACCATTATTTTATTATGAAAGTAACTGTAGAAAATAAAAAAGGTTTAGAAAAAGATTTAAAAGTTTTTATCGACAAAAAAACAATATCGACTCAACTTGATGAAAAATATGAAGAAATTCGTAAAGATGTTGTCATTAAAGGGTTTAGACCAGGAAAAGTACCAACACAAATTTTAAAGAGACAATTTGGTAAGGCTGTTTATGGCGAGGTAATAGATAAATTATTAAAAGAAACCACAACAAAAGTTCTTGAAGAGAAGAAAATTAAACCAGCAGGACAGCCAAAAATAGATTTAAAATCATTTGGAGAAGGTAAAGACTTAGAATACATCATTTCAGTCACAGAACTACCAAGCATCAAATTAGATGCGCTGGGAGATATAAAAGTGGATGAATATACTGTCAAGATAGATCCAAAAGAAGCAGATAAAAGAATACAAGAAATTGCAAAAAGTCAAAAAAATTTTAAAGAAGAAAATGAAAACTATATTTCAAAAAAAAATGATCTTGTTGTTTTTGACTACAAAGCTACAGTTGATGGTAAAGAATTTAAGGGAAATGAAGGAAAAAATACACAGCTGGAACTTGGAAAAGATTTATTTATCAAAGGTTTTGACAAACAATTAGAGGGAGTAAAAAAGAATGATACCAAAATTGTAGAAGTAAATTTGCCGGAAAACTTTCCTGAAAAAGATCTTGTAAATAAAAAAGCAGCATTTGAATGCAATATTACATCAGTTAAAAAACCTGAAGAAGCAATTATCAATGATGATTTTGCAAAAAATATGGGTGCTAAAGATTTAAATAATTTGAAAGAACTTATATCCAAGCAAATTGATGAAGAGTATAAAAATTCTTTATCCATGATAGCAAAGAAAAAAATCCTTGATCAAATAGAAAAAAATAGAATAGACGATTTACCTGCAAATTTAGTTGAGCAAGAGACAAAAATTTTATCTCAAGGCATGAAAGAAGAGGATTTTAAAAAAAATAAAAAGTCTTTAGAAGAACAAGCAAAAAAAAGAATTAAAACTGGCCTTATATTAAATGCTTTTGGCGAAAAAAATAACATAAAAGTTTCTCAAGATGAATTAAACGTAGAAATACAGAAACAGTTCAGAATGATGCCTGGTCAAGAAAAAATCGTAAAAGATTATTATGAAAAAAATCCTACGGCTTTAGATAGCTTGCGTGGTCAAATTTACGAAGAAAAAATTTTAGAAGAAATTAAAAAAGGTTCAAAAATAAATAAAAAAAGTATTACAAAAACTGAAGCAGAAAAAATTATAAAAGAAGAAAATGAAAAAAATCTTAAAGAACAAAAAAATTTAATGAAACATCATCATGACCATGATCACAACCACGATGACGATCAACATAAATCAGATGGTAAATCAGAAAAAAAAGCAAAACCCAAAAAAGCAACCATATCTTCAAAATCAAAAAAAGCTAAAACAACAACAAAGAAAACAAAAAATAAAAAAAAAGTTAGCAAAAAGTAATCACAAGTTGTATAAGTAGATCGAATCAATTTATGACTAATAAAATTCCCGAACATCTTAATAATCTCATTCCTATGGTTGTTGAACAATCAAGTAGGGGAGAAAGAGCTTATGATATTTATTCTAGATTGTTAAAGGAAAGAATTGTATTTGTTGTGGGACCTATTAATGACACGATAGCATCTCTAGTTACGGCACAACTTTTGTTTTTAGAGTCAGAAGATCCAAAAAAAGAAATATCTTTATATATAAATAGTCCAGGAGGTTTAGTTACCGCTGGCCTAGGAATCTATGACACAATGCAATATGTTAAACCTGAAGTAACAACTTTATGCATAGGACAAGCTGCAAGTATGGGTTCATTCTTGTTAGCAGCTGGAGCGAAAGGTAAAAGATTTTCTCTACCCAATTCTAGAATTATGGTTCACCAACCATCAGCAGGTTTTCAAGGCCAGGCCACAGATATTGAAATTCATGCAAATGAAGTTTTATCTTTAAAAAAAAGATTGAATGAAATTTATTCAAAACATACCGAAAAATCAGTTGATGAAATAAAATCAGCTTTAGAAAGAGACAACTTCATGACTCCAGAAAATGCAAAAGATTTTGGATTGATAGACAAAGTAGTAGATAAAAGAGATTAAATAACTACATGTAGTTTTTCCACAACCTATGCTTGATTAAGATGAGTCTTCTGTAATAAAGTATTAAAATTGATTCGGTATAAAAATTATGAGTAATAATAAAAATATTCTTTACTGTTCTTTCTGTGGAAAGAGTCAACATGAAGTTAGAAAATTAATAGCTGGTCCTACAGTTTTTATTTGTGATGAATGTGTTGAGCTTTGTATGGATATTATTAAAGAAGAAAGTAAAGACACTTTTGTTAAACACCAGGACGGCTTACCTTTGCCAAAAGAAATTTGTAAAGTATTAGATGATTATGTAATTGGACAAAATCATGCCAAAAAAGTTTTATCAGTTGCAGTTCACAATCATTATAAAAGATTAAATTATGAAAATAAAACGAGTAAAAATGTTGAGCTTTCAAAATCAAATATATTATTAGTTGGTCCAACTGGATGTGGAAAAACTCTTTTGGCTCAAACTTTGGCAAGAATTTTAGATGTTCCTTTTACAATGGCTGATGCAACTACATTAACAGAAGCAGGTTATGTAGGTGAAGATGTTGAAAATATTATTTTGAAATTATTACAAGCAGCAGATTATAATGTTGAAAAAGCTCAAAGAGGAATTGTGTATATAGACGAAGTAGACAAAATTAGTAGAAAATCTGAAAACCCATCAATAACAAGAGATGTCTCGGGTGAAGGTGTGCAGCAAGCATTACTTAAAATAATGGAAGGCACTATAGCTAGCGTGCCTCCTCAAGGTGGCAGAAAACACCCACAGCAAGAATTTTTACAAGTTGACACTACGAACATCCTTTTTATTTGTGGTGGAGCCTTTGCAGGCTTAGATAAAATT
>CACDOF010000008.1 GCA_902554315.1 uncultured Pelagibacteraceae bacterium
AAACGCATCAGCTATTTTTTCTAAGCCGTATTGAAATGATTTAGTCATGATGATGTTTAAAAATTTATTTTTTACTTCAAAATCAATGTCAAAAAAAACTTCAGTCACATAACCATTCGCCGAATTTCCCTTTTCAACAAATTTCCAATTATTTATCATATAATTTAAAGGGCCTTCTATATTTACAACATGGATATGATCATTTTTTTTATTAAATTTAACATCACTTTTAAAAGTATCTTTAAATGGTGCTTTTCCTATTGTCAGATCTGCAATTATATTAATTGTTTTACCATTGTCTTTCATTTCGTAAATCTTAGAATTTTCGCAAAATGGAATAAATTCTGGATACTTCTCAATATCTAATACAAACTCAATCAGTTTATCTTTTCTATTATTGATTAATCTACTAACTGATGCTTTCGGCATTAATTAATTTTATCTCTATTTTTTCTCAACCTATCAAAGTCTTCATCAGCATGATATGAAGATCTTGTAAGTGGTGCAGAAGAAACTAATAAGAAACCTTTTGCTTTAGCAATTTTTTCTAAATCTTCAAATTCATCGGGGTGATAATATCTATTTAAAGGGAAGTGCCTAACAGATGGTTGTAGATATTGACCAATTGTTAAAAAATCTACTTCTGCTGATCTTAAGTCATCCATTACTTGAACTATCTCTTCTTTTGTTTCACCAAATCCAACCATTAATCCTGATTTAGTAAATACATTTTTATTAAAACTTTTGGCTTTTTTCAAAAGATCAAGAGAACCAAAATATCTAGCACCCGGTCTGACCTTTAAATAAAGGCCGGGTACAGTTTCAATATTATGATTAAAAACATCAGGAGTGGCCTCTAAAACTTTCTTATAAGCGTCTCCTTTTCTTAGAAAGTCAGGAGTTAACACTTCAATGGTTGTGTTAGGATTTTTTTTTCTAGTAGCAACAATTACATCATAGAAATGATTTGATCCTCCATCTGAAAGATCATCTCTATCAACAGACGTTATCACAACATGTCGTAGGTTAAGTTTTTTTACTGCATTAGCAATTTTAATAGGTTCGAATTTATCAAGTTGTTCAGGTTTTCCGGTTTTAACATCGCAAAATGCACATGCTCTTGTACATGTGTCGCCCATTATCATAAAAGTTGCATGTCTTTTGCTCCAACATTCTGTGATATTAGGACAGTTTGCTTCTTGGCATACAGTTACAAGATTATGTTTATTTACTACAGTTTTAGTTAAAAAAAATTCTTTACTATTTAAAAGTCTTGATTTTATCCAGCTAGGTTTTTTTTTAATTGGATTTAAAGGTTTGTTTAATTTTTCGGGGTGTCTAGGTTTATTTTTAATTTCCATTATCTTTAATTATATAGGTAGTTTCGCCCTCTTTTCCAAATAAAAATTTCTCTCTTATTAATATTTCTATAAAGTCCAAATCAATATTTTCAGTTAATAAAGAATTTTTGTTTTCCAAATATGAAATTTTTTTAGATAGCTCATTTTCATTTTTTTTAAGTTTTTCATAAATATCTTTCTTCTCCATATATGATATTAATCCTCTTTCTCCATCTAGCAAATTTAAAAAAAAGTAAATAAATAAAAATGTAATAATTAATACAAAATAATTTTTTTTTAACTTGTCTATCATTATTTAAATTTTATTCATTTTAGCTAATTTGCCAATATCTTCTTCTATCCTAATCAATTGATTATATTTTGCAATTCTCTCAGATCTTGTTAGTGATCCAGTTTTTATTTGATTTGAGTTTGTGCCAACCGCTAAATCAGCAATGAAAGTATCCTCGGTATCACCTGATCTATGAGAAATTATTGTTTTAAATCCAATTAATTGTGCAAATTTAATTACTTCTAAAGTTTCAGTAACAGTTCCTATTTGGTTTAACTTAATCAATATGCTATTCGCAGATAAGTTTAAAAAACCTATTTTTAATCTTTCAAGATTAGTTACAAAAAGATCATCACCTACAATTTGAATATTATTATTTGTTTTTTTTACTAATTTAGACCAAGCTTTCCAGTCATCTTCTCCAAATGGGTCTTCGATTGATTTTATTTTATATCTTTTAATAAGTTGTAAATATTTTCTAATTGATTGATTAACGCTTATATGATTTTTAGAATGAATTGAATACTTGTTTTTTTTAATTAATTCATTTGCGGCAACATCAAGACAAATAGATATATCTTTACCATTTTTAAAACCAGATTTTTTTATTGCTTGAATTATAAGTTTAATAGCACTTTCATTATCAGTTATCATTGGTGCAAAACCACCTTCGTCACCAACATTAATAGAATGACCCGCTTTTTTTAATAATGATTTTAGCTTATTGATAACTAAAAAACACATTCTAATAGCATGATTAAAGGATTTTGCTTTATCAGGTCTAATCATAAATTCTTGAATTCTAAGACCGTTATCAGCATGTGCTCCACCATTAATAATATTCATTAAAGGAAAAGGAAGTTTAAAATTTTTTTTAATTATAAAATTTTTGTACAACGGTATTTTTTTAACTTTAGCAGATAATTTTTTTGCAGCCATTGATACTGCCAATATTGTATTAGCGCCCAATTTTGTTTTTTGTTTGGTGCCATCTAATTTTATAAGGATACTGTCTATTCTTTCTTGATCGTGAATATTTTGATTTTTTAATTTTTTAGAAATTAATTTATTTACAGTTGCCACTGGGATTAAAACACTTTTTCCTAAAAATTTTTTATTATTTTTGTCTCTTTTTTCATAAGCTTCAAAGGTGCCTGTTGATGCACCTGATGGGCATATTGCTGAGGCACTTAAATTATTGGAAAATATTTCTGCTTCAATAGTAGGATTTCCTCTACTGTCATATACTTGTCTAGCAACGACTCTTTTGATTTTGCTCATTAATTACTTTTTAACTAAATTATCTATTTCAACAATTTGATTAATCAAATAGTCTAATTTGTCTAAAGGTACCATATTAGGGCCATCTGATGGCGCATTATCTGGGTCTTGATGCGTTTCTAAAAAAATAGCTGCCACTCCAACGGCGACTGCTGCTCTTGAAAGATGTTCAACAAATTCTCTTTGACCTCCGCTTTTTTCACCTAGACCACCCGGTTGTTGAACTGAATGAGTTCCATCGAATATTACAGGATAACCATTCTTTGCCATAATTGGAATAGATCTCATATCAGAAACTAATGTATTATAACCAAAGCTAGCTCCTCTTTCGGTTACTAAAATTTTTTCATTTCCACTATCTGAAATCTTTTTTGTTACGTTAACCATATCCCATGGAGCAAGAAATTGACCTTTTTTAACATTAATAATTTTATTTGTTTTAGCAGCTGCAATTAATAAATCGGTTTGTCTACAAAGAAAAGCTGGAATTTGAAGAATATCTACGTGTTGTGAAACAACTGAGCATTGTTCTGTATTGTGAATGTCGGTAAGGACGGGTACATTTATTTCTTTTTTAATTTTATCAAATACAGGTAGAGAGTTTTCTAATCCTGCTCCTCTTTTTCCTTTTAAACTTGTTCTATTTGCTTTATCAAATGAAGTTTTGTAAATAAATCCAATATTATATTTTGTAGTAATCTCTTTAATTTTTCCTGCCATGTCTAAGGCATGTTGCTCAGTTTCAAGTTGGCATGGACCTGCTATTAAACAAATTTTATTTTTATTTGAAATTTCAATTCCGTTACAATTAATTATTTTATTTTCCATTAAAAGATTTTGCTGCTTTAATAAATGATGAGAATAAAGGATGAGGATTTAAAGGTCTAGATTTAAATTCTGGATGAAATTGTACTCCAATAAACCATGGATGGTTTTCTAGCTCAACAATTTCAGGTAATTTATTATCTGGAGATATTCCTGAGAAAATTAATCCTTTTTTTTCAAATTTTTGCATTAAATTTATATTGACCTCATATCTGTGTCTGTGTCTTTCTTTAATCACACCTGACTTATAGATTTTTTTTATGGCAGAATTATTTCTAAGTTTTGCCTGATAAAGACCCAATCTCATTGTTCCACCAAGATTTTTATCTGTTCCTTTTATGATCTTTCCATCTTTATTCCATTCATCTATTAAACCTATTACTGGAAAACAATTCTTATCTAATTCACTAGATCCAGCTTTTTTTATTTTTAATATATTTCTAGCAAATTCAATCATTGCCATTTGCATTCCAAAACAAATACCTAGAAAAGGTATTTTTCTCTGTCTGGCATATTTGATGGCCTCTATTTTTCCTTCGGTTCCTCTTTTGCCAAATCCACCAGGTATTAGTATTCCTGATACATTCTTTAACTTAGATTTAATTTCTTTTGATCTTAGTTTGTCAGACTCTATTCTTATTAATTTTACTTTAACGTTATTTGAAATTCCTCCATGTGTAAGGGCTTCATCAAGTGATTTATAAGCATCTTTTAAGTTCACATATTTGCCAATAATAGCAATGTTAACAATTTTTTTTGTATTTAAAACTGTCTGCGTAATTTTTTTCCAAGGTAATAGGTTTGGTCTTTTTTTAGAATTTATTTTAAAGAATTTTAAAACTTGTTTATCTAATTTTTGATTATAAAAGCTTATTGGAGCCTCATAAATAGTTTTTACATCCACTGTCTCTATAACATTATCAATATCAACATTGCAAAATAAGGATATTTTTTTTCTTTGATCTAAAGGAATAGATTGTTGAGATCTGCAAATAACTATATCAGGCTGAATTCCAATACTTCTTAACTCCTTCACAGAATGTTGAGTTGGTTTAGTTTTGATTTCATCAGACGATTTTAAAAATGGTACAAACGTTAAATGAATAAATAAAGATTTTAACCTTCCATTATCATTAGAAAATTGCCTAATAGCTTCTAAAAAAGGTAAACTTTCAATGTCTCCGACTGTTCCACCAATTTCACAAATTACAAAATCTTCATTGGTAATATCTTTTTTAATAAACTCTTTAATTCTATCTGTGACATGCGGAATAACTTGAACAGTTTTTCCAAGGTACCCTCCTCTTCTTTCTTTTTTTATAATATCACTATAAACTCTACCTGTCGTAATATTGTCAGATTGCTTCGCTGATATATCTGTGAATCTTTCATAATGTCCTAAGTCCAAATCTGTTTCAGCGCCATCATCAGTTACAAAAACTTCACCATGTTGAAATGGACTCATTGTGCCCGGATCAACATTTAAATATGGATCCATTTTTCTTATTCTAACTTTGTAGCCTTGGGATGTAAGCAAATAGCCTAGTGAAGCTGATGATAATCCTTTTCCTAAAGATGAAACCACGCCGCCAGTGACAAATATATATCGCGCCATGGAATTATCTTATAGCAACATAATTTAAAAAATAAAAGTATTAATTGTTATTTTCTGGAACTTTTGGTGCCTCATCTGCATTTTCCTCAATTTTATCAATTACAGATATTGTTGGGGCCAAATCTCCTCTAGAAATAATAGTCAAACCAAGACTACAAATTATAAATAAAGTGGCTACAATAGATGTTGCTTTGGTTAGAAAGTTTCCAGCAGATCTTGAAAACATGAAATTGTCCTGGGAAACTCCAATTCCCAAAGCTCCTCCCTCAGATTTTTGAACAAGTACCAGAGCCACCAATATAGCAGCAAGGATTATATTAATAATTAAAAGTATATTTTCCACGAGGTCTAAATAATTGATTTTTTTATTATATCAATGAAATTTTTTGCTTTAAGAGATGCTCCACCCACAATAAATCCTTTAATTTGTGAAATTTTTGTTAAATTTTTGATATTATATGAATTTACGGATCCTCCGTAAAGTATAATAACTTTTTTTCCATTTTTCTTCTTGTTTAAAAGTTTTCTTATAAAATTAATATTTTTCTCCAACTCAATTTTGCTTGGTAATATGCCCGTGCCAATTGACCATACAGGTTCGTAAGCAACTATTATATTTTTATAATTATTAATTTTTTTTAAACCAACATTAATTTGCTTTTTTATAACTTGGCTAGTTTTATTGCTATTTTTATTTTTTAAAGACTCGCCAACACAAAAAATAACTTTTAATTTAGCATCTAAAGCAGATTTAATTTTAAAATTTATTTTTTTATCATCATCGCCTTCTATTCTTGCTTCAGAATGTCCCAAAATTATATAATTAGCTCCTATATTTTTAATCATTTTTGCATTAACAAAACCTGTATAAGCACCATAGTCGGATTTGTAATGACAATTTTGAGCTCCTACTGAAATTTTAGAATTTTTGGTTTTTTTTATAAGAGCATCCAATAATGTATATGGTGGACAATATATAATTCTTAATTTTTGAAATTTTTTCGATTTCGTAAGTTTGAGAACATTATTAGTTGATTTAATAGATCTTAAATTGCCAAACATCTTCCAATTAGCTACGAAATACATATTATTGTTTGTCATAAAGAATAATTTAATTTATATGTTTATTTTTTTATAGATCAATAAATTAAAGTTTTTGTTAATATGTTAAATAAATTAAGAGGTTTTTCAAACTCAAAATTAGCAATGGTTGTGGTCGGTATAATTATTATACCTTTTGTTTTTTGGGGAATGGGTAGTGTTTTTAGTGGTGGAAATACTAATAACATAGCAAAAATAAACAATGAAACAATTTCAACCAAAGATTTTATTAACTATATTAATAATTCAAGATTAACAAATGAGGTAATAAAAGCAAATATCGATAAAAATATTCTTGAAAGGATATTATCAGATTTAATTTCACAAAAAATATTGGATATGGAAATCAAAAAATTAAATGTTAATTTATCCGAAAAATCATTAGTAAGTAAAATAAAGTCTAATTCTAATTTCTTCGACGATAAAAATAATTTTTCAAGAATAAAATATGAAAAGTTTTTATTAGAAAATAATTTAAGTGCACCAAATTTCGAAGCAAGACTTAAAAAACAAGAACTAAAAAGAAATTTATTCAATTATATTAGTGGTGGAATTAAATCACCATATTTTTTAAAAAATAAATATTTTATTAGTGAGCAGAAAAAAGTAGAGATAAGCTATTTTGATTTAGATCTAGTAAATAATAATACAATAACACCTAATGAAATTAATATTTTTATAGAAGAAAATAAAGAAATGTTAAAAGAAGATTATATAGATTTTTCTTATGCAAAAATTACTCCAAAAGATTTAGTTGAAATTAATGAATTTAATGATGAATTTTTTAAAAAAATTGATGATATAGAGAATAGTATTTTAAATGGATCAAATATAAATCAAATAAAAAATAATTATAATCTTAAAGTAAAAAATTATAATCAATACAAAAGTGATAATAAATCAGATGAAATATTAAAATTTATCTACTCAAAAAGAAATGATGATAAAATACAACTTGTTGATAAAAATGAATATTTTTTATTATTTGAAATATCCAAAATAGATAAGATTTTGCCAAATATATCTGAAGAAGGATTTTTAACTCAAGTTAAAAATAATTTAATACTTAAAAAAAAATATGAATTCAATAAAGATCTTTATAAAAAAATTGAAGATAAAGAATTTAATAATAATGATTTTGTAAAAATTGCAAAAAATAAAAATAATATTAAAAACGTAACCATAAACAATATCAATGACAAAGAAATATTTGATGAAGATTCGGTAAAATTAATTTATTCATTACCAAACAAAAGCTTTGTATTAATTACTGGAAATAATAATAAAATATTCTTAGCAAATCTTAAAAATATATACACTAAAGATTTAGTTAAAAACGATCCAAAAACTAAAGAGTACCAAATTAAATCAAATAATAAAATAATTAACGAAATTAATGGATCATATGATTTCTCTCTAAATTCAAAATATAAAGTTAGAACTTTCAAAGAAACAATGGATAGAGTTAAAAATTATTTTAGATAATGTTAAATATAAATCTAAAAAAATTTAAATCTCAATATTTGAGGAAAAAAAATCAGATTTTATATTATTCTACAACTACAAATGGATCTAAAGAAATTGAAAATCTTATTAATAATTTTTTAATAGAAAAAAATAGCTTTGTTTTTGAGTCTGTTGAAAAAGGGTTCATCAAAGGTAGATATACAATTTTTGGAAAAAATCCTGATAAAATATGGGAATTTGATAATAACAAATGTAAATTATTTTATAAAAAAAAAATTAGTATTTTAAAAAAAAAACCAAAAAAAATTATTGAAAATATTATAGAAGACTTCAGTTTTAAAATACCTAAAGAATTACCACCGATAAGTTCTATAATTTCAGGATATTTTTCTTATGATATAATTAGATATATTGAAAAAATTCCAAATAATACAAATAATGATTTTAATATTCCTGATACTAGAATTCTAAGACCAAAAAATTTAGTTATACATGACAATATAAAGAAAAAATTATTTTATATAGTAAATTTATATAATGACGAAAAAGTAAGTAACTTTGAAAAAAAATATCAAGAAATAAAAAATCAGATAGAACAAATGGTTTTTTTATCGAATTATAAAGTTAGAAATATTCAAAGTAAAACTATTAAGAGTTCAAAAGTACTATCAAATATATCAAAAAAAAAATTTATTAATAATGTTAAAAAAGCAAAAAATTACATAAAAATTGGAGACATTTTTCAAGTTGTATTAAGTCAAAGATTTGAGACCAAGCTTACAAAAAAACCTTTAGAAATTTACAAAAAACTTAGAAAAACAAACCCTTCGCCATTTATGTATTTTTTTAACTTTAATGACTTTCAAATTATTGGTGCCAGTCCAGAAATATTGGTAAGACTGAGAAATAACAAAATTACAATAAGACCTATTGCTGGAACTAGACCTAGAGGAAAAAATAAAAAAGAAGATTTATTTTATGAAAAGGATTTATTAAAGGATAAAAAAGAATTATCAGAACATTTAATGTTACTTGACCTTGGAAGAAATGATGCGGGAAAAGTTTCTAAAATTAATACAGTAAAAGTTACAGAAAGTTTCAAAATCGAAAGATATTCACATGTTATGCATATAGTTTCAAATGTAGAAGGTAAATTTAATAATAAATATACCAAATTTGATACTTTATTATCTGGATTTCCAGCAGGAACTGTTTCGGGTGCACCAAAAATTAGAGCAATGGAAATAATTGACGAATTAGAAACAACTAGAAGAAAAGTATATGCAGGTGGAATTGGTTATTTTTCAGCTAATGGAGATTTTGATACCTGTATAGCTTTAAGAACTGCTATAACAAAAAACAATAAATTTTACGTTCAAGCTGGGGCTGGAATAGTAGCGGATAGCAAGCCAATAAATGAATTTAAAGAAACAGAAAATAAAGCTAAAGCATTATTGAAAGCATTAGAATAAAATTATGAAAATAATATTGATAGATAACTATGATAGTTTTACTTTTAATTTGTATCATTATTTATCAAATTTTTCAGATGTTGACGTTGTTCGTAATGATAAAATTAAATCTGTAGATATAATTAAAAAAAAATATAAAAAAATTGTTATTTCGCCTGGTCCAGGCAATCCTGATCAAGCGGGTAATTGCCTAAATATTGTAAAAAAACTTTATAAAAAAATCCCAATTCTTGGTGTTTGTTTAGGTCACCAAATTATTGGTCAAGTTTTTGGATCTAAAATAGTACAAGCAAAAAAATTAGTGCACGGAAAAACAAGTAAAATATTTTCTGACAATAAAGGTATTCTAAAAAATTTACCAAAGGTTTTTGAAGCAACTAGGTATCATAGTTTGATTATAAATAAAAAAACGTTATCTAGAGATCTTAAAATTACCGCAGAAACTAAGGATGGAATTATAATGGCTATTCAACATAAAATATACAAAGTTCATGGAGTGCAATTTCATCCTGAAAGTATTAAAACAAAATATGGTTTGAAAATATTAAAAAATTTTGTGATGGAATAATGGAAAATTTCCTAGAAAAGTTAAGAAATAAAAAAAATTTAAATTTTAATGAAACAAAAGATGCTTTTGAAATTTTGATGAGTGGAAATGCTTCTGATCAAGAAATTTTTGATTTTTTAACTCTATTATCATCTAAAGGTGAAGTTTCAGATGAAATAGCTGGAGGAGTTCATGTCTTAAGAAACAAATCTAAGAGAGTTAATGTTGAAAATTGTGTTGATACATGTGGCACTGGTGGAGATGGGATGAATACGTTAAATATATCTACAGCTGCAGCTATTTTATTATCAAGTATGGGTGTAAAAGTTGCAAAACACGGAAATAAAGCTGTTTCTTCTAAATGCGGATCTGGAGATGTTTTGGAAGAATTAAATATTAAAATAAATTTAGAACCTAAAGATATAGAGGACCAAATTAATAGATATAATTTTGGTTTTATGTTTGCACCAAATTATCATATGGCAATGAAATATGTTGGTCCAACTAGAAAAAAAATAGGAAAAAGAACTATATTTAATATGATTGGACCTTTAAGTAGTCCAGCTCTTGTCAATAGACAAGTTGTTGGAGTTTTTGACAAAAAACTTCTCAAGGTTTTTGCAAATGCATTAAAAAACTTAAATATAAAATTTGCATGGATAGTTAATAGTGAAGATGGATTAGATGAAATTTCTCCTTACAGTAAAACTAATATTGTTCAGTTAAAAGATAATGAGATATCAGAATTTGTAATAGATCCAAATAAAATAAATGTAAATGCAGAAAAGTTTGAAAATTTAGTTGGAAATGATGCAAAGTTTAATGCCAGTAAAATTATTGAAATTTTTAAAGGTAAGGATAACGATTTTTCAAAAGCAGTATCTTTAAATGCGGCTGCTGGATTAATTGTTATAGAAAAATTTTCAGATTTTAAAGAATCTTATGACAACGTAAGAAAATTTATTCTGTCTGGAAAAGCTTATGAACATTTAAAGTTACTAACAAATGTCTAACAATATTCTTAAAAAAATAATAGATAATAAAATTTTGAAAATTGATAAACTTAAAAAAGATGTTAGCATAGAATCTATTGAAAAAAAAATTAGTTTAAATAATAGTTTTATAAATTTTAAAGAAAAAATAATTAATAATTATAATAAAAATAAATTATCTGTAATCGCTGAAATTAAAAAAGCCAGTCCTTCTGCAGGTGTAATTATAAAAGAATATGACCCTGTAAGAATTGCTAATATATATGATTCAAATAAAGCAACTTGCTTATCTGTATTAACTGAAGAAGATTTTTTTTTAGGTAAACTGATACATATTAGTGAAATTAAAGAAAAAGTTAAATTACCCATTTTGTGTAAAGATTTTTTTGTTGATAAATTCCAAGTTCATCTTGCAAAAAGTTATGGTGCTGATGCAATTTTAATAATACTTGCTGGTATTTCAGAAGATTTAGCTGATGAACTCTATAATGAAGCTTTAAAATTAAATATGTCAGTAATTGTTGAAGTTCATACCGTTGATGAGGCAAAAATATCCTTAAAATACACTGAGGCATTAATAGGAATTAATAATAGAGATTTGAAAACACTTAAAACAGATATAAATACAACTTATGATATTCATAATATTTTATCAAATCACAAGTCTCCCCTAATTTCTGAAAGTGGAATTAAAAACAAAGATGATATTTTAGAAATAAAAAATAGGACTAGTATAAGAACATTTTTAATAGGTGAATCAATTTTAAAAAACTTAGAAAAAAATAATATTTTCTCTATTTTATAGTCTAAAAAACATCATATTTACTAGTTTTTTTTACTGTTGTTAAATTTGAAGAACTTTTGTAGAACAGAATCTGTACGATATTTGTTCTATGTTAACAAAAAAACAAAAAAACTTGCTTTTATTTATCAACAAGAAGTTGAGATCTTCTGGTGTTTCGCCATCTTATGAAGAAATGAAGAATTCTCTTAATCTTAAATCCAAATCAGGAATTCATAGATTAATAAGCGCTTTGGAGGAAAGAGGTTTTATAAAAAGACTTGCACACAAAGCTAGAGCTTTAGAAGTAATAAAACTACCCGAAACTGCTTCAGCAAATGATATTTATAATAGTTTTTCTCCTAGTGTAATAAAAGGTGGTTTAGATGAAACAAATCAAAATGAAAATCATAGTCCTGAAATACCTGTTTTAGGAAATATTGCTGCTGGAACACCTATTGAGGCTATTCAAAATGAAGTTAGCAGAATACCTCTACCTAATAACATTGAGAAAAATGGAGAATTTTTTGGCTTGAAAGTTAAAGGAGACTCTATGATTGAAGCTGGTATTAATGATGGAGATACTGTTATTGTTAAAAAAACTGAAATAGCAGATAATGGAAAAATTGTGGTTGCATTAATTGACGATAGTGAAGCAATGCTAAAAAGAATCAGAATAAAAGGTAAAACTATCGCTTTAGAAAGTGCAAACAGAAATTATGAAACCAAAATATTTGGTCCTGATAGAGTGAAAGTTCAAGGAATTCTAGTATCTTTATATAGAAACTTTTAAAAAAATAGTCTAAATATTTTAGATGTCTAAAGTAGCAACAAGATTTGCTCCCTCACCCACTGGTCCATTACACATAGGTGGTGTAAGAACAGCTTTATTTAATTGGTTATATACAAAAAATAATGGTGGAAAGTTTTTTTTAAGAATTGAAGACACAGACAAAGAAAGATCCAAAGAAGAATTCAAAAAACAAATAATTAAATCACTAAAATGGATTGGAATAGAGCATGATGGTGATGAGTATATACAGTCAAAAAAAATTCAAGATCACGTAAATATAGTTAATGAATTATTAAAAAAAGGCAAAGCTTACAAATGTTTCTGTACTACTGAAGAAATAGAGGAGCAAAAAAAAAGAGCTAAACAAAAAAAAGTTCCCTATATTTATAATAGAAAATGGAGAGAAAAAAATGATACAGATGCTCCAAAAAATATTAAACCTGTAATTAGATTTAAAAGTAAAATCGATGGAACTTCAAAATTAAATGATCTAGTTCAAGGAAAGATTGAAATAGATAATAATACAATTGAAGATTTCATTATTTTAAGAAAAGATGGAACTCCAACTTATAATTTATCGGCATCTGTTGATGACTATAAAATGAAAATGACACATATTATAAGAGGCGATGATCACAAAATAAATACTTTTAAGCAAATACAAATTTATGAAGCTATGGACTGGAACATACCGTTATTTGCACATATTCCTTTAATACATACCTCAGAAGGTAAAAAATTATCTAAAAGAGACAATTCTTCTACCTTAGAAGATTATTCAAAAATTGGAATAATGCCTGAAGCCCTAAGAAATTATCTCTTAAGGCTTGGTTGGTCATATAAAGATAAAGAAATTTTTAATTTGGAAGAAAGTATTAAATTTTTTAATCTTGAGGGTATAGGTAAATCACCATCTAAATTAGATGTAAGTAGAATAATGTCTATGAATGAACATTATATAAAAAATATTAATGAAAGCAATTTATATGATCATTTAAAAATATATTGCAATGAATATAAAGAACCAATTGATATTACAAAAGAGGAAAAAATTAAAGCCTCTTTAACATTTTTAAAAAATAAAGCTAAAACACTTGAGGATATTTATAATAATTCAAAATTTATTTTACTAGATAATGTTATAATAAATAAAGAAGACAAAGTTTTAGTTGATGAAAAATCAATTAATATAATCAAAAGTTTCTTAGAAAAAATTGAAAAAATAGAAATATTTAAAAAAGAAACGTTAGAAATAATAGTAAATGATTTAATTAAAGAAAATAGTATAAACTTTAAAAGTGTAGGACAGCCTTTGAGAATATGTTTAACAGGATCTAAGTTTGGTCCAGGTATATACGAAATATTAATAGCTCTTGGCAAAAATGAAGTGAAAAAAAGATTAAGTCAAATATGATAATAAAACTTTTGATGCTTCAATACTTGATGAAGTTTTTGAAGTTAAATCATTTATAGTTTTATTAACTTGTGCTAATTGATTATCAATCAAATCTGGTTTTTTTAAAAAATAATAAACAGTTTTAAAAATTTCATTCGCATTACAATCTCTTTGAATTAACTCAGGTAATATTTCTTTATCATTTATGATATTTATCATGTTTGCAAATCTAATTTTTAAAAATATTCTTGCTATTAGAAAATTTAAAAAATTCATTTTATAAATTATTATTGAAGGTATTCCTTCTTTGCATACTTCTAATGAAACAGTACCAGATTTAACAACAGCAAAAATAGATTTTTTAATTACTGCAGATTTAATTTTATCATCAGAAATTACCTGAGCATTATTTATATTTTGATTTTTTAAAAGATTATTTAGATAATCTTTAAATCTATCTGTAGAATGAAAAACATAATTAAAACTATTATTTTTGCTGTTCATTTTTTTTATAAAATCAAAAAGTATTGGCGCGTGCAATTTTATTTCTGATCGTCTACTACCAGGAAAAACAGAAATAACTTTTTTTTCACTAAACAATTGATTAATTTCGACTTTTTCTTCAACCTTTAGATCTAAAAGAGGATGACCTACAAAAGAATTTTTTAAATTTTCTTTATCAAAATATTTTTTTTCAAAATTAAATAATAAAAGAATGTGATCCAAAAAATTTTTCATTTTTTTTACTCTTCCTGGTCTCCATGCCCAAACTTTAGGAGCAATAAAGTGGATGGTTTTAATATTTGGATTTTTTTTTTTAATTATCTTTGACACTCTTAAGGTGAAATCAGGACTATCAACACTAAATAAAATATCAGGTTTAAAATCTATTATTTTACTCACAGTTTCATTAATTTTTCTTTTAATTTTGAATAAATTAAAAATAATATCTGTAAAAGCTAAATAAGTAATTTCACTTTGATCAAATATTGATTTAACACCAATAGAATTTAAATGTTTGCCACCTACAGATAAATATTCAATATCAGATCTTTTATTTTTAATATTTTTTATAACTTCTGATGCTAATCTATCGCCAGATGGCTCTCCCGTAATAACAAATATTTTTTTCATACCGCAACAACAAATATTTTATTATTATTAGCAAATTTAATTGATTTATTTCTATTTAAAAATACATTTTGATTTGCTTTAATGGCTATTCCATTTATTCCAGCTTTTTTACAATCTTTTAATGTATCAATACCAATAGTAGGTAGATCAGCACGTAAATCTTGTTTGGATTTTGGTATTTTAATTAAAATGGCATTTTTTACTTTTCTTTTTTTAATTGATTTTAACATTTGCTTAGTTCCACTTCTTTTTTCTAATGAAATAATCTTATTATTATCTATAACTAAAGCTTGAGTATGATTATAAGAATTAACTTTCTTTAAATATTTAATTCCGTTTTTGATATTATTCATATCTGATTTTGATGGTTTAGTTTTTGTATAAAAGCCTTTTTTTAATGTAAGTTCTGGATTAAATTTATTTAACTTAATTACTGAAATTTTATTTTCAGATAATATTTTAATCAATTCTTTAAGTATGGCTGCATCACCTAATTTTGAAGCTTTTATTATTCTAGGTAAATAATAAACTCCTTTAAAGTCTAATTTTAATTTGGAAATAGTTGGTTTAACTATATTTCCTGCAAATAAAACTTTTTTACATTTTTTTGATTTTATTAATTCTAAAATTTTACCGAATTTACCAATATTTATAAAAAAACTATTTTTATCTCTTTTAAATCTATTATTTTTTGTTAAATCTACTACAAAGTATTTAATATTCTTGTTTTTTAGTTTGTATAAAATTTCTAAAGGAAGTTGGTTTTCACCTAAAAATAATCCTATCATTTTAAATTTTCAGGAATTGATATTGGTCTTTTTTTATCAGAATTTATAAACTCAATTATTAATTTTACATATTTATTGCTTGCTTGTTTTTCATCAAGATTTTCAATATTTGTTCTAAAATTTGACGATCTAAATATTATTTCATATGAACTCTGCATTATTTTTATATCTTCATTTGAAATTCCAGCCCTTCTTAAGCCAATTAAATTCAACCCATTAAGGTTATTTCTATTTCCTAAAGATAATCCAAATGGTATCACATCGCTTAATACTCCTGTCATGCCGCCAATCATTGCAAATTGACCTATTCTTGAAAATTGATGTATTGCACAACTACCACCTATAATTGCGTTATTTTGTATTAAAACATGGCCTCCAACTTGCACATTGTTTGCAAGAACTACATTGTCTTGAACATTACAATCATGTGCTACATGGCAATAGACCATAAACAAATTATTATTTCCTATTTTTGTTATAGTGCCACCTTGCAATGTTCCAGGATTTATATTCACATATTCTCTGAATTTATTATAATTTCCTATAATTAATGAATTTTCTTCACCTTTATATTTTAGATCCTGTGGTGGTGTGCCTAAAGACGAAAACGGATAAATTACGTTATTATTTCCAATAGATGTATTTCCAACAATATTTACATGAGAATGTAATTTGCAATTTGATCCGATTTTAACTTTTGGACCAATTATGCAATAAGGTCCAATTTCTACATCATTTGATATTTGTGCTTTTTTGTCAATTATTGCTGTATTATGGATCACAAATAATAAATAGCAAATTTGTTAATAATTGCTTATCAACAATTGCTACTATTTATTTCTTTCTATCTACTATTGTGGCTGCCCATTGCGCGTCAGCCATTTTTTTTTCGCCTACATAAGCTTCACCCTTATACTTCCAGACTCTGCCGTGTGATCTTACTGCTTCAATTTTTAATTCCAAGATACAATCTGGTATTACTGGGTTTCTAAACCTAGCTTTTTCGATTGTCATCAAAAATACTAATTTATTTTCATAAGTTGACTTATCAATTCCATCAGCTGTTAACGCTGCCGCGGCTTGACCAAAAGCTTCAACTATTAAAACTCCAGGCATTACTGGTTCATTTGGAAAATGACCATTTACAAAAAAACTATCTTTTTTAACATTTACAATAGCTGTGGCAGATTTTAATTTTTTAATATCTTTAAGTTCATCAATTAATAGCATAGGTTCTCTATGAGGTAGTAATTCTTTTATTTGTGTTTTATTAAGCTTATCCATTCTTATTATCTTTTATAAAATTTTTAATATCTTTTGCTGGATAACCCATAACTCTTGAATTATCAGGAACATTTTTTATTACTCCACTTCCTCCACCAATTTTAACATTATTTCCTATTCTGATATGTCCAGAAATTCCAGCTTGACCTCCTATCATAACCTTATCACCAAGAATAGAACTTCCAGCAAAACCTACTTGGCCGGCTATAATGCAATTCTTGCCAATTTTAACATTGTGGGCAATGTGTACTTGATTATCTAGAAATGTATTTTCACCTATGACTGTATTTGAAATTGACCCTCTATCAATTGTGTTATTACAGCCAATCTCAACATTTTTTTTTATTATTACCATGCCAATGTGTGGATATCTGATATTGGCATTTTTTCCAGGAAAAAAACCAAATCCTTTTTTTCCAATAATTGAACCATCCAATATATTTACATTATCTTCAATAATGGTTTTCTTAATAACTACATTAGATCCAATTATACAATTATTTCCTATTTTTACATTACTCTCAATTATTGAATTATGGCCTATAAAACAATTCTTTCCAATTTTAACATTTTTTCCAATTAGAACATTTTTTCCTAATTTTATATTTTTAAATTTTTTTTTATCAGCAAATGTTACTTTATCATCATAGGTGTCATCTAATGATTCTGGGTAAAATAATTCAGTAACTTTTGCTACGGCTAAAAAAACATTATCAACTATTAATAATGTAAATTTTTTTTTTAGCAAATTCTTACACTTATTATTTGTTATAATAGTATGGCATTTAGTTTTATTAGCGATATCGATATATTTAGCAGAATTTAAAAAAGTAATTTCTTGTTTAGAAGCTTTATCTAAATCTTTTATGTCATTTATTTTATAGTTTTTAAATTTTAAATTTTTTATATTAAGAATTTTTAATATATCACTTAAATTGATTTTATTATTTTTTTTAAAAAAAGGATTAATATAACTCATTAAAAATCAATTGTTTTTACATTATCATTCAAAATATTAATAATAATATTTGTTATATCTAATTTTTTTTTACCAACAATTATATTTTTTTTAGGTAAAACAACAGAAATAGAGTTTTCTTCAACATAATTTGTTACTATGGGGTTTAAAAAAGTCAAAATTTTCTTTGTACTTTCAATTTTAATTTTATTTATTTGATCATTTGATTTTTTACGTTCTACTCTATAATTTTTTACTTCTTTTTTTAATTGATCAAAATTTTTGTTATATTCTGTCACTTCTATAATGTTTTTTTTAGAAATTAAATTATTTTCTTTTAATAATAATTTTTCTTCAATTTCGTTAAATTTTTTTAAATGTTTATCTTCAAAAGACTTAAGGTACTGATTTAAGGATTTACCTACAATTGAGTTATTTAATATAAAATTAATGTCTATATATACAATTTTTGTTTCAGCAAATACATTAGAAAATTTAAAAAAAAAAATTAAAATTATTAGATATATTTTCATTTAGAATGATGTTCCAATTCTAAATCTGAATGACTCAGTTTTATCTGTAGAAGCTTCAGAAAGTGGAATGGCATAAGAAAATGTTAAAGGACCCACTACAGTAAACCAATTGATTGCAAGTCCCGTGGCTGATCTTATTTTATCTGAGTCTAATGAACTATCATAATCAACATGCCAGAGATTTGCAGCATCTAAGAATAAACTTACATCAACATTTTCATATCCACTTAAAACATTGGGTAAAGTTGTATTAAGATTTATTGCAGTACCATAATTTCCACCTACATATTCAGTGCCGTCTTTTGGACCTATCTTTCCAGACTCAAAACCTCTCAATTTGCTACTTGGTATAAATACTCTTCTTGATACTCTAACCTCTTCATCAATAGAATTTACAGACTTAAGAAAAACTTTACCTGACAATATTAAATTATCTCCGACGGAATAATACTTTGAGGCATTAAATGTATTTTCTATAGACAAATCTTCTGAATAAATAGGTAAAACTTGTGAAAAACTTGTTTTGTAACCATCTGTAGGTTGATAATTTTGATCCAATTTATTTAATACCAAGCTATATTTAAATAAATTTTCAAAGTAATCTCCTTCTTGTTTTTTAATTGTTGATGAAGCTTGAGATGAGGTTTCAAGTTTCTCGTAATACGTTGATATATCCATATTAACATAAAAGTTTTCGTATTGTTCAAATCCTGTGCCAAATCCTAGCCCTGTTCTAGAAGTTTCATATCCACTATCTGTCATGTAATCTGAAGTTATGCTCTCTACTTTTATATTTAATGATTTGTCAGAGTTTCTAAAATTTGGATTATTAACAGAAAAAACACCCTTAATTTGATCATCGGATAGGGTAGCGTTTGCAATTACATTTATTCCTTTGCCTAAATAATTTTTTTCATTGATGCCGGCAGAAATTGAAGTTCCAGAAGTTCCAGTTCCTGCTCCAGCAAAAATCTCACCAGTAGGCTGCTCCTCAACAAAAATATCAATGATTTTCTTTTGTGCTTCTTTAGAATCTTTGACTTGAGACTCAACAGTTCTAAAAATTCTTTTAGATTTAATATTATTAATTGATTTATTAAATAAAATTTTATTAAAAGCATCACCCTCATCTACAATTAAAGCATTTCTTATTACTTTTTCTTCTGTTATATAATTTCCAAAAATATTTATTTGCTCTACGAAAAACTTTTCTAAATCTTCAAATAAAAATTCAATATTGATTTTATTTTTTTCAACAATTTTTTCGTTATACTTTGCATTAATAAAAACAAATTCTTTTTGTAAAGCAATTAAATCTATTTCATTTAAAATATTATTTAGTGAGTTAACAGAATATTTTTTCCCTTTAAGTCTTTCAAAAATCTTATCTAATTTTAAAAAATTCTCATTAGCAAAATTGTCATCAATTTTTAAAGAAATATCATTAAAATAAAATTTTTCACCTGAGTCTATGTTAAAATTTAATTCAAAAAATTTATCTTCAATTGTTTTTGCGTAAGTAGATTTAATTTTAACATTATAATATCCTTTATTTTTAAAATATTTCAATAAAAGATTTTTATCCATTTGTAATCTACGTTCATCTAGATATTTATCCTTAGAGATTATTTTCCAAAATCTACCTTCTTCAGATTTAATTACATTCCTTAATTTTGAATCTTTAAAAACTTTATTTCCAAGAAAGTTAATTTTTTTAATTATAGCTCTATCACCTAATTCAAAAACATAAATAATGTCTACAGAGTTATTAGTATTATTTATTACTTTAGTATTTATTTTAACAAAGTAAAAACCAGAATTTCTCAAGGAATTAATTAATAAATTCTTTTGGTCTTTGATTTTATTAATTAAAAAAGGATATTTTTCATTTTTTTTAGTTACTTCTCTCAATGAATTTAATATTTCCTTGTTTTTAATTCCTTCAAGTTTTATTGTTTGAATTATTGGATTCTCCTCTACTATAATTTCTAAAATATTATCATTAAATTTCATTTCAACTTTTTTGAAATAATTAGTGCTATATAAATTTTTTATTGCATTATTCAAAATATTTTGATCAATAATTTTGCCTTTATCAAGTTCAGAAAACATTACGATGGTTTCTTTTGCTAATCTTTGATTGCCGGTAATTTTAAAATCATTTAAAATTTCAGAAAATGCCAAACTGAAATTGAAAAGAGAAACAAAAAAAATAAAAAAAAGATTTAATCTAAATTTTGTATTCAAGTTTATTAACATTATATTTTAGATATTTGTTAAGATAATTTAATGTTTTTTTTACCATAATTTTAATATCATTTATATTATTAGGAGATGATCTAAAATATTTAGTAAAATAAGGCATTTTAATTAAATCAAGTAAAGTTTTATGAATAGTAATATATGAAATTTTATTATTAAGATACCTTTTAACCAATTCATCATTAATGGTAATCAAAATAGTTTCAAAATATGTATTCAAATATTTATTTTTTAAAATTTTTAATAAAGGAAAATTTTTTATATCTGGTTTAATAAAATTTTCACCATTTAAAATTTTGAAATTAAAATTTTTATTATTAAAAAAAAATTTTTCATTTGATTTATATAATGAATTTAAAATAGGTATTTGCATAGTGGTGTCATGAGCAATAAATTTTGTAAGCCCTGTTTTAAAATGAACTATTGCATGAACGTAAGATTTAGGATGAATAAGAATTTCAAAATTTTCATATCCAAGATTAAATATCTTTATAGCCTCTAACACTTCAAATATTTTATTCATCATTGTTGCAGAATCAATTGAAATTTTTTTTCCCATACTCCAATTTGGATGATTTAATGCAAATTTAGGTTTTATATTATGAATTTTTGATAATTTTTTTTTTAAAAATGGACCACCAGATGCAGTTAAATATATTTTTTTTATGTTTTCTTTATTTTCATTTTTAATTATTGACCAAATTGAAAAATGTTCAGAGTCAATTGGTACAAGATCAGTTTTATACTTATCCAATTCCTTTTTAATTAAATGCCATCCACATATAATTGATTCCTTATTTGCTAGGGATATATTTTTTGAATATTTAACAATTTTTAAAGTGGGTTCAAGACCATCGATTCCCGAAATAGCGTTTATTGTGCAAAATACTTTTTTTTTAATTTTATTTAAGGCATCATCAATATTGAAGTAGACGTTGATTTTTTTTTTTTTAAACTTTTTTTCAAAAATTTGATATTTAACTATATTATTTATCAAAACATGCTTAACATTAAATTCTATTGCTTGTTTGTATATAGTATTTATATTTGAATTAGTTGATAATAAATGTATTTTAAAATTTTTTTTATTTTTTTTTAATACTTTAATTGTAGATTTGCCTATTGATCCGGTTGAACCTAATATTATTAAATCTTTTATCATTATAAGGATATTATTATAATTCCAATTGGAATGGTAAATAAAATTCCATCTAATCTGTCTAATAATCCTCCATGTCCAGGAAGAAAAGTTCCAGTATCTTTAATTTTTGCTTTTCTTTTTAAGTAAGATACAAATAAATCCCCTAACTGAGATATTGTAGAAATTATAATTGTTAATAAAAGAATATTTATTTTTAAATTAAGATCGCTAAAAAAAATACTAGATGCAAGTAATGATAAAAAATATGAGCCAATCATACCGGCATATGTTTTGTTGGGGCTTATTTTTGTGATTTTTTTTCCTTTAAAAAATTTACCAAATATATAACCGCCCATATCAGTAGAAATGCATATGGTTATAAGGAAAAGTAACTGGATCTTATTTTCATTTATATTTGATAATAAAAAAAGCCAAATACTTAGTGAAAAAATAATTATGTAACAAACTGTTAGAAAAATAATTATTAAATTCAAAAATTTTTTTTTATTCAAAATTTTTGCAAAAATATCATTAAATTCTTTTAAGGTTAAAAATGCTATTATTAATAGAGCAAATGTTAAAAATATATAACTAACAAAACATAAATATAAAAAAATCAATAAAAAAAATGATGTTAATATTCTTTTCTTAATTTCGGTCAATTTAAACCACCAAAATTTCTATGAATATTTTTAAATTTTTTCATAATTTTATTAAAGTCTCTTTTGTTAAAATCTGGCCATAACTTTTTTTCAAAAAATATTTCAGTATATATTGATTGCCAAATTAAAAAGTTGCTCAATCTATTTGTATTTCCAGTTCTAATTAATATCTCTGGATCTGGTATATTTTTTGTGTATAAATGTTTTGATATATTTTTCTCATTAATTTTTAATGATGATTTATTTAACTTTTTTACTGAGTTCACTATTTCTTCTCTTGATCCATAATTTAAAGCTATATTAATCTGAATTTTATTATTTTTTTTAGTTTTTTTTTCAGCAATTTTTAATTTTTTTTTTAAATTTTGTGGAAATTTTCTAATATTACCCAAAACTTTAATTCTTATGTTTTTTTTTTTTAGATTTACCAGCTCCTTGTCTAGATAATTTTCTAAAAGATTAAACAATAGATTAATTTCATTAATTGGTCTTTTCCAGTTCTCTGTTGAAAAAGTGTACAAAGTTAGAAATTTTATTTTATTTTCAATTGCTGCTATAATTATCTTTTCAACTGATTTAATTCCTTCTTTATGTCCATAATTTCGTGATTTTTTTCTTTTTAAACCCCATCTACCATTACCATCCATTATTATGGCTACATGTTTGGGTATAATCATATCTTCATTATTTCTTCTTCTTTTGAAATAACTTTTTCATCAATTTTTTTAATTTGATCGTCAGTGTTTTCTTGTATTATTTTTTCATTTTTCTTAACTTCATCTTCTGAAATATTTTTTTCTTTTAACATTTTTTTTAATTCGTCATTAGCTTCTCTTCTTATATTTCTAATAGATATTTTACATTTTTCACCTGTGGTTTTAATAATTTTTTTTATTTCATTTCTTCTTTCTTCACTTAAATCTGGAACTGGAAGTCTAATAAGCTGACCATCAATATGAGGATTAAGTCCAAGTTCTGATTTCTTAATTGCGGTATCAATTAATGTAACATTATTTATATCCCAAACTTGTATATTTATTGTTCTTGCCTCTGGAGTCGTTATGCTTCCCAATTGATTAATTGGCATTTTTTGTCCATATACATCAACTTTTACTAAATCCAACATATTGGCGTTGGCTCTTCCGGTTCTCAGAGATGCCAAATCTTGAATAAAAACTTCATATGTTTTATTCATTTTTTCTTTATATAGTTTTTCGTTAAACATTACTCACCAATCTTTATTCTAATAAATTCATTAATTTTAATATTATTTAAACCTATTTCATTTATAATATCTTTAACTTTTTTTTTTGGTTCCATTACCCAATCTTGGGTCATCAAAGCATTTTCCTCTTTAAATTTGTTAATTTTACCTATACTAATTTTTTCAGCAATTTCAGAGGGTTTTCCTGAATTTTTAAGCTCCTCTGATATCAATTGAAGCTCTTTATCTAAAACATTTTTTTCTATTTTTTCAGATGTTATTGCAATTGGATTGGAGGCTGCAATATGCATTGATAATTGTTTTCCAAACAGATCGAGAACATCATTTTTATCAGGACCGTCTAAAGATACAATAACCGCAAGTTTAGAAACGTTATCTTTAATTATAGAGTGTTGATATATATAATTTTTTGAGTTTTCAATATTTATAGTTTTAATTTTTCCGATTGTAATTTTTTCTCCAATTTTGGCAATTAATGCAACAAGGTTTTCCTCTACTGTTTTGTCATTTTTCATTTTTGAGGTATTGAGTTTGCTTAAATCTGATGAACATTCATTGTTAAGTTCACTGAGCTCCTTAACAAAAGTAATAAAATCATCATTTTTTGCAACGAAGTCAGTTTCACAATTTATTTGTATTATTGAAGTTTTTTTTTCATTACCTGAAATAACTATTACACCTTCTTTAGCATCTCTTAACATTTTTTTAGAAGCTTTTGCTATACCTTTTATTCTTAAAATTTCTACAGCTTTATCTAAATCATTGTTTGATTCTTTCAATGCAGCACTACAATCTTTAAAGCCAGCACCTGTAGATTGTCGTAATTTTTTTACTTTTTCAATTTCGCTCATTTTTTAAAATTTAACTATGATTATTTGACAACTTCTTCAGTCTTTTTTTCTTTGATATTTTTTTTAATAACTGTTTCATTATTTTTTGGATTTAAGTCCTGATTTAAGTCTACATTGTTAGGCAGATCTTTTTTTGCATTATTAATTGTTTCTTTTAGTAGATTGCAATAAAGATCTATAGATCTCCTTGCGTCATCATTTCCAGGTATTGGATAGTCTATTCCTTCAGGATCTGAATTAGTATCTAAAATTGCTATAACTGGAATTCCAAGTTTTACAGATTCCTTAATAGCTAATGATTCATAATTTGTATCAATTACAAACACTAAATCTGGAACTTTTTTCATATCAGCAATTCCACCCAATGATCTCTGCAACTTATCTCTTTGACCGCTCATTTTTAGAAGTTCTTTTTTTGTAAATCCTCTGTTTTCTGATGAGAGGTCTGAATTAATTTTTTCTAATTTCTTTATTGAATTTGAAATTGTACCCCAATTAGTAAGCATCCCTCCCAACCATCTATAATTAACGTAAAATTGATTTGTTTCATTTGCTAACTCAGCTATAGCTTCAGAAGCTTGTTTTTTGGTTGATATAAATAATATTTTTCCTCCAGATGAGATGGTTGAATAAACTTTTTCTAGTGCTATTTTAGTTAATTCTATAGTTTGTGTTAAATCAATAATATGTATTGAATCTCTTTTTCCAAAAATAAATTTTTTCATTTTTGGATTCCATCTTAAAGTTTTATGTCCAAGATGTACTCCCGCTTCTAATAATTGTTCGATTGTTATATTTGGTATATTCATATTTTTTCCCGGTTATGCCACCACAATCACTGCCACTTAAGGACCGGAGGTATAAAACCAGAAATTGTGTGCGTGTTAATTTACAGAGGTAATTACAAAATTAATCAAAAAATACAAGTATTATTTTAATTAATTTTAATATCATCATCTCTATTCATTGAATTTACTATATTATGGTCTACTTTTCTCTTATCTTTGAGTAAAAAATGATAGACTTTTTCATCATCTTCAATTTCTAATGATACTGAAGTTTTTCCTTCAACGTTACCTAATAATTTTAATTTATCTAGATCTTTAATATCTTTTATTCTTATTTTTAGTTGTTCAATAGGTTTATTTAAAACTTCTTTTAAAGAAATGATTTTTTTTATATTTATTCTTTTTTTTGCATGATCTTCAGACGAAGAACTTTTCATTAAAGTAATCATTAAAGAATTTCCTTCTATCAAAATTTCTCTATTAGTTTCAAATACATCTGAAAATATAAATAATTCAAAAGTTCCAGAAAGATCTGAAAATTTAACAATTGCATAAGAAGATCCTTTTTGAGTTTTTTTTTCTTGAATCTTAAGAACTGTACAAGCAATATTTGAACTTAATATATCATCGTTTTTTTCAAAATTTTCAAAATCTACAATATTATACTGATTAAAAAGTGATTTATACTGGTTTACAGGATGGTCAGATATGAAAAAACCTAAAGTTTCAAACTCTTTTGCAAGTTTTATTTCTGTTTTCCAATCTTCAGTTTTTTCTAAATAGCTTTCACTTATTTCAACATCTTCTTGAAATAAATTAATTTGATTTGCTTGATTATTTTCAAAATTATTTTTTGATTTTAAAATTATATTAGGTATTGAATTATATATGGATTGTCTATTAATATTTAAGTTATCAAAAGCACCTGCTTTTACCAAACCTTCTAATTGAAGTTTGTTTATATCTTTTGGACTAACTCTATTAATAAAGTCATTAATATTTTTAAATGCACCATTTTTTTTTCTTTCTATTATAACGTTTGAAATTGCCTCATAACCTACATTTTTAATTGCACCTAAAGCATATAAAAATTCTTCACCATTTGAGGTGAAGTCTGCCATACATTTATTAATATCTGGCCTAATAATTTTTATATTCAATCTTTTTAATTCTTCATAAAATTCACTCAATTTTTTTTGATTAGAAAGTTCCATTGACATTGAGGCAGCGAAAAATTCGTGAGGATAATAAGTTTTTAAATATGCTGTTTGATACGCTATTACAGCGTATGCTGCGGCATGACTTTTATTAAATCCATATTCAGCAAAAGGTTCTATTTTTAAAAAAATTCCTGCTGAAATTTCTTTACTAATGCCATTTTTAAAAGCACCATCTACAAACCTTTGTTTTTGTTTTTCAAGTTCAGCTCTTTTCTTTTTTCCCATTGCTCTTCTCAAAATATCTGCTTCACCAGCTGTAAATCCCGACAAGATTTGAGCTATTTGCATCACTTGTTCTTGGTATATTATTACACCATATGTAGGTTTTAAAATCTTTTCTAATTTTGGATGTAGGTAATCTGGTTCTCTTATGCCATGTTTACAGTCGTTATATATTGGGATATTACTCATTGGACCAGGTCTATAAAGTGCCACTAAAGCTATAATGTCTTCTAAATGATTGGGCTTCATATGAACTAAAGCATCTTTCATTCCAGAACTTTCAAGTTGAAATAAGCCAACTGTTTTACCACTAGAAAGTAAGTCATAAACTTTCTGATCTTCGTAATTAATACTCGTTATATTAAATTTAGGATCATTTTTGTTAACTAGTTTTTGAGTTTTATCAATCACTGTTAGAGTTTTTAATCCAAGAAAATCAAATTTGACTAGGCCAGCGTTTTCAGCTGAATACATGTCAAACTGTGTAGATGGTAAAAGTAAGTCTGCTGAACTATCTTTGTATAATGGAACTGTTTCTGTTAATTTTTTATCAGCAATAACTACACCAGCAGCATGAGTTGCTATATTTCTATTAAGACCTTCCAATTTTAATGATAATTTAACAAGTCTATCAACTCTTTTATCTTCATTAATTAGTTTTTGCAATCTTGGTTCTACATTTATACATTCTTGTAAACTCATGGGTCTTGATGGATCAAATGGTATCATTTTACATATACTATCTATAAAACCATACGGTAAGCCTAGCACACGACCAACATCTCTTATAACCATTCTTGCTTTAAGTTTGCCGAAAGTAATAATGTGAGCAACACTGTTTTTATATTTAGTTGTAAGATACTCAAATACTAAATCTCTCTTTTCCTCGCAAAAATCTATATCAAAATCTGGCATAGAGACTCTATCTGGATTTAAAAATCTTTCAAAAATAAGATTGAATTTAATTGGATCAATGTCTGTGATAGATAAACACCAGGCTACTAACGAACCAGCGCCAGATCCTCTTCCTGGACCTACAGGAATTTGATTTTTTTTAGCCCATTTAATATAATCAGAAACTATTAAAAAATATCCAGAATAGTTCATTTCTTGAATTATTTTAATTTCATGATCTAACCTTTTTTTATATAAATTATAATTTTCATTTTTTTTAAAATTATTTTCACTTTCATTAAATATATTTAAAAATCTATCCTTAAGACCTTCATGGGTTTCATTTATTAATAACTCATTAGTATTTTCATCATTAGAAGATATATTTGGTAATATAGGCTTTGATGTTGTGGGTCTAAAAGAACATCTATATGGTAAATTAAAATTATTTTCCAAAGCTTCTGGTAAGTCTTTAAAAAGTTCAATCATTTCATCAGAAGACTTAAAATAATGTTGGTTGGATAATTTTAGTCTATTACTATCATTTACGTAAGTTTTTTTACCGATACACATCAGTGCATCATGAGCTTCATGCATTGATTTATCTAAATAGTATGTTTCATTTGTAGCGATAATTGGTAAATTAAATTTTTTTGAAATATTTAAGTTAAAATTTTCAAATTCTTTTTCATTTATGTCGTTATGTCTTTGTATCTCAATATAAATATTATCTTTAAAGGTTTGTGATAATTTGCTGATTATTTCATCAATTTCTTGAAATAATCCTTTGTTAAAAAGATCACCTATTAAACATTTTATCGATCCTGTTAATGCAATTATACCAGATGATTTGTTTAATAAATCTTCAATGTTACAATGAGGTTCTGTGGTATCTGAATTGTCTAAATAAGATTTTGATGAAAGTTCAATAATATTTTTATATCCAATATTATTTTTTGCTATAATGGGGATAAAACCTGTAAAATTTTTAAATTTAAATAATATTTGAGTACCAATAATTGGTTGAGTTCCAACAGAAGATAAATTTTCTGAAAAATCTAGCGCTCCAGATAAATTCAATGTATCAGATAAACCCAAAGATTTAATTTTATTTTTTTTACAAAAATCTTTTAATTGATCTATTTTAATAGCACCTTCACAAATAGAAAATTGAGTATGTATTTTAAAATGGTTAAATGTTTTATTAATTGATTCTTTCATTAATGATTTTCATTTTACCACCAATCATTTCTATTTTACAATCAGCCATATTAGCAAAAAATCTATTGTGGGTTGCAAAAATTATAATTCTTTTTTTATTTTTAAGATTAAATAAAATTTCAAATATTTTTTTAGCGCTATCAAAATCTAGGCTTCCAGTAGGCTCGTCTGCTAATATGATTTCAGGCTTATTTATCAAAGCTCTAGCGATTGCTATTCTTTGATTTTCACCTCCTGAAAGTTCTGATGGAAAATGGTTTAATCTTGATGTAAGTCCAATATTTTTAATAATTTTTTTAGCTAAATTAACCGAAAGTTTTTTATTTTTTGTTAGTAGTAAACTGGGTAAATATACATTTTCTAGTGCAGAAAAATCTGTCAAAAGATTTTTATCCTGATAAATAATTCCAATATTTTTTGCTCTAATAATATCATTTTCAATTTTATTTTTAAAATTTATCTTAATTTGATTAATTTCAATAGATCCAGATGATGGTGTGTCTATTAAAGATAGTAAATTTAATAATGTAGATTTTCCAGATCCAGAAGGTCCAACTATAGAATATATTTTTCCAGATTCAAAATTGAATGAGACATCATCCAATACTTTAATCAATTTATTTTTTTTATATTTTTTATTTATATTTTTTATTTTAATAAAATTATTCATATTTGAGTGTTTTAACAGTATCTAGAGATGAGGCTTTAGCCGCTGGATAAATAGATACAATTGTGGTTGTTATTATTGAACAAAAAGCTATTAAAATTATTGAATTTAGATCTATTTCAGATGGCATTGAATTAAGAAAATATATTTCTTCAGGAAATAACGAAACATTGAAGGCATTTGAGACGAACTGTCTTATATTTTCTACATAGTAAGAAAATAAAGTACCTATAATTATTCCAAAGATTGTTGCGCTTGTTCCAATAATAAAACCTACTAAAAAAAAAATTTTTTTTATAGAATTGTTTGTTACACCAAAAGATTTTAAAATACCTATATCCCTTGTTTTATTTTTAACCAGGATTGTTAAACCTGAAATAATATTAAATGCAGCAACAATAATTATCAAAGATAAAATAATGAACATAACGTTTCTTTCAACTTTTAAAGCTGAAAATAATGAATCATTTAAATCAGCCCATGTATAAACATATTCATTTTGATGAATAGCAGATAACGCAATTTTATAATCATTAATATCATTTGGATTATTAAAATAATATTCTATAAAACGTAAATCTGAATTTTTTTCAAAAAAATTCTCTAGAGTATTTAAATTTATATAGGCAATATTCTTATTAAATTCTGATAATTCACTATCAAAAATAGAAGTTATTTTAAATATTTCTTGTTTAGGTAAAGAGCCGACGATTGTTTGTATTCCTATTGGAGACATTATTGTAATTTTATCTCCAACTTTAAGGTCAAGATTAAAACTTAATTCTTTGCCTATTGAAATGTCATATTCTTCTAATCCTTTTTTACCAATAAATTTTCCATTTTTTAAAATTTCAAAATTTTTGAAATCCTTATGAAAATATCCTTTTAATAGTATTCCTTTTGTTTTATTTTTATTTAAAATTACTGCTTCCACATCGTTTGATAATAATATTCTTGAAACGTTTTTCTTTAGCACATCATTATTTTTAAATATTTTTGTACTAACTGGCTTATCATATGTTTGTACGACTGCATGTGCATTAAAACCTACTATTTTATTAATTAGTTCAGTTCTAAAACCATTCATTACGGACATAACAATTATAAGGACCGCCACACCTAGTGAAATTCCTATAAACGAAAAAATAGAAATAATATTTAAAAAACCATCATTCTTTCTGGTTTTGAGAAATCTTAAAGTTACTTCTTTTTCTAATTGTGAAATCAATTTGATTTAGCTTTACTAATTTGTGATGCTATTTCATCAATATTTAACTTTTGAGTTTCGCCATCAACTTCTTTAAATTCTAAAAGGCTTCCTTCAGTTTTGTTTCCAATAATTATTTGATATGGAATACCTATAAGATTAAACTTTTTTATTTTTGCTGAAATATTTTCATCTGTATCATCTATAATAGCATCAATATTTTTTGTTTTTAAATACTCAAAAATTTTATTTGATTTATCCAAATTTGATGAGTCGTTTTTACTTATCATTGGTATTATGGCACAATCAAAAGGAGATACTGATATTGGCCATTTCATAATTTCATCATTATAATTATATTTTGCTTCAATTATGGCACCAACAAGTCTTGAAACGCCTATTCCATAAGACCCCATTTTTACAAACTCTTTTTTACCATTGAAGTCTACTGTTGCATTCATGGGTTTTGAATACTTGTCCCCAAAGTAAAAAATATGACCAACTTCAATTCCTTTTGTGCTTAATCTAAATTCACTGGGGACAGATTTTTCAAATTCTTCTTTGTTAAATTTTTCATCAGTAACAGAATAAAATTTTTCATATTGGTTTCTCAGATCATTCAAAGAAGATTTTTCGATCATGGTAGACGAACTATCAACTTCAAATATTCTTTTATCGGTATAAATCTTACTTTCTCCTGTATCTGCCAAAATGATAAATTCATGAGAAAGATTTCCACCTATTGGTCCGGTGTCAGCAGCCATAGGAATTGCTGACAAATTTAATCTTTTAAAAGTTTTTAAATATGAAAGAAAAAATTTATTATATGAAAAGAAAGCATCATCATCTGTAAGATCAAACGAATATGCATCTTTCATATAAAATTCTCTACATCTCATTATTCCAAATCGTGGTCTCAATTCATCTCTAAATTTCCATTGAATATGATATAATAATTGTGGTAACGATTTATATGATTTTATACTTGATCTAAATATTTCAGTAACTAACTCTTCATTTGTAGGTCCATACAGCATTTCCCTATCTTGTCTATCTTTAATTCTTAACATTTCTTCACCATAGTCTTCGTATCTACCGCTTTCTTTCCAGATTTCACTTGATTGAATAGTTGGCATCAATATTTCTTGAACACCTACTCTATCTTGTTCTTCTCTGACAATTCGTTCTATTTTTTTCATAACTTTAAATCCCAAAGGTAACCATGAGTAAATTCCCGCAGAGGATTGTTTGATCATCCCAACTCTCAACATCAATTGGTGTGACTTAATTTTAGCTTCTGTTGGATTATTTTTTAATATTGGAATAAATGATTTTGAAAAGTACATTTTAAATAGTTATATTCTAACTAAGTTTATATTTGTTATTGGTTTTTTCCCAGTTTTTTCTTTTGTAAATTTTCTACATGTTATTTTCAATGCATCTATCATATTTTCTTCTTGTTTTTTGTTATTAAGTGAAAAGGATTTGAGAGTTTTTTCTATCTTTTCCTCAAGACCGAATGAAAATTCTTCTTTTTCATAAATTGGAAGACCTCTGAAAGTTAAAAGTGTTTTTTTGTAAATATTACCTTTTGAAGTTATTAATATTGTTGCTTCTAAAAATCCATTAGCAGAAATATTTTTTCTCTCTTTTATTGATTGTGCATCTTCTTCAACTGGTATATTGCCATCTAAATAAATTTTACCATTAGGCGCTTTGTCAAAAATTTCAGGTTTTTCACCAGGAAAAATTCTAATTATATCGCCATTTTCAACTTTAACTGGGTATGGTACTTGCATTTCTTTTGCAAAACTTATGTGCTCTAACATATGTCTATGTTCGCCGTGAACAGGAATCACAGACTTAGGCTTGATCCAATTGTACATATCTCTTAGATCTTCTCTGTTAGGATGTCCTGAAACATGAATAAATTCTGAATCTTCAGAAATAACTTCTACACCCTGTTGAACTAATTCATTATGTAATTTATATAATTTTTTTTCATTACCGGGTATAATTTTAGAGGAGAAAATAACAGCATCATCTTTTTCAACAAAAACATCTGGGTGTATATTATTTGAAATTCTTTTCATAGCACCCATTGGTTCTCCTTGACTACCTGTACATAAGTAAATAATTTTATTTCTAGAAATATTTTTAGCATCTCTAGAATCAATTGGTTCAATAACTTTATTAAGATATCCACATTGTTTAGCTGCTTTATAAATTCTATGCATTGATCTACCAACTAAAGATATTTCTCTTCCAGTTTTTTCAGCACAATAAAAAGCTGTTTCCATTCTAGCTACATTAGATGCAAACGAAGTAATAATTATTCTTTTTTTTAATCTTTCTACAACTTTTAACATATTTTTTCTTACATCTAATTCTGATCCAGCTCTGCCAGCACTAAAAACATTTGTTGAGTCACAAATCATAGTTAAAACTCCTTCATCACCTATTTGTTTAAGTCTTTTGGCATTAATATTTTCTCCAATTAGAGGATCTGGATCACACTTCCAATCTCCAGTATGTAAAATATTTCCTGCTGGTGTTTCAATTCTTAGTCCGTTAGGTTCTAAAATTGAATGAGTTAAAGTAACAAATTCAATTTTAAATGGTTTTAAGTTGATAGTGCTATTTAATTCTACAATTTTTAAAAAATTAGATATATCAATTTTTTTTTCTTTAAATTTTTCTGTAATTAAAACTGACGTAAATGGTGTTGCATAAATTTTACATTTAAGTTTTGGCCAAATATGAGCTATTGCACCAATATGATCTTCATGGGCATGTGTTAAAACTATACCTAGTAAATCTTCTTTTTTATCAATTATGAAACCTGGGTCTGGGTAAATTAAATCAACTCCTGGTATGGCGTCATCTGCGAATGTTACGCCAATATCCACAATAATCCATTTTTGATTATCTGGCTTTCCATAGGCAAACAAGTTCATGTTCATTCCTATTTCGCCTGATCCTCCTAATGGACAAAATATTAATTCTTCATTCATTTACTTTAAATTTGACGCAACTTTTAAAATTCCGTTTATTGTTAAATTTTTATTTATTTCAGTTTTTCCTTTAATTGAATTTTTAAACAAGTGGGCTAAACCACCTGTTAAAATTATTTTAAATGATTTGCCAGATTGTTTAATAATCAATTTTATTATGTTGTCAATTAAGCCAACATAACCATGATAAAAGCCAGATCTTATTGCTGATTCTGTATTTTTGCCAATTACATTTGAAGGTTTGGCTAGATCTATTTTTGGAATTAGAGATGCTTTTTCAATTAAATTATTTAATGACAATTCAACTCCTGGGGCAAGAACTCCACCTATATAATTATTTTTAATTACAACATCAAAATTTGTGGCTGTACCAAAATCAACAATTATAAAGTTGTTTTTATTATCGATTACTGAAATAGCATTTGCCAATCTATCTGATCCAATTTGTTTTTTATTTACTTTAATTTTAAGAATTTTTTTTAAATTACATTTCTTTAGCTCTATACATTTAATTTTAGTTAATTTTTTTAATGAAAATTGAATAAGTTTAAATGACTGAGGAACTACAGAGCTAAAAACAATATTTTTTATTTTATTATTAAATTTTTTTATAAAGAATAAATTTTTATGAACAAATTTTCTATTTAGATTTTTAGTTGGAAATTTAATTTTTTTTATCAACTTTAAATTTGAACTAAATAAACAAATTTTAATGTCGGTATTTCCTATATCTCCAATTAAGTACATATAATTAAATCTTAAAATAATTTATTTTTTTTTCATAATTATTTTTTATTTCGTTAAATAATTTTAATTTATTAACTTTTTTTTTGCTATAATTATTTAAGAATGTTGTTTCATATTTTGCAACGGATGGGCTATTAATTAAGTTAATTCCAATACCTACAACTAAATATTTTTTATTATGCATAAAGATAGTTTCTTGTAATATTCCAGAAACTTTTTTTTTATTTATTAAAATATCATTTGGTTTTTTTATACTAATTAAAGATTTGGTAATTTTAGCTATTACATTTTTTATAATCATTATATTTAAATTAATAATTTTGTTTAATGATAATTTTTTATTAATTTCAAAAAAAACTGTCATAAATAAATTTCCCTTTTTGGAACACCAAATATTTCCCCTCTGTCCTCTACCTTTTGTTTGTGTTTCTGACAAAATAATTCCTTTTTTTATACCCTTTTTTATTAATCTAATAGCTGTATTGTTGGTGCTACCAACTTTTTTAAAAGAAAACTTTTTAAACTTCATTAAATAATGTTTATTTTAGAAACAATTTCAGTAATTCCACTAGGATAAATAAAATATGTTAAAATAAATAATGTTGACAGAATCAATGTAAGCTTTAGTCCAATATTATGGTTAGTTTCATATTTCTCTTTCTGTGGGTCAAAATAAATTATTTTTATTATTCTTAAATAATAAAAAGCCGCAATTACTGTTGATAGCAAACCTATTATTGCTAAAAAA
>CACDOF010000009.1 GCA_902554315.1 uncultured Pelagibacteraceae bacterium
TAAGAGATACTATGAAGTGGAATAATAAATTTAATTATCCAAAATCATCAAGATCTATTGAAAATGGAATGAGAAAATATTTATTTGGTGAAGAAAAATTGCCAAGCGTAACTTCTATATTGAGTGCTACAAAATCTGAAGAAGATAAAGCATCTTTGGAGCTTTGGAAGGAGAGAGTAGGACATAAAGAAGCAAATAGAATTAAATCTGAAGCAAGTAGCAGGGGTACATCTATGCACTCATATATTGAAGATTATCTAAGAGGCAGAATCAATGAAAGTTTTTTTGAAAGCAATGAACAATATAAAAATATGGCTAAAGAAATTATTGAAAAAGGTTTAAAGGGTAAACTCGAAGAGATATATGGTATTGAAGAAACTTTATACTACCCAAATAAATATGCTGGTACTGCAGATTTAATTGCTCAATACAAAGGTAAAATTTGTATAATTGATTTTAAACAGAGCAATAAACCTAAAAAGGTTGATTTTATTCAAGACTATCTACTCCAACTGGGTGCATATACTTTGGCACATGATATTGTTTATGAAACAAAAATGAACGCAGGCATAATTCTACTTTGTACAAAAGATATATTATTTCAAGAATTTGAAATTGAAGGAGCTGAATTAGCAATGTATCAAAACTTATTTTTAGGTAGATTAAAAAAATTTAATGAAATTAATAATTTAGCTTGACTTTATTTCATCAGTTCATAAAAGAGAAAATACTAACCAGCTACTTGTTTAGATGCTTAAGTTTAGCCTTAAAAACTATCCAAAACATCATAAAACCTAGCTTTTTATAAAGTGATTTAATTATGAATTTAGCTATATGGGATATTGAAAGTTCTGGAGCCTCAACAGATTGGTCTTCAATAATTGAAATAGGTGGAGTTTTGGTTGATCAAAATTTTAAAGAAATAGATCGCTTTAATTTAAGATGTAGTTTACCTGACGGTGAAATTTTTCAGGCTATGGCCTTAATAGTAAATCGTACTTCTATTAAACAACTTACTAAAACTAATTTAAGTCATTACCAAATGCTTGGAGAGGTAGAAAAAATATTTAAAAAATGGAGCCCAGCAATATTTTTGGGTTGGAGCTCAATAGGTTTTGATGAAGAACTTATTAGAAAAGAATTTTTTAAAGGTCTAAGATATCCTTATATTTCAAGCGCAGCCCCTAACAAGCGTCATGATGGAATTAATATTGCAAGAGCGGCATATGCAGTAGACTCTTCAATTTTACAAACAGAAATAAATGAAAAAAATAATGTTGTATTTAAATTGGAGTCACTTGCAAGAATGCAAGGATTAGATACAAGTGATGCTCACTCAGCAATAGCCGATGCTGAGTTGACAACAAAAATTTTAAGTATTGTTAAAAAAAAACAAAAAAATACTTGGGAGTCTTTTTTAAAAACTGCGAATAAATCTGATACAGAAACAATTATAAAAAAGGGAGAAATAATAACACTTAACGAATATTATTATGGCAAATCTAGACTTCATCTAGTTGTACCATTACATCCCAAATACTGCGTTCATCCTATTTACAATGGATGGTATTATTCTGTAGATCTAAGAACCGACGTTGAATCTTTACTAAACCTTTCAATTAATGAATTAAAGAATGAAATGAAAAAATCTCCAAAGTTTTTGAGAACTATAAGAGCTAATAAAGCTCCGATAATTATTGGATCAGAATTTGGAATGAAAGTAGAACCTTACAATAACATGGATTTAAATTTATTAAAAAATAGAGCAAATCTAGTTCAGAAAGATGAAAAATTTTCTCAAAATATTCTTACAGCTTTAAGAGAAGTAGCAGAAGAAAAGGAACAGTCAAAATCGCAGGAGGATATTTATGCTGAAGAAAGTATTTATACTAAATTTACTTCAAATAAAGATACTGCACTTTTTCCTGCTTGGCATGCCGCATCGTGGAAAGATAAATTAAATTTGTTAGATAAATTTGATGATGAAAGACTTGTGGGTTTTGGAAAAAAAATAATTTATCAGGAAGCGCCTGAAACTTTACCTGCGGATATGTTTAAAAAAATTAAAAGAGAAATTGCAAAAAGACTATTAAGTGAAAGAAAAGAAAGATGGTGGACGATTCCTACTTTATTTACAGAAATTGATACTTTGAGAGAAAAATATACAAATGAAAATGATAATGAAAAGCTAAAACTTCTAGATGAATTCAATGATTATGCAATGGTTATTCAGAAAAAGTACGAAAATGCTTAATGTTAATAAATTTAAAATGCTTTTTTTACCAGTTGATTTAAAATAATAACTTTATATAAAAATCTAATGGCAACTTTAAAAGTAACAGACGAAAACTTTGACACGGAAGTTATAAAGTCTTCAAAACCAATAGTAGTTGATTTCTGGGCAGAATGGTGTGGTCCTTGTAAAATGGTTGGACCTATTTTAGAAGAAATTTCTGATGAAATGTCAAATGATGTTTCAATTGCAAAACATAATATTGATGAAGAGCCTAATACACCAACTAAATACGGAGTTAGAGGCATACCAACTATGTTATTATTTAAAGACGGAGAATTAAAGTCTACCAAAGTTGGCGCAACACCTAAGTCTGATATTGTTTCTTGGATAAAAGAAAATATTTAATTTAAATTTAATACCTCTCCAGCAAGATATAAAGAACCTGTAATTAAAATAATATCATTTTCAGATATTGGACAAGAGGTAATAGCTTCAATAATTGAATTTTTAAATTTTATATTTTGAAATTTGCTCAATTTTTTTTTTAGATCTTTGCCCTTTATTGCATTTGGTTGGTTTGGAATATCAATTGTAGTTAATGAAGAAATATTTTTAAAATAACTTATGTATTTTTCATGATCTTTATTTGCCATCATTCCTAAAATTATATGTTTTTTACAATTTAAATTTTTTAAGTATTCGTTTAAAACTTTTGCACCCAATGGATTGTGAGAACCATCAATGTATATTTTATTATTTTTACATAAATCTTTTAATTTACCTTTTTTGATTTCTTGAAGTCTAGCAATACTTTGAATTTCAGTTATACCTTTTTTTATATTTTCATCATTTACTTCTAAATTAAGGCTTCTGATTGTAGCGATAGCTGTTGATATATTTTCAATTTGAAAACTACCCAATACATTTGGTTGAGGTAATTTTAAACTTCCAAATTGATCTTCATAATATATGAAATCATTTTCATTAAATGAGTAGCTATAATTTTCGTTAAATATTATTTTATTTGATTTATTGTTATAGATATTTTTTTTTATTAAATTTAGAGTTTCTTTTGAACTTTGTCTTGCAACAATTATATTTGAATTGCATAATTTTGATGTTTTCTCAAAAATTATTTTTTCTAATGTTTGCTCATTTTTAGGAAGCCAGTCTAAATGATCTAACCCAATAGACGTAATTATACTCGCTAAGTTTTTATTTATAATATTTGTTGCATCAAAACGGTGAAATAATCCACTTTCAATTATATTGATATTATCTCTAAATTTTTTAGCCCAGCAAAAGTATGCTGCAGTTAATATTTCAAAATAAGTTATTGCTTCTCCATTATTTATTTTTTCAACATGAATAAGTAATTTTGCAAGATCATCATCAGATATTTCTTCGTTATCGTATATAAATCTTTCATTAATTTTTTGAATGTGTGGACTAGTGTATACGTTGCATTTAATATTAGCTTCCTTGAGTATTGCCCTTAATGCTTGAATAGTTGAATATTTTCCGTTGGTTCCTACTACTGTAATACACTTAATGAAATTTTGTGGATTTCCTAATTTGTTGCAAAGATTTTGAACCCTATTTAAACTTAAATCTATTTCTTTAGGATGCAGTTTTTGTAAGCGGCTCAATATTTTCTGAAGTTTCATTTAGATTATCTGAATTTACCTCAGAATTTTTCTTAAGCAATATTGATAAAAGGGCAACTATTTCTTTTTGGATATCTTTTCTTTGAACAACTCTGTCAACAAAACCGTGTTTTTCAACAAATTCTGCAGTTTGAAAATCTGGACTAAGCTCTTCTTTCACAGTTGCTTGAATTACTCTTTTTCCTGCAAAAGCTATTAAACATCCTGGCTCTGCAAAATGAACATCTCCAAGCATAGCAAATGAAGCGGTTATACCTCCGGCAGTTGGATCAGTAAAACAAACTATATATGGTAAATTATTTTTTTTTAGTTCATTAATTGCGAGAGTAGTTCTAGTCATATTTGCTAATGCAATTGGAGACTCAAACATTCTTTGACCGCCACCACAAGGAAAAAATACATAAGGTGTTTGATTGTCAATTGCATGTTGCACTCCATAAATTATTGCCTCACCTTCAGCCGCTCCGACAGACCCACCTATAAAATCAAAATTAATTGCACCTGCTGTAACATCAATTCCATTAATTTTTCCTTTAGCTATCATTACTGCACAATTCTGATCAGTTTTTTTTCGAGCAGTTTTTAATCTTTCTTTATATGATTTTGTATCAACCCAATTTAATGGATCTTCTGTTGGAACTGGAGATTCTAATATTTGATAAGAGTTTTTTCCAAAAAAAATATCAAACCTTTGTCTACAACTAATTCTATGATGTTTTCCACAAGAATTACATACCCATAAATTTTCTTCTAATTCTTTTTTTAAGATTGGTCCTTTACAACAACTCGTCCACTCAGAATTTTCAATTTCTTCTTTTGAGGGTCTTTTTTTTAAAACTCTCTTGATCCTTTCACCAAATTTAATTGCTTTAGTTAACCAATTCATAAAATTTTATTTTTTAATTTAGTTACCATCTTACTTACATTTATGACAGGATTTTGTCTATTTTTTAAACTTCTTGTAATTTCTTTACAAATTGCACTTCCCACAACTAATCCGTCAGCTTTTTTAAGTTTATCAATTGTTTTTTCAGTAATACCAAATCCTATAACGCAATTTTTCTTAGGACTAATTTTTTTTATTTCATTATAATTAAAAAGAATTTTTTTCGGAGAAACTTTTAACTTCCCCCCAGTTGTTGAAAGCATACTTATATAATAAATCATATTATGAGAGTCTTTTATAATTTTTTTGAGTCTTGCCTTCGAGGTTGTAGGTGATAGCAATTGTATAAAACTAATTGAATTTTTTTTACATTTTTTTGCAAAATTTTTATTTTCAGGCCATGGAAGGTCAACTACAATTAATCCATCTACTTTTGATTTTTTACAGTCATTTAAAAATTTATTTTCTCCATATTGATATATCATGTTGTAATAGCCCATTAAAATTAATGGTTTAGAATATTTATTTTTTTTAAATTTTTTTACTATTTGGAATATATCTCTGATTTTTATTCCATTCTTTATTGCACGATATGCACTTGTTTGTATTTGACCTCCATCAGCTATTGGAGTGTTATGGGGAAAGCCTAATTCACAAATATCTACATTTTTTGAAATTGAATTTAAAATTTCCAAAGATTTTTTTTTTGTACTATCGCCTGCAACTGTGTATGTCAGTAAGGCAGGTCTATTTTCTTTTTTTGCTTTTTTAAAAGCTTCGCTAATAGAATTAAACATAATTTTTTATTCTTTTTTTTAAAATATCCCTATCTTTTTTTGCATCTCCACATGAATTAACAATTATTATTTCATCTTTATTCAAATTTTGTGCAATTTTAATTGCTTCTGCAAAAGCATGGCTAGGCTCCAGACTTGGATTTAACTTTTCATATTTAGTAACTAGCTTGTAAGCACTTAGAGCCTCTTCGTCAGTTGCATAAGTGTATTTTGCTCTTTTTGTATCTTTTAGAAAGCAATGAATTGGGCTTACTCCTGGATAGTCTAAACCTGCACTTATAGATTCAGTTTCATTTATTTGACCATCATTGTTCTGACAAACATAAGAGGCAGCTCCATGTAGAATTCCTAATTTTGCACCTCTGCTTAATGGTGCAGCATGCAATTTGGAATGTTTTGGACCTCCAGCTTCAACACCAATAAATTCTATTTGTGATTTTGGAAAGTCAACAAATTCACTCCAAAAGCCATAAGCGGAACTTCCTCCTCCTACACAATTAATTAATTTTATTTTTTTTGGTATCTTTCCAAATTCTTCTTTTATCTGAACTTTAAGCTCTTTTGAGATTTGACTCGTACTCCATCCGCATACTTTTACAAATATATTTGGCCCAACGGTTGACCCAACACACATATGAGTCGTGTCACAATTTGAGACCCAATATCTCATGCATTCACTCACAGCATCAACTAAAGTTTGACTTCCTGTATATACAGGAACTATTTCGGCACCATTTTTTCTCATTGCATCACAATTAGGTTTTTGTCTTTTAATATCTTTTGCACCCATAAATATTTTACACTTAAGACCAAATTTTTTAGCCGCCATACTTAACATTTTTCCAGCGTAACCTGCACCAGTGTCTCCAACGATATATTTTTTTCCCATACTTTTACAAATTAAAGCATGAACAGTTGCATTGTAAATTTTATGAGCTCCACCATTAGCTTCAGAAACAACTTTAGCCCAAATTTGTGCACCTCCCAAATGTTTAGATAAATTTTCCAATTTTACAAAAGGGGTTGGAGAACCTATATAATTCTTAAAATAATAGTCTTTTTTTTTTAAAAAACTTTTATTATTTCTTAGTTTAGAAAACTTTTTTGTAAGATCGTCTACTGGTTTTTTAAGAGTTTCTGGTATATAGCTGCCACCGAATTTTCCACCCCAAAAACCGAGTTTATCGTGTTGGTCAATTAAAGGTATTCTTTTTTTAATTTTCATTTTTAACTTTACTTACATTTTTTAAAAAAATATTTATTTTTGAAATATCTTTTTTTCCTGAGGTTTCTAAACTTCCAGATATATCAATAATATCTGTTATTTTAGAATATTTATCAAGATCATCATTATACTGGATATTGCCCGCAAGCATTTTATTTATAGATTTTGGAACATGGGATAAAAGAGCATGGTTAAAATTAGCTGATTTTTCATAACCTTTACTATCGAATAATATTATATCTGAAATTTTTGCATATTCTTTGTATCTATCAACATCTTTTTTATTTTCGATTGTTAAAGCTGAAATAATTTTTCTATTATATTTTTTTTTTATTATTTTTGTTTTTTCAGGACTAACATCATAAAGCTGATAATAATCAAAATTTAAATTCTTTATTTTATTTAAAATATTTTTATTTGGATTTACTAAAACAGAGACAAATTTAACCTCTTTTTTTTCTACATTAATTAATTTTTTTAAATTCTCATGTTCCACATATCTTTTTGATTTTAAATAATTAGTTATAAAGCCTACAAATTTTGGTGAATACTTGTGATTAATAATATAATTTAAAGTAACTGAATCTTTAACTCCACAAATTTTTGATTCCATTATTTGTAAAGATGTTTTATTAAATTTTGAATATTTTTCTTAATATCACCTTTAGTAATTGATCTACCAATTACAATCCAATCACTTCCATTTTTAAATGCATTTTTAGGAGTCATTATTCTTTTTTGGTCATTTTTTTTTGAATTCAATCTTATTCCAGGAGTAATGACTTCTTTTTTGAAAAATTTTTTTACTTTTTTTACTTCGTAAGGACTACAAACTATTGCATCAATGTTAGCTTTTGATGCTAACTTTGCTTGATGAACAACTAGTTTATCTATATTTTTATCATATCCAATTTCTTTTAAGTTTTGATTATTTAATGATGTTAAAGTAGTTACTCCAATTAACTTTGTTTTTCCTGAAACTCTTTTTGCAGCTTTAAGAGCTTCCAAGCCGGCACTTATATGTATAGTTAAATAATTTACATGCAAATCTTTTATTGCTTTTACAGCAGATGCGCAGGTATTCGGAATATCGTGTAACTTTAGATCCGCAAAAATTAATTTATTTTTTAATTTTGATATATAATTTCTTCCATATTTTGAATTTAAAAATTCTAAACCAAACTTATATCCTATTTTAATTTTTGAAATTTTTGTTTTCTTAATAATATTTTTTATTTTGGATATACTGGAATTGTCGCAAGCAATAAATACTTTAAACTTTTTCATTAATTTTTTTAGACCAAACTTTAGAAATTTTCATTAGCACTGTTTTTTTTTCAGGAGTATTAATTTTTTCATTCGTTTTAGGATTTCTAGAGACCCTAGCTTTTTGTATTCTAGGTTCAATTGTGAATATATCTCTAAGCTCAACTCTTTCACCTCTTTTTAAGGCATTTTGCATCTCATCTATAGTTATATCAATCAATTTTATTAGATCTTTTCTAATAAAGTTTGGATAGTTGTCCGAAAGTTCTTTAATTAAGTCTGATTTTACAACTGACAATTTTTTTTTTATTCAGATTCTTTTTTCTTTTTTTTATCATCTAACTGCTCAGAAAGCGATGAAAAAGGCAAATTTTTTCCACTTAATGGACTTGAGTGCTCTTTTATTGCTTTAGCATTCATCAACTCTTCAAGAAGTTTTATGCTTAATGAAACTTTTCTTTTTTCTAAATTTAAATCAGCTATTGCAGCATCAATTCTTTCTCCTCCAACAAATCTTCCTGGTCTAGCGTCTGCAGAATTCATTGCTATTTGTGATTTTTTAATTAAAAACTCAAGCTCACATCCTTCTGGCTTCACCATTAAGCCCTTAGCATCTGATGAAGTTACTTTAACAGTTATAGGATCATTGATTTTTTTATCTTTAAACCAGTCAAAAGGGTCTTTTTGTAATTGTTTTAGACCAACTCTAATTTTTTGTTCGCTACTTTTGATCTCTAAAATTTTAACTTTTAATTTATCTCCTTTTTTGTATTTACCTAACTCTTCTTCAGGTTTGCCTGTAAATGAAAGATCATTAGAATGCAAAAATCCATCAATATCAAATTCTCCAAGTTTAACATAAAGAGCATATTCATTTGAACTACTAACAACTGCATCTATATCAGCTCCAACAGGATAGTTATCTTCAAGGGTTTTATAAGGATTCTCACTAGTCAATTTGTAAGATATAGAAACTCTTCTCTTTTCTTTGTCTATTTCAGTTATAACACAATCAATTTGGTCTCCTAATTTAAATAATTTTTTTGGAGATACATTTTTTTTAGTCCAACTCATTTCACTTGAATGTAGCAAGGTGCTTAATCCTGCTTCTAATTCACAAAAACATCCATAGTCAGTTATTTTAACAACTTTAACTTTATAAGTTTTGCCTATTTCATAGTTAGAAATATGTTCAAAAGGATCAGGCGATAGCTGTTTTATTGAACATCCAACTTGTAATTTTTCCATATCTATTGAAATAACTTTTAAATCATGTTTTTCACCAATATTAAATATTTCATCCGGATGATTAACTCGGCTGTAGCTTATCTCTTGTAGGTGACAAAGTGTATCCAAAGTTCCTTCTGGGGTATTGACCTCAAAAAAGCAACCAAATGAAGAATAGCCTTTTACCACAGCATCTTTAATAATGTCACCAACTTTAAATTTTTCTATTATTTTGAGTTTGTCCTCTTTTTTGTTTGATGAAACAACCTGTCTTCTTGAAACTACACTATTTCCTCTTACCATATCGAGTTTTATCAAAGCAAATTTTTGTTCAACTCCAATTAAATGATCTATACTTTTCATTGGCTTATCTGATATTTGTGATCCGGGACAAAACATTAAAGATCCAGTTTCAACATGCTCAACAATAACACCGCCCTTTGTTTTCTGTGTTATTTTTCCATTTATCAACTCGTTATTTTCATAACATTTAACAAGTTTATTCCACCCTTTAATTTTCTGAGCTTTTAGCGCCGAAACAATTACATCTCCATTTTTATCTTCAATTTTTTCTAATAAAACAGATATCGTAGCTCCTTCAACTGCCTCATCTTTAATTCCAATCATTTTAATTTCATTTACATCTATTACTGGCTCACTTTTTAAGCCTGGAATAAAAAGAAAAACATATTTATTTGTAATTTTTGTTATTTTGCCCTCAATAATTTTACCTTCTTCTATTTTGTTTTTTGATAATTGACTATTAAGTAGCTCTTCGAATTGTTTTGTTTCTGGGGATGATAGATCTTTGTAAATTTCCATTAATTATAAATTTTTTTGTCCATAATTGCTTTTATTTTTTTAAAGCTCGCTTTCTTACTTAATTTAGTAGTATTAATCAAGATCGAATCTTTTGTTTTTTTTAGAGGACTATGTTTCCTTTTTTTATCTGATTTATCCCTATTTCTAAGGTTTTTTAACACTTCTTTGAAGGTTATTTTTTTATTTAAAAGCTTATATTCATGAAATCTTCTTTTTGCTCTTACATTAAGACTAGCAGTTATGAAAAATTTAAACATTGCATCTTTAACTTGTACAGTAATTATATCTCTTCCATCCAATACAGATCCTAGATATTTCTTAGGAGGATGATAAGCACATTTTTTTTGAAATGTTTGAACAATCTTTCTTATTTTTTTGTCTTTTGCTATAATGGATGCAGATATAGCAACTTTTTCAGACAATAAATTTTTTTTACTCAATTCACTCATTTTAAGTTTTTTAATTTTTTTGCGTATAAATTTATAATTAAATTTTTTTGCATGATTTAATTTTAATAAACCTATGTACCTGTAGATTTTCCCAGTATCTAAATAGAATAGTTTGTATTCTTTTGCTATAAGTTTTGCTTGAGTTCCTGCTCCAGCCGCTGCAGGCGAGTCAATAGCAACTGTTATAAGTTTTTTATTCAGTTTCAATTAATTTTTGCTCCTAATTTTTTGATAATTTTTAAAAAATTTGGAAAAGATGTTTTAATTGACTCTTCCACATCTTCAATTTTCCAATTTCCACCATAACTAAGTGCTGCTATCACAGCTGTCATGGCAACTCTATGATCTTTTTGATAATTTTTTATATGAAAATTTCCATTCAAATTTAAATCTTGATTTCCATAAATATTAATGTTGTCTTTCTTTCTCTTTACTTTTATTCCCATCATTTTTAATATTTTGACTGCTATATCTAATCTAGGACTTTCTTTTTTGTTCAGTTCACTTAAATTTCTGAATTTAGATACACCATTTGCTTTTGCCGCACAAAGAAATATTAATAAAAATTCATCTATTGCAGAGCTATTAAGATATGAAGAACAATTGATTGGTTTTATTTTTTTTGAGGATTTTACATATATATCTGCTGTAGGTTCTCCTTTATAAACTTTTTTATTTTTAAATAATATTTTACAATTCATTTTCTTTAATATTTTTATAATTCCAATTCTACTTTCATTTATATTTATATTTTTAATTATTATCTGAGAATTATTTGAAAGGGCAGTTAGTACTATAAAAAAAGCGCTTGAACTAATATCTCCTGGAATAATATATTCAAATGAATCGAATTGTTTTAGGCCTTTTACTTCTATTAAATCATAATTTTTCTTTTTTATTAATTTCATTGAAATATTTAAATTTTTGAAGAATCTTTCAGTATGATCTCTGCTTTTTTTTGCTTTTATAAAAGTTGTACCTGGAGTATTCAACGCCGCAAGCATTACCGTACTTTTACATTGTGCGCTTCCTTTATTTTCAATATATTTTATTGGTCTTAAAAAATTTGTTCCTTGCATTATAATTGGTAAAAAATTTCCTTTAGATTTAATATTTGCTCCAAAATTTTTTAATGGCCCAATTACTCTAGAAAAATCTCTTTTAGATAAACTTGCATCTCCAACCAACTTTATTTTTTTTTCAAATTTAACTAAAAGACCTAAGATCAGTCTTCCAAGAGTTCCAGAATTTCCAGCATCTATTACAGTATTATTTTTAGCTTCAAAGCCATTTAATCCTTTGCCATGAATTTCATAAATTTTGCCTTTTTTTTTGTATTTTATTCCAAGTTTTTTTATTGTATTTAAAGCATTTAAGACATCTTCGGATTCTAAAAGATTTGATAATTTAGATTTACCTACTGCTTGTGAGGCTAATAATACTGACCTTATAGATAAACTTTTGTCAGAGCTTACTTCAATTCTTTTTTTAAATTGAGATATCTTATTTTTGATCAAAATTTTATTTGGCATAGATGAATTAATTTATTTTAAATTCATCTCCAAAATATGCAGATTTAGCAACTGAGTCATTAATAATTTCACTTGGACTTCCAGATGCTATAATTTTTCCATTAGATAAAACAATAGCTCTATCTACACAACTTAATAAGTCACGAGCTTGGTGATCGCATATAATTACTGTAATTTTTTCAATTGATTGCAAATTTACAATAATTTCTTGAAGCATTTTAATTGTTAATATATCCAAAGCAGCAAATGGTTCATCTAAAAGTAAAATGTTAGGATCATTAATTAATGCCATAGAAATCACTAATGCTTTTTTTTGTCCACCAGAAAGGTGTTTTGCTTTTATTTTGAGTATTGGGTCAAAGCTAAATTGTGAAATTAATTTTTCAATTTTTGTTTGTCTAAGATCTTTTTCTTTAATATGTATTTCTCCAACTAAATTTAAATTTTCTATTAAACTTAAGTCTTGGATGAAACCACCATATTGAGGAACATATCCAAGTTTAAATCTTGTTGCCCTTTCATAAACTGGTAAATTTGTACAATCATAACCATTTATTAAAACTTTTCCATAATTTGGATCTTTTAATCCTGTTATAATATGGAATATAGTTGATTTTCCAACACCATTAGGTCCCAACATTCCTAAAACTTCTTGTCTATTTATTTTTAAACTTAAGTCATTTAGTATTTGTCTTTTGTTATAAAACATAGAAATTTTTTCCAATTCCAATAAGGGCTCATCCTCTTTAAAACTTTTAATACGAAACTTTTTAATAAGTGCCATTAATTAGTTATAACTTTTACTTTTGTATCTTCACCTGTGGTATTGATATTTATATCTTTTGTTTTAAGGTCAAATGTAATTATTCCTGCTTTCATAGTTGATTGTGGATCTGTAACAATAACATTGTTATAAGCTATAGCCATGTTAGTTTCCATATCAATATCAAAGTTTTCGCATAAAATTTGCTTTTCCATATAATTAATCTTTACATTTTGATAAAATTTTGAATTAAAATTTGTCGTATTATATTGTCCGAAATCCGAAACTATATAAATAGGCTCTCTTATTTCAGAAGTTATAACGCTCCTTACAAAGTCTAAATCTAAAAAATTGTTGTCATTTTTGTTTGATTTTGCAGATCTGGCAAGAAGCTTAAACTTATTTCCTTTTTTATCTATCGATACGTATTCTACATCTTTTAATGTATTAGATAACTTATTCTTATTATTATTTTTATTACCATTGAGCTTTTCTTTTTTAGCTTCATTTTCTTTTTTAGAGTTGAGTAATTTTTTTTCTTCCTCTAATTGTTTTTTCTCCTGCGCTAATTTTTTTTCAGCTTCTAATAATTTTTTTTCTTCCTCAATTTTCTTTTGAGCCTCAATCTCTTTTGAAGAGTCTAGTAATTTTTTTTCTTCCTCTAATTGTTTTTTTTCCTGCGCTAATTTTTTTTCAGTTTCTAATAATTTTTCTTCTTTTTCTAATTTTTTTAGAGCTTCTTTTTTATCTAAATTTTCAATTTTAATTTCAATTTCTTCTTTTAATTTTTTATTTTTTTCTTCTAGTTCAATAATTTTTTTTTCTAAATCATAATATAATTTTTCATTATCTGAATTTTCTTCGATTACAATTTTCTCCTTAGAAAAATATTGAAAATAAACACTTCCAATTATTGTCATAATTATTATTAATATAATTAATTGAATAAAGGACTTAATTGACATTTAACTTATATTTGCATTTAAAATGTTATGTATATGAATAAATCCAATTGTTTTCTTTTTAACTTTCCCGGAATGTACCAATAAACTTGTTATTTTCTTTCCATTCATTATTGATAAAGCTTTTGCCGCCAACATCTTTTTTTCTACACTAATTGGATTTTTTTTCATAACATTTTTAATTTTCAAAAAATGAAACTTTTCATTTTTTTGTGATAATCTTTTTAAATCTCCATCAGTTAAGATGCCAGAAGTATAATTTTTTTTATTTTTAACAATTAAAACACCTTGTCCTTTATTTGATATTTTTTTTAAAGCAAATTTCATAAGAGTATTTTCAGATATAAACGGTATTTTTTTCCCCTTTAACATTAAATCATCCACTGTTTTTAATTTTATCGCAAGTGAACCACTAGGATGAAATTTTTTGAAATCAAATTTATCAAAATTTTTGTATCTCATACAAGCAATAGCAATAGAGTCCCCCAAAGCTAATTGGGTTGTAGTTGATGAAGTTGGCACTATGTTGCCTGGATCAGCTTCTTTGATTGAAGGTAGGAGAATATTTAAGTCTGAATTTTTGTATAAAAATGATTCTTTTTTTGAGGTTACTCCTATTAATTTAATATTTCTATTTCTTGATGTGAATTGAATAATATTTTTTAATTCATTGCTTTCTCCACTATGACTAATCAATATGACTATATCGTTTGAAGTTATTTGACCCATATCACCATGACTTGCATTTGAAGCATCTAAAAAAAATGAGGGCGTTCCAATTGAGGATAGAGTTGCTGCCCACTTTTTACCAATTATTCCACTTTTGCCAACACCTGATATGATTATTTTTCCATTTTTACAGCCAACTAATATTTTTACTACTTTTTCAAAAGAACTTCCGATAGTTAATCTTAATTTTTTTAATGCATTAATTTCATGACTAATCACATCCTTAGCTATTATCTTTATTTTTTTTTCTCTCATTTAGTGAGACCAAATATCTTCTTTAAAAGAAGCAAAGTCTAAATCAACTCTAGTTTTAAGAAATTTTATTGTTTCTTTATATAATTTAATTCTACCTTCTCTAATAAGTATGTTATTCAAGCTTTCACTGATTTTATGAAGAAATATAACATCTTGTGCACAATATTTAAGTTGTTTTTCTGTAAGATTGCCTCCAAAATCAGAGGTTTGTAATTGTTTGCTTATATCTATTCCTATAAATTCTTTAACAAGATCTTTAAGTCCATGTTTATCACTATAGCTTCGTGCAATTTTACTCATTATTTTTGTACAAGTTACATTTTCAACATCTACATTTAAATATTTTTTTATGAATAAAAGATCTGCTCTTGCAAAATGAAAAATTTTATTAATATTTTTATTATCGAGTATTTTTTTTAGATTTGGTGCATCATATTTTTCTTTGTCTAGTTGGATTATATGTGCATCATTATTTCCTGATGAGATTTGAACAAGACACAATCTATCTCTTTCAACATTTAATCCCATGAACTCACAATCAATAGCAATTTTGTCACTAAAGTTTATTTGGTCTGGTAAATCTACTTTATGTAATTTAATATCTATATTCATTAAATAAATATATATATATATATGAAAAATCAGGATTCAATTTTATTATTTGGTGCTTCAGGTCAGATTGGCAAATCTCTAATAAGAAAGTTTACTAAAAATAACTATAAGGTCATAGCCGTAACAAGAAACATACATAGAAAAGGATATCAACTAAAAACCCAGTCAAATTATGGATATTTAGAAGTTGAAGAACTTACTTCATTTAGTGAGGAAAATATTTCATCCTTAATGGAAAGAAGTACAATTTGTATAAACTTAATTGGCATATTATATGAAAAAAAAAAAAATCATTTTAAAACTATTCACACCGATCTCCCTTCCTTACTATCTAAAGTGGCAAAAAAGAAAAAATTAAAACAATTTATTCATATTTCAGCTTTGGGAATTGAAGAAGCAGTAGATAGTGGATACGCTTTAAGCAAACTAGGTGGAGAGTTAAAAGCAAGAAAAAATTTTGAAAAAACATTAATCATTAAACCTTCTATAGTATTTTCAGTAGATGATAATTTTACAACAAACTTTATGTCATTGTTGAGTATATTGCCATTAATGCCATTATATTATAATGGTAAAACTAAATTTACACCTATACATGTTACAGATTTAGCAAATATTATTTTTCAAATTGTTGAAAGAAAAATTGTGGGAGATACCATTGAATGTGTAGGACCAGAAGTATTAACTTTTAAAGAGATTATTTTAAAAATACTTAAATCTATAAATAAAAAAAGATTATTAATACCATTTCCATTATTTTTAGCAAAATTTACAGCAAAAATATTTCAAACAATGCCAAAACCTTTAATAACAACTGATCAATTGAAATTATTAAAATATGATAATGTAGTATCAGGAAAATATAAAACAAATTTAGATTTAAAAATTAATTGCTCGAAGAATTTTGAAAATGAAATAAATACTTATAGTTTTAATTGGAGAAGTGGTGGACAATTTTCAAAAAAAAATACTTTAAAAAATAATTAATGTTTACATATTTTATATATTTTATTGTTTTTTTAATATTATCTTACGTGACGATAATTGCAGTTAAGGCAATTACCAGAGGTATTGAGGCTAAAGAGAATATTAAATCAAATATAAATGAGAAAAAAGAAGATGAAGATATTTTAAATTTTGACAAAAAAAAACAAACAAACTTAGTTAACCAAATTAAAGAGTTAAACAATCTGCATGATGAAGGAGTTTTAAATAAAGAGGAATTTGAAAAAGCAAAAAAAAAAATTTTAGAATAATTATGCAGACTTAATTTTTTTTTCTATAAATTTTGGAACTTCATCCTCTTTATCAACTAAATCTTCTTTTTTACCTTTAGGCTGGAAAACTATCATCAGGTGAAGTGGGCAGTAAGAAAACTTTTCAACATTTTTTCTTCCACAGAAAGAAGACCCTATTTCATCTGGATGACCTTCCATATATTTGCAGGTATCATCTGTTAGTTCCTCTAATTGTAAGTTTTTTGCAGGTTCAAAATTCTTATCTAGTAGAAGGCTCTTAAATCTACTTTTTCTGCTCTTTTTTTGTATTTGATTATTATTGAGTTTAGAAGAAATAATATTTTGAGAAGTTCCAGGTCTTGTTTTAATTTTTGCAGAAAGATTCAATCTATGAGCTTTACCAATTACAGCATTTCTACTAACTCCTCCAATTATTTGAGCTATTTGACTTGCTGTTTGTCCTTTGCCCCAAAGTTCCTTTAATTTACTAACTTTTTCTTCATTCCAACTCATACTACTATATTTTGTGTATCATTTAATTTATATAACATTATCTTGAAAACATAAATTATTAATAATAACAAGCTTTTTTTCATGTTTTTTAACAATTTTTATAAAAAAAGTTTATGACTGAATACTTATGGTTGAATTAGAAAAAAAATATCAGATTGGGGTTAGAAGATTTGGACTTATTAATTGGGTTGGAACTTATTCTCTTTTAAAAAAAGAAATTTTAAGATTTGTAACTGTTTCTGGACAAACATTGGCTGGCCCAATTCTTACAAGTGTTCTATTTCTAACAGTAATATCTTTAGCCATTGGAACAGAGAGATCGGAAGTTTTGGGAGTACCTTATATTCAATTTTTAGCCAGTGGCTTAATTATGATGCAAGTAATCCAGCAAAGTTTTGCTCATTCAAGCTCGTCAGTAATGATGGGCAAAATGATGGGAACATTAACTGATATTATACATAGCCCTTTATCAGCTATTGAAGTAATTTTTGCAATTACTTTAGCAGGTGCCGCAAGAGGTTTGTTAATTGCTATTATTTCAACATCAATTTTTGTTTATTTTTTAGAACTAAGTGTACAAAATTATTTTTTATGGTTTTTTTATTTGTTTCTAGGAGGAGTTTTTATGGGATCTGCTGGAATTATAGCTGGACTATATGCGGATAAATTTGATCAGATGAGTACTCTTACAAATTTTATAATTGTACCATTATCTTTTCTTAGTGGAACTTTTTATAGTATTGACAAATTGCCAAATATATTAAAAATAATGAGTCACTATAATCCTTTCTTTCATTTGATTGACGGTTTTAGATATTCATTTATTGGCCAACTTGATGGCTCACTTAAAATTGGTATTTTACTTTTAATAGTTGTAACTTTAATTTCCTCTTTTTTAGCTTATCTTTTGTATAACATTGGGTATAAAATTAAGTCGTAAAAAAATTATGAGTTCATTAGCAAATAATTATAAAAGAAGAAAATTATCATTTAAAAAAGGGAATGGTTCTTTTTTATATGCCACAAATGGAAAAAAATATTTAGATTTTATTCAAGGTATTGCTGTAAACTCCTTGGGTCATGCTAATCCTCACTTAGTTAAAGCTATAAACTATCAATCAAAAAAAGTTTGGCATGTTTCTAATGCTTTTATAATTCCTGAGGGAGAAAAGCTTGCAAAAAAACTAACAAAAAAAACTTTTGCAGACTCTGTGATATTTCAAAATAGTGGAGCAGAAGCAACAGAAGCAGCTATTAAAGTTGCAAGAAGATATTTTTATTCAATTGGTAAACCAAAAAAAAATACAATTATATGTATTAAAAATTCTTTTCATGGAAGAACAATTGCTGCAATTCATGCAAGTGGATCAAAAAAAATGACAACAGGCTTTGGTCCAAAAGTCGACGGTTTTGACCATTTTGAATTTGGAGATCATAAAAAACTAAAGAAAATAATAACTAATAATACTGCTGCTATAATGGTTGAAACTATTATGGGTGAAGGAGGTATAAAAGTTATTCCTGATTGGTGCTTAAAAGAATTAAGAAAAATTTGTGATAAGAAAAAAATACTTTTAATTTTAGATGAGGTACAATGTGGCATAGGAAGATCAGGAAAATTTTTTGCTTATGAATATGCAAATATAAAACCTGATATTGTTCCTATTGCAAAAGGTATTGGCGGGGGCTTTCCAATAGGAGCTGTTTTAATGACAAAAAAAGTATCAAAAGCAATGATACCAGGAACGCATGGTTCTACATTTGGTGGAAATCCTTTGGCAATGACAGTTGGTAACGCAGTAATGGATCAAATTTTTAAAAAAGGTTTTTTGACCAATGTTAGAAAAATTTCAAATTATTTTATCAAAGAATTAAATAATATTAAAAAAAAATATCCAAAATTAATTAAAGAAATAAGAGGACAAGGCTTATTGATTGGAATTCAATTATTTAATGATCAGAATAAATTTATTCAAAATTTAATGGATAATAAATTATTAACCATTAGAGCTGCTGAAAATGTTGTTAGAATTTTGCCACCATTAAATGTAAAAAAAAGTGAAATTGATTTAGCGTTAAATATAATTAAAAAAGTTTGCAAAAAATATAAAGTATGAAAAATTTTATAAATTTAAAAGATTTGCCATCTTCAGATCTTAGAAAAATTCTTTTCGATGCAAAAAAAAGAAAAAATAGAAGAAAAAAATTAAGTACTTTAGATATAGATAAAGATCATCCATTAAAAGGTAAATTATTAATACAAATGTTTGAAAAAGCTAGCTCTAGAACAAGACTTAGTTTTTACCTTGCAATAAAACAACTGGGTGGTGGCACTTTAACCCTTAAGTCTAATGAAATACATCTGGGAAAAGGGGGAGAGAGTCTTCAGGATACTGCAAAGATTTTATCAACATATGGTGATGGATTTATGCTTAGAACAGATAGTGATGATAAAATAAATCAATTTAGTAAACATTTAAAGATACCAATAATTAATGGATTAAGTCCATCATCACACCCAACCCAAGTATTATCAGATGTTTTTACTGTTGAGGAAATAAAAAAAAAACCAATATCAAATTTGAATATTTGTTGGATTGGAGACTCAAATAATGTTTTAAACAGCCTTATAGCTGCTTCAGTTAAGTTTTCTTTTAAATTAAATATTGGTTGTCCAAAAAATTATAAACCAAAAAGTTTTGTGTTAGATTGGGCAAAAAAAAATAAAGGAAAAATTCATATTTTTCATGATCCAAAAAAAGCAATTAAAAATGCTGATGTTATTTTTTCTGATAAAGTTATTTCTTTAAACGACAATGTTAATATTAAAAAGAAGACTAAAGATTTTAAAAATTTTTATATAAATAAAAAACTTTTAAGTTATGCAAAAAAAAATGCTATTTTTTTACATTGTCTTCCGAGAGGAAATGAAGTTTCTGATGAGGTTTTTTTAGGAAAGCAATCGCATGTTTGGCAGCAAGCTTATAATAGAGTTCATGTCCAGAAGAGTATTTTGCTATATTGCTTTGGAAAGTTACGGCAGAGGTAGAGGATTATCCGAGTTTTGATTCATATATAAAATTACAGAAGCTCTATCTTTTTCTTTTTTTAGCCCAGCAAATGCCATTTTAGTTCCTTTTATGTAGCTTGTAGGTTTAATTAGAAAACTATTCATTTCATCGAAAGTCCATGATTTTCCAAAATCCATCAAAGCTTTGGAGTATTTATAATCTTCTAAACCTGCCATGTTTCTTCCAAGCACACTGTATAAAGCTGGTCCAATTTTATTTTTGCCTCCTTCTTTAACAGAATGACATGCACTACATTTTTTAAATACCTTTTTTCCATGATCTGCATCTCCCATGCTTAATAAAGCTGAAATATCGACAGTTGCTACAGCTTTTGTGCCAGAGCTACTTTCAGTATTGGCTTCCACAAGGTAGGCAGATTTATTTGGTTTTTCTACGTGATAAATTACATTTGAAATTTTACTAATTCCAAAAACAACAACGAAAACTACTAATACCGCTGCAATTATTTTATTTATTTCAAAAGAATCCATGCTTTATTTATTATGGTCGTATAACATGTTAAACAAAAAAAAAACTAAATTTAATTTCTATAATTGCGTCTGAAAGACGCATAAAACTTAGATTTTTTATGAGCAATACTATTATATTAATTCCATCAAGATTAAATGCTACCAGATTGCCTAACAAACCACTTCTAAAAATTAATAATAAATCAATTATTAATCATGTTTATGAAAAAGCACTATCTACTAAAATTGGAGATGCATATGTAGCTACCGGTGATCAAGAAATTTACAATGAAGTTATTAAAAATGGTGGAAAATGTATTTTAACACAAAAAAATCATAAAACTGGAACTGATAGAATTTTTGAGGCTTTTCAGAAACTTAATGATACAAAAGTTCAATATGTAATTAATCTTCAAGGCGATGAACCAATGATAGATATTGAAGATGTAAAAAATCTTCATAATAAAGCAATTAATAATAAATCCGAAATAGCAACACTAGCATGTGAAATTAAAAATAAAACAATTTATAATAAAAATGATATTGTCAAAGTAATTACTGAAAAAAAATTAACAAAAGATGATACCAGAAAAGCAAAAATATTTTTAAGAGAAGTTTCAAAAAATAATATAGAAAATTCTTATCATCATATAGGAATATACATTTTTGAAGTTTCAATTTTAAAAAAATTTGTTAATTTGGAGCAAACTGAGAATGAAATTTCAAAAAAACTAGAACAATTAAGAGCAATGGATAATAATATTTCAATAGATGTAAATTTAGCAAATGCCTCTCCTATTGGAGTTGATACCAAAGAGGATTATCTAGAAATTAAAAAATTAATGGAATATAAGATATAAAATTATGAAAATAGCATATCAAGGTATTGCTGGAAGTTACAGTGAAAGTTGTGCAAAAGAAATGTACCCAGGTTGTGAAACTATACCTTGTAAAACATTTGATGAATGTTTTGAAAGAGCTAATTCTGATAATTCTATAAAATCAATAATACCTGAATCAAATAAAACAACTGGCAACATAGGTGTAGAATATTTAATTTTCAAATATAGATTAAATATCTATGCAGAACATTTTTATCCAATTAAACACAATTTGTTGGGCATAAAGGGATCAAAAATTACCAATATAAAGGATGTTTATTCACATGCTCAAGCTTTAAGTCAGTCAACCGAGTTTATAAAAAAAAATAATTTCAATGAAAACATAAGAGCAGATACTGCAGGATCTGCAAAATATGTATCAGAAACTAATGATAAAACTAAAGGCGCTATAGCTTCAGATCTTAGTGCTGAAATCTATAATCTTGAAATATTGAAGGAAAAAATTCAAGATGATAAAAATAATGTAACTAGATTTTTGCTGATGGGAAAAGATATATATCAACCAGAATTTAAAAAAGATAAGTATATAACATCAATTTTGTTTAAATTAAAAAGTAAGCCTGCCGCTCTTTATTCTGCACTTTCAGGTTTTGCTATAAATGGAATTAATATGACCAAACTTCAGAGTTTTCCTGAAAAAAATTCATTTTCCTCATATTTTTTTCTTTGTGATATAGATGGTCACATTGAGTCTGAAAAAATTAAAAACTCTTTAGAAGAACTAGGCCTTCACTGTGAAGATATGCACGTACTAGGTGTTTATAATTCTGATAAATTTAGGCAAAAATAGCATCTAAGTTTATTGTGGATTAGAATATTTTATTGGTATAATAAAGCTGGAGGCCATTCAGGTGGAGTTACCATGAACTCCCCCAGGCTTGAAAAAGAGCAAGGGTAATGAGTATTTTCCAGGTTGATTGGTCTCCTTAAAATGACAGAAAATTCAAAAGTGTTGGCCCTTAAATATAGACCACAGGTCTTTGAAGATTTAATAGGACAAGAAGTAATTTCAGAGACTATCTTCAATTCTATAAAGTTTGAAAAATCACCTAACGCTTACCTCTTTACTGGCATTAGAGGTGTGGGCAAAACAACATTTGCTAGGATAGTTGCTAAATCTTTAAATTGTGAAAAAGGAATTGAAAAATTATGTAAAGAGAATTTTTGTGAAAATTGTAAATCTATAATTGACTCTAATCATATTGATGTTCTCGAAATGGACGCTGCCAGCAAAACTGGAGTTGATGATGTTAGAGAACTTATAGATTTTTCTCGATATGGCCCAACCTCAGCGAAATATAAAATTTTTATTATTGATGAAGTTCATATGCTGAGTAAACAAGCATTCAATGCACTTTTGAAGACTTTAGAGGAACCCCCAAAATATTTAAAATTTATTTTTGCCACAACAGAAATTAAAAAAATTCCAGTTACCGTAATTTCAAGATGCCAAAGATTTGATCTATCAAGAGTTAAATCTGATAAATTATTTAATTTTATTAAAAATATTAAAGATAAAGAAAATGGCAAGGCCACAGATGATGCTTTAAAGTTAATTGTAAAAATTTCTGAAGGCTCCGTTAGAGATGCTCTTTCTTTATTAGATCGTGGACTATTAAGCAATAAAGATAATGAAGAGTTAGATTTAAAAAAAGCACAAAAAATTTTTGGATATTTCGACAAAAGTTATTTAATTGACTTTTTTGAAGACTTATTTAAAGGCAATGAAACAGGTGTAATTACATCATATAGAAAAATTTATGAAGCTGGCGTAGAACCAAAAAATTTTTTAAACGATTTTTTAGAAATATTGTATTATTTTAAAAATATATCGACAATAAAATTAGATGGAACTAATTTTTCTTTGAATGATGAAGATTTCAAAAAAATTGAAAATATTTCAAATAAAATTAATCAAAAAGATTTAATTTTATTTTGGCAATTTACAATTGAAACTATTAATGAATTAAATATTGTTTCAAATCCTAATTTATCAGTAGAAATGTTTTTAATTAGATTATTATATTTAAAGGATTTCGAAAATTCTAAAAATAATAAATTAAAAAAAAATAATGACTTTGATAACGCAGAAGAAGAAAAAAATATTATTTCAAATAAAAAAACAATAAATCAAATTAAAAATATTTCACAGCAAGATAAATTAGAACCTAAAATGAAATATGAAAATAATTTAAGTGAAATAAAAATTTCTAGCCTTAAAGAATTGATTGATTTATGTAATAAAAAAAAAGAGGTAAAATTAAAATATGAGATTGAAAATAATATAAATCTTGTATCTTTCTCTGAAGGTTTAATAGAAATAGCTTTCAATGAAAATTTAGATAAAGATTTTATAAAAAATATTTCAAATAAATTATATGAATGGACCAATAAAAGATGGATAATTTCTTTGTCAAAAAAAGATGGTGCAATCACAAAAAAACAAGAAGATAAGTTAAATAAAAAAAAAATTTTGACTGATGCGTTAGAAAGTAAAGTTTATAAAAAAGTTTTAGAAAATTTTCCAGATGCAGAATTAACAAATGTAGATTTAAAAAAGAATTTTGAAGATGAATGATTTTAGTAAAATATTAAATAAAGCTAAAGAGCTTGAAGAAAAAATGAAAGAAAGCCAAGAAAAAATAAAAAAGATTGAAGTTGTTGGTGTTTCTGGAGCTGATGCTGTTAAAGTAACATTAAATGGCGAAGGAGAAATGATAAAGATGGAATTAAGTGACAGCATTATAAAGGAAGAAAAAAACATAATTGAAGATTTAATTTTAGCAGCACACAATAATGCAAAATCTCAATTAAAATCAAAGACTTCCGAGGAAATATCTAAAGCCGCAGGTGGTTTTGGAATTCCAGGATTTAAATGGCCTTTATAAATTAAATGCAAAGTATTCCTGAAATAGAAAATTTAATTAAATTAATATCAAAATTACCTGGTCTAGGACCTAAGTCTGCAAAAAGAATAATTTTAAAAATGATAAATAATAGACAAGAATTGATGAAGCCATTAGCAGAGAATATAAGTCAAGTTTTTAAAAATGTTATAAGATGTAAAAGTTGCGGAACATTAAAAACTAATTCATTTCCTTGTGATAATTGTGAAAATAAAACCAAAAAATATAACAAAATTTGTGTAGTCGAAAATATATCTGATCAATGGGCTATAGAAAGTTCAACTGTATTTCAAGGATATTTTCATATTTTAGGAGGAACTATATCCAGCGGCACTAATAATAAAGAAGATTTGCTTATTAATTCTCTTATAGAAAGGGTAAAAAAAAATAATATAGAAGAGGTTATTTTAGCAACAAGCGCAACAGTAGAAGGACAAACTACTGCATTTTATATTCAAGACAGTTTAAAAAAAACTAATATTAAAGTTTCTAAGCTTGCACAAGGCCTTCCTGTTGGAGGTGAAATAGAAAGTTTAGATGATGGAACTTTAATTTCAGCTTTTAAAAATAGACAAAGTATAATTGAAACTTAAATTAGCTTTTTCTGATTAGTCTATTTAAATGTAAAAGTGGTTCTGTATAGCCTGATGGTTGTGATTTTCCGTGAAATATTAATTCACAAGCTGCTTTAAAAGCAATTGATTTATCAAAATTAGGCGACATATTTTCATAGTTTGGATCATTATCATTTTGTTTATCAACAACCTTTGCCATTTTTTTTAATATTTCAAGTACCTGTCTGTTTGAACATAAACCATGGTGAAGCCAATTAGCTATATGTTGAGATGAAATTCTTAATGTTGCTCTATCTTCCATTAGTCCTACATTATTGATATCAGGGACTTTTGAACATCCAATTCCTTGATCAATCCATCTTACTACATAACCCAAAATTGTTTGAGCAGAGTTTGAAATTTCTGAATTAATTTCATCACTTGACCAATTCGGTCTATCAGCAATTGGTATAGTTAGAAGATCAGATAATTTTGCTTGATTTCTTTTTTTTAAATCTTTTTGTTTTTTAAAAATATTCACTTCGTGATAGTGCATAGCATGTAATGCTGCCGCAGTAGGAGAAGGAACCCAGGCGCAATTTGCTCCAGAATTTAAATGTCCAATTTTCTGCTCCATCATATCCTTCATTTTGTCAGGCATTGCCCACATACCTTTACCTATTTGTGCTTTTCCAGAAAAACCACATTTAATACCAATATCTACATTATTGTCTTCATATGTTTGTATCCATATAGATTTTTTCATATCTCCTTTTTTTATCATTGGCCCTGCTTCCATGGATGTATGCATTTCATCACCTGTTCTATCTAAAAACCCTGTATTAATAAAAAAAACTCTACTTTCTAAAGTTCTAATACATTCTTTTAAATTGGCAGACGTTCTTCTTTCTTCATCCATAATTCCACACTTAATTGTATTTTTTTTAAGTTTTAAAATTTGTTCAACTTTTGTAAATAATGTATCAGAAAATTTAGTTTCCTCTGGTCCATGCATTTTTGGTTTAACTATATAAATAGAGCCAGTTCTAGAGTTTCCTTTCTTTTTTAAATCATGGAGGCAAGCAGCTGAAGTTATAAAAGCATCCATGATACCCTCTGGAACCTCCGAACCATCATCTAATATGATTGCTGGGTTTGTCATAAGATGACCTACATTTCTTACAAGTAACAAACTTCTGCCATGAAGCTTACAAGCCTTTCCTTTTTTAGAAATATAACTCCTATCAGGATTAAGCTTTCTTTCTAATTTTTTTCCATCTTTTTCAAAAACAGTTTTTAAGTCTCCTTTCATAAGTCCAAGCCAATTTCTATAACAAACTACCTTGTCTTCAGCGTCAACTGCAGCAACACTGTCTTCATGATCGCAAATTGTTGATACAGCTGATTCAACAATTATATCACTTATTCCAGCTGCATCACGAGCTGCGCTAAATGCTCTTGGGTTTATAATTATTTCTAAATGAAGATTATTATTTTTTAAAATTATAGCCGATGGTTTATTTAAATCACCTCTATATCCTATAAATTTTTCTTCATGGGCTAAATTAAAGCCTTTCTTTCCTTTAATTACTTTTAATTTGTTTTTTTCAACAACTAAACCAGCAATATCTTTCCAGTTTAAATTTTTTATTGGAAAATGTTTATTTAAAAAATTTCTTGTATATTTTATTACTTCTTGACCTCTTAAAGGATCATATTTCTCACTACCACTTTCTTCTGACTCAATTATATCTGATCCATATAAGCTATCATATAAACTTACCCATCTTGCATTCGAAGCATTTAAACTATATCTAGCGTTCATAATTGGAACTACTAACTGCGGACCTGCAATATTAGAAATTTCTTGATCTAAGTTTTTAGTCTTAATTTTAAAATCTGGACCTTCTTTTTTTAAATATCCAATATTAATTAAAAAATTTTTATATTCTTTATAGTCAAATTTTTTTGGTTTATTTTTTTTATGCCATAAATCAATTTCTTGTTGTAATGTTTCTCGGTCTTCTAGTAATTTTTTATTTTTTGGAGCCAACTCGTGTACCACTCTATCAAAACCCTGCCAAAAATGATCAGAACTTATACTAGTTCCTTTTAAAAGTTCTTTATTAACAAAATCAAAAAGTACTTTTTCAACAGATAAATTATTTACTTTTATAAATTGATCTTTCATAAAAAAATTACTTAATCCTTGTCTTTTCTTTGAGGTTTACTCTTTATAAAAAGAGCAATTCTCTTTTCAGATTTTACGTTTTTCGGTATTTTTGTGTTTATGTTAATTGATTAATAAATTTTTAATGTAACATTTACAGCAATAAACCAAAAATTAAGTTATAATTTTTGACATTTTATTGCCTTTTTTGATTATAATAAAGCTTTTTTAATGAAAAATTATTTAAATTTTGAAACAGAAGTAAAAAATTTAGAAAGTGAACTTGATAAATTAAAAGATCCATATAATCAAGATGGATTATCAGAGGTTGATACTTCAAAAATTTCCAGTGTTGAAAAAGAAATTTCTGAAAAACTAGAAAAAATATATTCAAATTTAAATCCTTGGCAAACTGCAATGGTGGCTCGTCATGAAGACAGACCAAAAGCAAAGTTTTTCATTGAAAATCTTTTTGAAGAATTTATCCCACTTTCTGGCGACAGATTTTATGGAGAAGATAAATCGGTAATTTCTGGGTTTGGAAAATTTAAAAACACATCAGTACTGATAATTGGTCAAGAAAAAGGACAAGATCTTGAAAAAAGGATAGAACATAATTTTGGTATGATGAGACCAGAAGGATATCGTAAGACAATAAGATTAATGGAGCTTGCAGATAAATTTAACATACCAATAGTATCAATTATAGATACACCTGGGGCATATCCAGGAGTTGGAGCAGAAGAGAGAGGTCAAGCTGAAGCAATAGCAAAATCAATTGAATGTTCTATGAAACTTTCAGTTCCAACTATTTCAATAATAATAGGCGAAGGTGGTTCTGGCGGAGCTATAGCTTTAGCATCATCAAACAAAGTGCTAATGCTTCAAAATGCAATTTATTCTGTAATTTCACCAGAGGGATGTGCAACAATTTTGTGGAGAGATCCAAAAAAAACCTTAGAAGCCGCAACAGCAATGAAGATGTCATCAAAAGATCTTTTGAATCTAGATATTATTGATGAAATTATCCCAGAGCCAGTCGGAGGGGCTCATAGAGATAAGGATTTAATATTAGATAATGTAAGAAATTCATTAGAAAAAAATTTGAACTTTTTTAAAAATATGGAAAGAGATGAAATTTTAAATCACAGAAAAAATAAATTTTTATCTATTGGAAGAAATAAAGGATTTACAACGCAATCAGATGTTGGAAATGATTTATCAATGAAAGCAAGTATACTAGAAAATATTAATCAAAACTTTAAAAAGAATTCTAAAATTTATTATGGTATATCTGCTGCAGTTTTATTAATATTATTTTTAAGTATTGTTTTATAAAGCACCGTGACAATGTTTATATTTCTTTCCAGAATTACAAGGGCAAGGCTCATTTCTTCCAATCTTTTTTGTTGAAAGCTCTTCAAATTTTTTACTTAAATTTTCATTACTTTGTTCTTCTTGGGTATTTTCTATGAGTTTTAAATTAAACAAAATTGTAATTAAATCATACTTAAGTTTACTTAGTAAATTTTCAAAAAGTTTAAATGCCTCTTTCTTATATTCTACCAAAGGATCTCTTTGTCCATAAGATCTCAACCCAATTACTTGTCTTAATTGTTCCAAATATTGAATATGTAATTTCCAATTTTGATCGATTAGTTGTAAAAAAATTCTTTTTTCTATTTCATTATATTGATCTTCATTTAATATTTTTATTCTTTCTTCTCTTGAACTATTAAATTTATTTTTTATTTTTTCTTCAAATGGCTTATTTTCTAAATTAACTAATTCATTAATTTCACTTTCTTCAAAAGATTTACCAAATAACGATTTTAATTGCATATTAATTTCATTTGATCCTGCATTGGCTAACTTTTTTGTTTTCTTAATTTTTAAATCATCAATAATTTCATCTAGGAAATTTTCAGAATATTGCTTAGAATCTTTATTATCAATTACTTCATTTCTTTGTGAAAATATTACTTGCCTTTGATCGTTTAAAACATTGTCAAACTTCAAAAGAGTTTTTCTAATATCAAAATTTCTTGCCTCAACTTTTTGTTGTGCTCTTTCTAATGCTTTATTTATCCATGGATGATCTATGCTTTCTCCATCTTTAAGTCCAAGTTTTTCGAGTATATTATTCATAGATTCAGACCCAAATATTCTCATTAAATCATCCTCTAAACTTACATAAAATATAGAACTACCTTCATCACCTTGTCTGCCTGATCTTCCTCTGGCTTGATTATCTACTCTTCTACTTTCCATTCTTTCTGTACCAATAACAAACAATCCACCTAATTTTTTTATTTCAGCTTTGTCGCTCTCATCGTGACCTCCCAATTTGATATCAACTCCTCTCCCTGAAATACTAGTCGTAATGATTATTGAATTTCTTTTTCCAGCATCTGCAATGATTTCAGCTTCTCTCTGGTGATTTTTTGCATTTAAAACTGTGTGTTTTATATTTTTTTTATCTAATAGATTTGAAAAGTGTTCAGACTTATTTATGCTCGAAGTAAAAACTAATAGTGGTTGACCTGAATTATTACATTCAATAATTTTTTTGATTATTGCTTCATCTTTTTCTTTGGAGGTTCGAAATATTTGATCGTTCCAATCTTTTCTTATCATTGTTTTATTTGTAGGAATTGAAACAACAGAAAGATTATAAATTTCAAAAAATTCTTCAGACTCCGTTAGAGCTGTACCTGTACATCCAGCTAGTTTTTTATAAAGTTTAAAAAAATTTTGATAAGTTATTGAAGCTAAAGTTTGATTTTCTGCGTTGATATTTAATTTTTCCTTTGCTTCTAAGCTTTGATGTAGTCCATCTCCAAATCTTCTTCCTGGCAACTGTCTTCCAGTTTGTTCATCAATTATTATTACTTGTCCATCTTTAACAATATAATCTCTTCCATTTTGAAAAAGATGATTAGCCCTTAAAGCTTGATTAACATGATGAACTATGTGCAGATTTGATGGATCATAGAAATTATTATTTTTTAAAACACCTGCGTCAGAAAATATTTTTTCAACATTATCTATACCTTTGTTAGTAAGAAGTATATTTTTATCCTTTTCATCAATTTCAAAATCTTCAGTATTTAAATTTTTTACTAACTTTTCTATTGCAATATACTGATTGGTTTTGTCTTCAGCTGCCCCTGATATAACCAAAGGTGTTCTTGCTTCATCAATTAAACATGAATCAATCTCGTCAACTATCGCATAGTTGTATTTTCTTTGTACCATTTCTTTTTGAGAAAATTTCATATTATCTCTTAGATAATCAAAACCTAGTTCGCTGTTTGTTGCATATGTTATATCTTTTTCATAATTTTCTTTTCTTTCAGAATCTGTTTGTCCAGTATTTATGTATCCACAGGTTAGTCCTAAAAAATTATAAATTTTTCCCATATTTTGACTGTCTCTTTTAGCCAAGTAATCGTTAACAGTAACTATGTGAACGCCTTTTTTTTCAAGAGCATTCAAATAAGCAGCCAGTACAATTGTTAAAGTTTTTCCTTCTCCAGTTTTCATTTCAGCTATTTTATTTTCATGAAGAGCTACCCCTCCAATTAGCTGAACATCAAAATGTCTTTCATTATTTATTCTTTTAGATGCTTCACGCACAAGAGCAAATGCTTTAGGCAAAATGTCTTCAATTTTTTTTCCATTTTTCAATTCATCAATTAATTTATTTGATATTTTTGGAAATTCATCATCTTCTAATTTTTCAATTTCTTTTTCTAAAATATTTATCTGGTGCACTATTTTCTGAATACGATTTAGTTCTTTTTGATTTCCGCTTTTTATAAGCTTTGAAAATAGTTTTAATGGGTTAAACATTTTGATGTTAAATTAAATATTATGACTATATAGTAATTATTTAATTAATTTAAATATCATGGATTTTAACATAAGCAATTTTATTGATATTAGATCTAAAAAGTCAAAAATTGGCGATTTTCAAGATCTAGATCATGTTGATGGAGTAGCTCTTTCAACTGTTAGTGCCAATTTGTATAAAGAAAAAAGAGATGATTTGGTTTTGTTTTATTTTAGAGATGGGGCCAGCTATGCTTCAGTTTTTACTCAATCAAAAATAATATCAGAAAATTTAAAATGGAATAAAAAAATTAAAAGTAAAAAAATATATGGACTATTAATAAATACCAGAAATGCAAATGCACTTACTGGCGCCGATGGATATAATGCATTAAAGCAAATTTCCAAAGATTTGTCTAAAATGCTTTCAAATAAACAAAATGATGATGAAGAGAGTCCAAAAGAAATTAAAACAAATGAAATACTATTTGGATGTACCGGAACCATTGGAGAAAAATTTCCATTGACGCAAATTAAAAGTTCAATTCCGAATTTAATAGATAAATTAAAATATACACAAAACAAATTAATTTGGATGAAAGCTGCTATGGGAATTAAAACAACTGATCTAAAACCTAAGCTTTCAATGTGTGAAGCTAAAATTGGCTCAACAGAGATTAAAGTTTATGGAATTGCAAAAGGATCTGGAATGATTTATCCAAATATGGCTACTACGCTAGGATTTATTTTTACTGATGCAAATTTATCTTCTTTAATTTTAAAAGATGTTTTAAATGATAATATTAAAACAACTTTTAATGCAATATCATGCGATGGAGATACAAGTACAAACGATATGGTATCATTATTTTCAACTAACAAAGCAAAAAATCCTATAATAAAAAAAGCAAATGATCCAAGATTAAAAAGTTTTAATAAAGCCGTGCATGAGGTTCTTTTGAATTTAGCAAAACAAGTTGCTTTTGATGGAGAGGGTGCTTCTAAATTTATAACAATAAACTCTGTAAAATGTAAAAGCGATAAAGATGCTAAAAATATATCTTTTTCGATTGCTAATTCTCTTTTAGTCAAAACTGCTATTGCTGGTGAGGATCCAAATTGGGGAAGAATTGCAATGGCAATAGGAAAGAGTAGTGCAAATATAGATGAGAAAAAACTATCTATCTTTATTGGACCTTACAAAATTTTTTTTAAAGGATCTTTGTATAAAAAATATGATGAATTAAAAGTAAGTGAATACATGAAAAATGAGTCAATTGAAATTACCGCTGATATTGGAATGGGAAATAAAAGTTTTACAGCATATACTATGGATTTAACAAAAAAATATATTGAAATTAATGCTGATTATAGAACTTAGATAATATTGAATTTTTATAATCTAATTGCTAAATACTAATTATGATCAAATATTCATTAAAGTGCAATAAATGTTCAACTGAATTCGAAAGTTGGTTTGGGTCTTCAAAAGAATTTGATAGATTAAAAAAACTTAAACTTTTGAATTGTCAAAATTGTAATTCTTTAGAAATAGAAAAATCTTTAATGTCCCCAAATTTAGCTAATACTAAGAAAAAAAATAATTCTCAAAATATTAAAAAATATGAGTTAGTTAAAAAGAAGCTAAAAAAATACCAAAAGTTCGTAAGGGAAAATTTTGACTATGTAGGTAATAATTTTTCATATGAAGCAAGATCCATACATTACAATCAAAAGAAATCAAAAAAAGGTATTTATGGTAAAGCTTCAATAAAAGAAGTTAATGAATTAAAAGATGAAGGTATTGAAACTGAAATGATACCTTGGATAGAAGAAAAAGAGAACTAAATTTTTTTCAATTTCATTATATAATTTACTGATTTATCTTCAGAAACTTTCCATTCGTTTATTATTGGATTAAAAGTCATTCCATTAATTTTTTCAAGATCAAGATAATTTTTTTTACAAATACTACTTAGTATTTCTGGTTTTATAAATTTATTCCAATCGTGAGTGCCTATTGGCAACCATTGTAAAATATATTCAGCTCCAATAATAGCAAATACATATGATTTTAAAGTTTGATTTAATGTTGCAATAAACATGATGCCTGATTTTTTCAAAAATTTTGAACTTTTTTTTATAAAAAAATTTACATTTTCTACATGTTCAACTATTTCCATATTTAATATTATATCAAATTTTTCCTTTATTTTTAAATTTTCAGGAGATGCATTGATGTACTTAATATTTAGTTTACTTTTTTTTAGATGATATTTTGCAACTTTAATATTTTGATTTGAAGCATCTATTCCAACCACTTTGGCCCCAAGTCTTGCCATAGGTTCTGATAATAACCCACCACCACAACCAATATCTAAAACTTTTAATCCATTTAATGGTTTATATTTATTTTTAATTTTAAAATCTGATACTATATTTTCTTTGATATATTTAATTCTTATTGGGTTGAACTTGTGTAAAGGCTTAAATTTTCCGTTTGGATTCCACCATTCCTCAGCAATTTTTGAAAATTTTTCTATTTCTTTATTGTTTATTGTGCTATTTTTCATTGTTTATTGACATTACAATCAAGATGTATTTTATCAATATATTTTAACTGAAATTAAAAAAAAAAATCAATGAAAATTGTAGTTTTAAAATTTGGAGGAACGTCAGTAGGCAACATTGAAAGGATTAAAAAAGTTGCAGAAATTATAAAACAATACAAAAAAAAATATAGAGTTATAGTTTTATCATCTGCTATGAGCGGAGTTACTAATGATTTAGTTAATAAATCAAAAAAAATTAGTAAAAATTTCTCTGATAGTGAATATGATGCCCTAGTTTCAGCGGGAGAACAAATATCTTGCTCATTAATTGCTGGTCAATTAATTGAAAAAGATCAAAGAGCAAGATCTTGGCTTGCATGGCAAATTCCAATCATGACAGAGGGAAAGCATAAATTTTCTAGAATAAATAAAATTAATAAAACAAATATTTTAAAATATTTAAAAAATGGTGGGATACCAATAATTGCAGGATTTCAAGGAATAAATAGTCAAAATAGAATAACCACTATAGGCAGAGGAGGAACAGATGCAAGTGCAATAATGTTTGCTAAATTTTTTAACGCTGAAAAGTGTATTATTTATACAGATGTGGAAGGAGTTTATACAACTGACCCAAATAAACTTAAATCTGCAAAAAAAATCAAAGTAATTTCATATGAAGAAATGCTAGAAATGTCTTCTTTAGGAGCAAAAGTTATGCAACCTCATTCAATTCAAGATGCCAGATTGAATAGAATAAATATAGAAGTAAAATCATCATTTAAAAATAAACCTGGAACCTTAATTACAAAAAGAAAAAATATTATAAATAATAAAATTATTACAGGAATTTCTTCTACACAGAACGATGCAAAACTAACTCTTTTGGGTGTTAAGGATAAACCTGGTATTGCGGCCTCTATTTTTAAACCTCTTTCAGAAAGTTCTATAAATGTAGACATGGTTGTTCAAAATATTTCTTCCAATGGAAAAGAAACTGATTTAACTTTTACAATAAAATCAGATGATTTAAATAAAGCAAAAAGAACCATTTTAGAAAATAAAAAAATTAGTTTTAAAAGTTTATTAGTCGACAAAAACGTATCGAAAATTTCAATAATTGGCGTAGGAATGGTTACTACTCCAGGAGTTACTTATAGAATGTTTCAAGCACTAGCAGAAAAAAAAATCAATATTCAAGTTATATCTACCTCAGAAATTAAAATTTCAGTTTTGATTGATAAAAAAAATATAAAGAAAGCTATTAAAAT
>CACDOF010000010.1 GCA_902554315.1 uncultured Pelagibacteraceae bacterium
AAACGGGAGAGATAGTGCAGGTAGAAGACTTGGTGTTAAAAAATATGGTGGTCAAATAGTTGCACCAGGCAACATTATTGTTAGACAAAGAGGAACAAAAATATTCCCAGGTGAAAATGTTGGTATGGGGAAAGATCATTCTATTTTTTCAGTTGTAAAAGGTAAAGTAGAGTTCAAGAAGAGTAAATCAGATAGAACTTACGTTTCAGTAAAGCCCAATTAAAAACACAACTAATTTAAATCAGTTGTATTATGAAATTTCTCGATCAAGTTAAGATATTTATAAAAGCAGGCGATGGTGGATCTGGTTCGCCAAGTTTTAGACGAGAAAAATTTATTGAATTCGGAGGACCTGATGGAGGAGATGGTGGAAAAGGTGGATCAGTAAATTTAATTTCAGAAAGAAATTTAAATACATTAATTGACTTTAGATATCAACAACACTTCAAAGCTGAAAAAGGTAAAGATGGAAGTGGAAAAAATAAAACAGGAAAAGGTGGAGAAACTTTATATTTAAAAGTTCCAATTGGTACACAAGTTTTTGAGGAAGATAATAAAACTTTAATTTATGACTTTAAAAAAGAAAATGAAGAGTTCGTTGTTGCAGTTGGAGGAAGAGGAGGCTTTGGAAATACTAGATTTAAATCCTCAACAAATAGAGCTCCAAAAAAATTTACAAAAGGATCAAAGGGTGAAGAATTTTGGATATGGCTTCAATTAAAAACTATTGCCGACATTGGAATTATTGGATTACCTAATGCAGGAAAATCTAGTTTACTTGCTTCATTAACCAGCGCAAATCCAAAAATTGCAAACTACAAATTTACTACATTAAATCCAAACCTTGGTGTTGCTATGTATGACGACAAAGAAATAACTTTAGCTGATATCCCAGGGTTAATTGAAGGGGCTCATGAAGGAACTGGACTTGGAATTAAGTTTTTAAAACATATTGAAAGATGCAAAACTCTCCTTCACCTAATTGACATTACTGAAAATGACTTAATTAACTCATATAATCAAGTTAGAAATGAGTTAAAGAAATATAGTAAAGATCTAATCAAAAAGGAAGAGATAATAGTATTTAATAAAATAGATTTGATAAAAAAAGAAGAAATTGCAGAAAAAATAAATAAATTTAAAAATCAAATAAAAAAGAATGTTTTAAAAATATCTACACTCGAAAAAAAAACAATATCTGATATTAAATCAAAGTTAATTAATTATGTATCTTGAAGATTCAAAAACAGTAGTAATTAAAATAGGATCTTCATTGCTTATAAATGAAGATAAGATAATCAGAGAAAAATGGTTATCAGAATTTGCAAAAGATATTAAATTTTTACAAAAATTAAAGAAAAATATAATTATAGTTAGCTCAGGGGCGATAGCTTTGGGATGTAAAAAATTAAAATTAAATAAAAAAAATTTAAAACTTGATAAAAGTCAAGCTGTTGCTTCAATTGGTCAGATTGAATTAATGAATCTTTTTAAAAAAATCTTTAATTCAAAAAAAATAAATCTTTCACAAATTTTACTTACTTTAGAAGACACTGAACAGAGAAGAAGGGCTATTAATGCAAAAAGAACTTTTGAAAATCTTTTTAATTTGGGATTTGTTCCAATAGTTAATGAAAATGACAGTATTGCAACTACAGAAATAAAATACGGTGATAATGATAGATTGGCATCAAGAGTTGCACAGATATCAAATGCAGATTGCTTAATATTACTATCAGATGTTAATGGAGTTTATTCTAAAGATCCAAAATTAAATAAAAATGCTGAATTAATTCACGAAATAAAAAATATTGATAGTAAAATTGAAAGAATAGCCACTAGGAGTATTGGAGAACACGGAACTGGTGGAATGAAGACAAAAATTGATGCCGCAAAAATTTGTCAATTATCTGGATGCTATATGGCAATTTCAAATGGATTAATAAATAGACCTATACAAAATATTTTAAAAGATAACTCATGTACTTGGTTTTTGCCTAAAATTTCCAAATTAGATGCACGAAAAAAATGGATTATAAGTTCTATATCTCCAAAAGGTCAATTAATTATTGATGCAGGTGCTTTAAATGCATTAAAAAATGGTAAAAGTTTACTTGCAGCAGGAATTAAGCAAGTTAAAGGAATATTTAATAAAGGTGATCATGTAAGAATTTTAGATGAAAATATGACTGAATTTGCAAGAGGATTAAGCAGCTTTACATCTGATGAAATATCTAAGATTAAAGGTCAACATTCAAATAAAATAAGTGGTCTGCTAGGCTATATTTCTAAATCTGAAGTTATCCATAAAGATGATATGGTAAAAGTACAATGAGCAAATATTTAATTACTTTAGGGAATAGGGCAAAAACTGCACATAAACATAAAATAGATAGTAAATTAAAAAATAAGGTTTTAGCTGATTACTACAAACTAATTAAAAAAAATAAAAATAAAATAATTAATGAAAATAAAAAAGACATTAGATTAGCAAAAACAAAGAAATTAAAAGAAAATTTAATTAAAAGATTGTCGCTTAATAGTGAAAAAATTAATTCAATTATTAATTCAATTAAAACTATACTAAACTTTAAAGATCCTATTAATCAAGAGCTAGATACGTGGGTAAGGCCAAATAGGCTAAAAATAAAGAGAGTAACAATTCCGATTGGTGTCATTGGAATAATATATGAAAGTAGACCAAATGTTACAGCAGATGTTTCAACTTTATGTTTCAAGTCAGGAAATTGCGTAATTCTTAGAGGAGGATCTGAAGCTTATTTTAGTAATAAGATTTTAGCAAAATTGTTTAGAAAATCATTAGAAAAAAATAAAATAGATAAAAATTTTGTACAGTTTATAGATAAAAAAAATAGAAAACTGGTTGATTTTATGCTTTCAAAAATGGAAAAATATATAGATGTAATAATACCTAGAGGTGGAAAAAATTTGGTAAAAAAAGTTCAAAACTTCTCTTCTGTTCCAGTAATTGGTCATCTTGAAGGAATGTGTCACACTTATATAGATAAAGATGCAAATATAAATATGGCAAAAAAAATATTAATAAATGCTAAATTGAGAAATACAAGTATTTGTGGAGCTACAGAAACATTATTAATTCATAAAAAAAATTCAAATAATATAAATGAGTTATTAAATGCATTGTCAGAAAAAGACTGCATTATATACGCGGATAATAAAATTAAAAAAATTTATAAAGGAAAAATAAGGAATGCATCAAATAGTACATGGAAAAAAGAATTTTTATCATCAAAAATTTCAGTAAAATTAGTTAACAATATTAATGAAGCTGTTGAGCATATCAATAAATATGGAACAATGCATACTGATGCAATCATTACTAAAAATAAATTATCTGCCAAATATTTTATAAAAAGTGTGAAAAGTTCAATTGCAATGCACAATACATCAACTCAATTTGCTGATGGTGGAGAGTTTGGTTTTGGTGGAGAAGTAGGAATATCAACAAACAAGCTTCCACCAAGAGGACCAGTAGGATTGAACCAACTTGTAAGTTATAAGTATGAAGTATATGGGTCAGGTCAAATTAGAAAATAAAAAAAAAATTGGTATATTAGGTGGAACTTTTGATCCAGCTCACATTGGTCACATAAAAATATCTAAAATAGCAAAAAAAAGATATGGAATACAAAAAATAATATGGGCTATAACAAAAAAAAATCCTTTTAAAAAAAAAAGTTCTTTGAGTTTAAAAGAAAGAATTGAATATGCAAAAAAAATAAATCTAAATAATAAATTTATTAAAGTAAATTTTTACGAAAATATAATTAAATCTAATAGAACAATTGATCTAATAAAATATATAAAAAAAAAAAATAACAATACTGATATTTATTTATTAATAGGTGCTGATAATCTAATTAATTTTCATAAATGGAAAAATTCAAATTTAATTTCATTATTTTGTAAAATTTTAGTCTTTGATAGAAGTGGATATAAAGCTAAATCTTTGAAATCTTTAAGTTTTAAAAAATATAGCAAAAAAAGCTTAGAATTTATTAGATTTAAAAAGGTCAATATTTCATCTTCTCAATTAAGAAAAATTTGATACTGTGAAAACAATTAATGGATAGTCCTGCTAATCTTAAAAAAGAGATAATAAATTTATTAGACTCAAATAAAGCATTAGATATCGTTAGTATCGATTTAGAAGGAAAATCTTCTATGGCAGATCAAATGATAATAGCAAGCGGAACTTCATCAAGACATATTCAAGCGTTATCTGAACAAGTTTTAGATTATTTAAAACAAAATGGGGTTCATAATTGTAAAATTGAAGGAAAAGATAGCCTTGATTGGAAACTAGTAGATGGTATTGATTTAATCATACATATCTTTAATCCAGAGAAAAGAAAATTTTACGAATTGGAAAAAATGTGGTCCGAATTAATTCCTAAAGAAAAGGTTATTATATGAAAAAATTTTTAAAAAATTTTTTTTTAATATTTTTATTTTATCTATTTTTTACAAGCATAAGTAATTCAAAAAATGATGACATATATAAAAAAATAGACTTGTTTAGTGAAGTGCTTGATAAAATTAATAAAGAATATGTAGAAGAAGTTGATCAAAGTGAAGCTATGGATGCAGCAATTAATGGTGTTCTCCAGTTTTTAGACCCGTATTCAGCATATATGACACCTGAATTGTATAAAAATATGCAAACTGAAACTAGTGGTGAGTTTGGAGGATTAGGTATTGAAGTAGGTATGGAGGCTGGAGTAATTAAAGTTATATCTCCATTAGATAATTCACCAGCTGCCGAGGAGGGAGTAAAAGCCGGAGATTATATTGTTAAAATTAATGATATACAAGTTCAAGGTAAATCTCTGAGCGAGGCTGTAGATTTGATGAGAGGTCCAGTTGGTAGTGATATAGAAATTACGGTAAGAAGAAGAGGAGAAAAAAAAGCTTTAATCTTTAATATAACTCGAGAAATAATAAAGGTATCATCAGTAAAATCTGAAATTATTAATGAAAAAACTGGATACTTAAGACTAACTGCATTTAACGAAAATAGTAGTGATCAAATAAAAAATAAAATTAAAAAATTTAAAAATGAGAAAAAAATAGAAAATTATATTTTAGACTTAAGAAATAATCCTGGAGGCCTTCTATCTCAAGCAATAGAGATTTCAGATTTTTTTTTAGATAGTGGAGAAATAGTATCAACTAAAAGCAAAAGAAAATATGAAAATAGAAAATGGTTTGCGAAAAAAGGTGATATATTAAAAGGAGATACTATAATTGTTTTAATTAATTATGGATCTGCATCAGCATCTGAAATTGTCGCTGGAGCATTACAAGATCATAAAAGAGCAATTTTAATTGGAGAAAACAGTTATGGAAAAGGATCGGTACAATCAATTATACCTTTAAAAAATGATGGTGCGATAAGACTTACAGTATCAAAATATTATCTTCCATCTGGAAAATCTATATCTGAAGTAGGTGTATCTCCAGATATAGTTGTTGAAGAAAGCGTTGATGAAAACTTTAAATTTAATACAGAAACAGATAATCAATTAAAATTTGCCTTAAAACTTCTCAACGGATAATAATGAAAAAAAAATTTGAGAATTTGCCACTTAGGCTTGGTGTAGGAATTGTTGTATTAAATAAAAAAAACCAAGTATTTGTGGCAAAAAGAATAGATAATCCCAAAAATTTTTGGCAGATGCCTCAAGGAGGGGTCGATAAAGGTGAAAAATTTTATGACGCTGCAAAAAGAGAATTAAAAGAAGAAACAAATATTAAAACTATTAAATTTATTAAAGAAATTGATGGATTTACATCTTATCTTTTGCCAGATGAACTTTTAGGTATAATTTGGAGAGGTAAATATAAAGGCCAAAAACAAAAATGGTTTATTGTTAAATTTGAAGGTGACGAAAAAGAAGTGAATATTAAAACTAAATACCCAGAGTTTTTAGATTGGAAATGGATTAATATAGATGAAATAACAAATAAAGTCGTTAAATTTAAATTAGAAGTATATTCTAAAATAAAAAAGGAAGTTAAAAAAATTATTTAATTTAGATTAATAGATTTTAAAATTTCAATTTTGTGATTTAACAAAAACTTCTTTTGATCATCTAAATCATCTTTTGATAATTCTTTTTCAGTTTCAGTAATAGAGATATTAACTTTATCTTTATTAACATTTTTAAGATCAAAAATATGACTAGTTAGAATAGATAAATTATTGTCTTTAAATTCTACTATTCCATCTTCTACGTAAAATTTCTCTTCCTCAGAACCTGTAAAAACCTTAATAATTCCTGGTTTTAAAAAGGAAATTATAGAAATATGATCTTTTAGAATTCCCATCTCACCTTCAAATGCAGGTACCACTACTTCAGTTACATTCTCTAAAGAGAGAAAAGATTTTTCTGGATTTACAATCTCTAAATTAAAACCATCACTCATTAAGCTGCAGCATCTTTCGCCATTTTTTCTGCTTTTTCAATGGCCTCTTCAATTGTTCCAACCATATAAAAAGCAGCTTCCGGTAAATGATCGTACTCTCCTTTGCAGATTGCATCAAATCCTTTAATTGTAGATTCTAGCTCAACTAGTTTTCCAGGTGACCCTGTAAAAACTTCTGCTACAAAAAATGGTTGTGATAAAAATCTTTGAATTTTTCTTGCTCTTGCTACAGTTAATTTATCTTCCTCTGATAATTCATCCATTCCTAAAATCGCAATTATATCTTGCAAAGATTTATAGGTTTGTAAAACTTTTTGCACTTCTCTAGCAACTCTATAATGTTCATCACCAACTATTCTGGGATCTAAAATTCTAGATGTTGAGTCCAATGGATCTACAGCAGGATAAATTCCAATTTCTGCAATTTGTCTAGACAATACCGTAGTTGCATCCAAGTGAGAAAATGATGTTGCTGGAGCAGGGTCAGTTAAGTCATCTGCAGGCACATATATAGCCTGAACTGAAGTAATAGAACCTTTATTTGTTGTTGTAATTCTTTCTTGAAGATTACCCATATCCGTTGCTAATGTTGGTTGGTATCCAACTGCAGAAGGAATTCTACCTAATAATGCAGATACTTCAGATCCTGCTTGGGTAAATCTAAATATATTATCTACGAAAAAAAGAACATCTTGACCTTCTTGATCTCTAAAATATTCAGCTACAGTTAAACCTGATAGTGCAACCCTAGCTCTTGCTCCAGGAGGTTCATTCATTTGACCATAAACCAATGCAGCTTTTGAGCCATCTCCTTCTGGTTTAATTACTCCAGATTCAATCATTTCATGGTAAAGATCATTTCCTTCTCTCGTTCTTTCTCCAACGCCTGCAAAAACTGAAAAGCCTCCATGAGCTTTTGCAACGTTATTAATTAATTCCATAATAAGAACTGTTTTTCCAACTCCAGCTCCTCCAAACAAACCAATTTTACCACCTTTTGCATAGGGAGCTAATAAATCAACTACCTTGATTCCCGTTACCAAAATTTCAGTCTCTGTTGATTGATCATTAAATTCTGGTGCCGATCTATGAATAGGCCAGTTTTCTTTTGTTTTAACTTCCCCTTTTTCATCAATTGGTTCACCAACTACATTTATAATTCTTCCTAAAGTCTCAGGTCCAACTGGAACTTTAATGGGAGCTCCAGTATCTGTAACTTCATCACCTCTTTTCAAACCTTCTGTGGCATCCATTGCTATAGTTCTTACGCTTGACTCTCCTAAATGCTGGGCAACTTCTAAAACAAGTCTATTTCCTGCATTATCACATTCTAATGCAGTTAATATTTCTGGTAATTCTCCGTCAAATTTTACGTCAACTACTGCTCCAATAATCTGTGTAATTTGTCCTTTTTTCATAATTATAAACTTTCTGCTCCCGATATAATTTCAATTAGTTCTTTTGTAATAGCTGCTTGGCGGCTCCTATTATACTGAATAGTAAGCTTATCAACCATTTCACCTGCGTTTCTGGTTGCATTATCCATTGCACTCATTCTTGAACCTTGTTCGCTAGCTGAATTCTCTAACATTGCTTTAAAAATCTGAGTAGATATATTTTTTGGCAACAAATTGCTCAAAATTTCATCTTCTTCTGGCTCAAATTCATAGTTATCTTCAGATGAAGATCTCTCTGACTCAGAAGCTTTTAAAGGAATTATTTTTTGTTCTTGTGGTATTTGAGTTATTACATTTTTAAATTGATTATAAAAAATTGCACATACATCAAATTCTTTTTTTTCAAATTTATCTATAATTATTTTTCCTACTTTATCTGCATCAAAATAATTTACATATTTCGACTCTTTAAAAGAAATCTTTTCTATTATATTTTCCTTATATGCTCTTTTTAATTGGTCATAACCCTTTGAACCAACAGTAATAATTTTTAAAATTTTTCCTTCCTCCAAAACTTTTTGAAAATATAATTTTGCTTTTTTAATTATATTTGTATTGAAGCCTCCACATAATCCTCTGTCGGAAGTCATAACTATACATAAATGGACTTTATCTTCACCCGATCCTACAAGCAATTTAGGCGAATTTTCATCATCTGTAATATTATTTGAAAGATTAAGAATAATATTATTCATTTTGTCTGAATATGGTCTTCCTTTTTCTGCATTCTCTTGTGCTCTTCTCAATTTAGATGCCGCTACCATTTTCATTGCTTTTGTTATCTTTTGAGTAGACTTAACACTTGATATTCTTTTTTTTAAATCGTCTAAACTTGCCATTTTCTATTATTTAAAGTTTTTTTTAAGATCTGTTATAATTTGAGTTAAAGATTTTTCAGCATCTTCTTCTAGTTTACCAGAACTAGATATTGAGTCTATTACCTCAGGTTTTTCAGATTTGCATTTTTCTAAAATTTTATCTTCAAACTCAGATATATTTTTTTGTTCAACATCATCTAAATAGCCTTTAACGCCACAAAATATTGTAATCACTTGCTCTGCAACAGTTAATGGTGAATACTGTTTTTGTTTTAATAATTCGGTTAATTTAGAACCTCTATTTAAGAGTTTTTGAGTTGAGGCATCTAAATCTGAACCAAACTGAGCAAATGCTGCCATTTCTCTATATTGAGCTAGTTCAAGTTTCATAGATCCAGAAACTTTTTTCATTGCTTTTGTTTGTGCAGAAGATCCAACTCTAGATACAGATAATCCAACATTAATGGCTGGTCTTATACCTTGATTAAACAATTCAGTTTCTAGAAATATTTGACCATCGGTAATCGAAATTACATTGGTAGGTATAAATGCAGAAACGTCTCCACCTTGAGTTTCAATTATTGGTAGAGCTGTTAATGATCCTCCGCCATGTTCATCACTTAATTTAGCAGCTCTTTCAAGCAATCTACTATGTAAATAAAATACATCACCAGGATAAGCTTCTCTTCCAGGAGGTCTTCTTAATAAAAGTGACATTTGTCTATAAGCAACTGCTTGTTTAGAAAGATCATCATAGATAATTAAAGCATGCATACCATTATCTCTAAAATACTCACCCATTGCACACCCAGTGTATGGAGCTAAAAATTGCAAAGGAGCTGCGTCTGATGCTGTGGCAGCAACTATAGTTGTATATTCCATAGCTCCAGCTTCTTCCAAAGTTTTTTCGATTTGTCTTACCGTAGATCTTTTTTGTCCTATAGCAACATAAACACAGTATAATTTTTGTTTTTCATCATTAGACTCATTAATTTTTTTCTGATTTATTATAGCATCAATTGCAACTGCAGTTTTTCCAGTTTGTCTGTCACCAATAATTAATTCTCTCTGTCCTCTTCCAATAGGAACAAGGCTATCAATAGATTTAAGTCCAGTCTGCATTGGCTCACTTACTGATTTACGAGGAATAATTCCTGGAGCTTTAACTTCTACTCTGCTTCTTTTAACCCCTTTATCCAATGCACCTTTTCCATCTATTGGGTTTCCTAATCCATCAACTACTCTACCCAGCAACTCTTTACCAACTGGAGTATCAACAATTGCTCCTGTTCTCTTTACTGTATCGCCTTCTTTTATAGATTTATCTTCTCCAAAAATTACAACACCAACATTATCGCTTTCCAAGTTCAAAGCCATACCTTTAGAACCATCGGAAAATTCTACCATTTCACCTGCTTGGACATTGTCTAATCCATAAATTCTTGCAATACCATCTCCTACTGAAAGAACCTGCCCAACTTCTGAAACTTCAGCTTTATCACCAAATTTATTTATTTGTTCTTTTAATATTTTAGTTACTTCTGAAGGATTTATTTCCATTTAAGCCTCTATCATTTTCTTTTCAATTTGTTGTAATTTATTTTTTATAGAAGTATCAATCATTGTACTTCCAACTTTTATGATTAAACCTCCAATTAAACTTGAATCATATTTGTGTGTTAATTTTATATTTGATCCAAAAGTGTTAGTTAATTCATCTTTAATACCATTTACTTCATTTTCATTTAATTCCTTAGCTGAAAATAATTCTGCTTGAATCTCACCTCTAGAATTTGAGCAAATATCTAAAAAATCGTTTAATATTTTTTCTACGTAAAAAAATCTCCTTTTCGAAACTATAAAGCCTAAAAATTTTTTTAATAATTCATTAAAATTAAATTGATCAGAAATTTTATTAATAATTTTTAATTGATCTTCTATTTTATTAGTTGGGTCCTTAATTAGATCTTTAAAATCATTGCTGATTCTAATTAATTTAAGTATTGAAAATACTTGCTGCTCAATATCATTGATTATTTTATTTTCAGATGCCAGCTCGAATAAGGCCTGAGAATAACTGTTGCCAGTTGATAAAGTTGAATTTTTTTTGCTCAAATTTTGCTCACTATCTGAAGATGTTATAAAAATTTCGCTTAAATAACATAGGAATAATGAGTCTTCAAGGCTCAGATTTGAAAATATACATTAATTTAGTGCGCTAATTGAAGCTTATAGGGTCAACATCAACTGTTAGTTTTATTTCTGAAGGCAAACTATATTTTTTTAGTATTTCTCCAAGATTTTTCTGAATTTTTGAGGTTTTTTTAGCACTAACTAATATTCTTTGTCTGTATTTTTTTTTAATTTTATAAACTGGAGCTTCTACAGGTCCTAAAACTTTTTCATTAATTTGACTCAATAAAAATTTTTTTAAATTTAATGATTCTTTTTCTAGTTTAATCTCATCTGACGAAGTTAGTATTAATGAAATAAATCTTACAAAAGGTGGTAGATTATTTATTCTTCTTAACTCTAATTCTTTTTCCAAAAAAATGTAAGGATCTTCATTGGTCATTTGATTTATTATTTCAGATTTTAAATCATATGTTTGAAAATAAACCGATGCTGGCTTACCAGTTCTCCCAGCTCTTCCAGATAATTGATGATAAAGTTGAAGATTTTTTTCCGCACTTCTTAAATCATGTCCTCGGGAAGTTAAATCTATATCCAAAACAATAATGCAATTTAAATTTGGAAAATGAAATCCTTTTGAAATTAATTGTGTTCCCACAAGGATATTTACTTCGCCTGAAATAATTTTATCTAAATTATTTTTGCCTGATGCTTTATTCATTGTATCGCTAGAAAAAATTAATATCTTTTGATTTGGAAATAATATTTTGACTTCTTCGGCAATTTTTTCAACTCCAGGACCACTAAATACAAAATCACAAATATTATCTTTTTTGCATTTTCTTTGCAAACTAGATGAATACCCACAATAATGACAAAGAAGTTTTTTTTTATTTTTATGATAAACAAGATTTATTGAACAATTAGGGCAGGAAAAAACATTTAAACATTTTTTACATAAAACATAAGGAGCGAAACCTCTTCTATTAATAAAAAATAAAACCTGATCTCCTTGATCTAAATGTTCTTTGACTTTACCCAATGTTTTAAAGGATATAAATGTTTTCTTAGCCAGTTTATTTTGATTGAGATCAATTATTTGATGTTTAGGTAAATTTGCATCCTTATATCTATTAATAAGTCTTGAATGAGAATATTTTTTATTTTTAATGTTTGAGTAAGTTTCAATAGATGGAACTGCAGTAACTAAATTAACTGGTATATTTTCATTATTAGCTCGTAAAATTGCCATATCTCTTGCATTATAAGTTACTCCTTCATCTTGTTTAAAAGACTGATCATGTTCTTCATCAACAATAATCAAGCCTAGTTTTTTAAATGGCAAGAATAAAGCTGATCTCGCTCCAATTACTACTTTTATTTCACCATTTGCAAGGCCACTCCAAATAATTTTTTTTCTCTTTGGTGTTATTTTTGAGTGCCAAACTGCTGCTTCAAAACCAAAAAAGTTTTTAAATTTTTTTTCAAATTCTCCAGTGAGACCTATTTCTGGCAATAAAATTAGAGATTGCTCTAGACGATGTATAATTTTTTCGATTGCTTTAAAGTAAACTATTGTTTTTCCAGATCCTGTTGTTCCTTGTAATAAATGTACTCTAAATAAATTGTCTTTTTTTACCAGTTCTTTGAAGGCTTTTTCTTGTTCTTGAGAAAGATTAAACTGTTCTTTTTTACTCTCAATTTGATATTTTTGATATTCAGTAATTTTTTGTTTTTCAATAGCTTTTCCTCTTAAAAGATGAAGTTTAAGCGTCATTCCTAGAGGAACTAGGTTATATTCTGAAAACCAATTTAAAAAATCAATTGTCTGGTGTTTTAAAGGTTCAATTTCTAACTTTTCTTTAATTGATTTAATTTTAAATTCTTTATTAACATTTTCCTCAAATTTATCCCAAACAATGCCTGTGATTGATTTTTTTCCAAATGGAACATTTACATAGTCACCTACTTTTAATTTTAATGAACTTTCATATGTAAATGGATAATTAAAAATATTTGGTAAAAGAATCGGATATTTCATATTTAGATAATATGAAAAAAAATTAAGAGTGTATTGCTCTTTTATCTACTGACAAAGCGGCCTCTTTTACGGCCTCAGAAAAAGTTGGGTGAGCATGGCATGTACGAGCAATATCTTCAGAACTAGCACCAAATTCCATAGCAATACCAATTTCAGCTATTAGTTCTCCTGCATGAGGTCCTATTATGTGAGCTCCAAGAACCTTATCTGTATGTTCATCAGCTAGTATTTTTACAAAACCTTCAACATCATCTATAGCTTTTGCTCTTGAATTAGCCATAAATGAAAATTTACCAACCTTATATTTTTTATTTAATTCTTTAAGTTGCTCTTCAGTTTTGCCAATTGAGGCAACTTCGGGTGTTGTGTATATAACGCCTGGTATTGTTTCGTAATTAACATGGCCTGATTGACCTGCAATATTTTCTGCTACAGCTATACCTTCATCTTCAGCTTTATGTGCAAGCATTGGGCCATCAATTACATCGCCAATTGCATAAATATTTTCGACGTTGGTTTTAAAAGTTTTATCAGTCTTAATTCTTTTGTTTTGATCAAGATCTATATCTAAAACATCCAGATTTAAGCCTTTTGTATTTGGTTTTCTTCCAACAGAAATTAGCACAACATCACATTCAAAACTACTCTTATTGCCATCTTTATCTGTAGTTAAAACAACTGCCCCTGAATTATTTTTAGTAATTTTTTCAACTTTATTTTGCATATTAAACTTTATTCCTTGTTTCTTTAAAATTTTCATAAATTCTGATGAGATTTCTTTATCCATACCAGGTGTAATATGATCTAAAAACTCCACAACTTGAACCTCTGCACCTAATCTTGACCATACAGATCCCATTTCTAATCCAATATACCCACCGCCAACTACAATCATTTTATTTGGAACTTTATCTAGTTTTAAAGCACCTGTTGATGAAACTATTATTTTTTCATCTATTTCTATTCCTGGCAAAGAAACAGCAACAGAACCTGTCGCGATTATTATTTTTTCTGCTTGTATTACCCTTTCTTTGTTTTGGTCGTCTTTAATTAAAATTTCATTCTTAGATTTAAAACTTCCATGACCTTTAAAATATGTAACTTTGTTCTTTTTTAATAAAAACTCGACACCTTTTGTAAGAACGGTTACAGCTTTATCTTTGCTTTTCATCATTTTGCTAAGATTCAGTTTTATATTGCCAATTTCTATACCCTTATTTGCCATTCCTTTTAATTTGTTAAATTCTTCACTTAAATTTAGCAAACTCTTTGAAGGTATACATCCAACATTTAAACACGTGCCTCCCAAAGAACCTCTGGACTCTATACATGCAGTTTTCAAACCTAATTGAGAAAGTCTAATTGCACATACATAACCACCAGGACCACCACCTATAACAACTGCTTGAAATTTTTCTAACATTTAAATATTTAAAAATAACCTTCTTGGATCCTCTAAATTTTCTTTTACTGTTTTTAGAAAAGAAACAGAATCTTTGCCATCTATTATTCTATGATCATAAGATAAAGCTAGGTACATGATAGGTTTTATTTTCACTTCACCATCATGTGCTATGGGTCTTTCTACAATATTATGCATTCCCAGTACACCTGATTGTGGTGGATTTAAAATTGGAGTTGATAACATTGAACCATAAACACCACCATTGCTTATAGTAAATGTTCCACCTTGAAGATCTTCAATAGCTAAGGTTCCATTCTTTGCTTTATCTGAAAGTTTCTTAATTTCTTTTTCAATATCTGCAAAAGACATTTCGTCTGCATTTTTTAAAACTGGTACTACAAGTCCTTTTTCTGTACCAACAGCAAAACTTATATTATAGTAATTTTTATAAACAATATCTTGTCCTTCAATTTCTGCATTAATCTCTGGAAATAGTTTTAATCCTACTACACATGCTTTAACAAAAAATGACATAAAACCCAGTTTAATTCCATATCTACTTTGGAAATCATCTTGATTTTCTTTTCTCATAGAAATTATGCCTGACATATCAACCTCATTAAAAGTTGTTAACATTGCTGCATTTTCTTGCGCTTCTTTAAGTCTCTTAGCAATTGTTTGTCTTAACCTAGTCATTTTAATTCTTTCTTCTTCACCATATTGAATTTTTCTTTGGTTAGGTTCTGGATTAACTCCCATTTGACTAATCAAATCTCCTTTTAAAATTCTTCCATCTTTTCCAGTTCCTTTAACTTCATCTATGTTTATTTTTTTTTCAGCAACCATTTTTCTAACAGCTGGAGATAAAACAACTGGCTGATTTAAAGTTTGAGATGACTCAATTTCTTCTGTTAATACTAAAGGTTCTTCTTCCAATAATACTAAAGGTTCTTCATTTTTAGTTTCTGTTTTTTTTTCAATTTCTAAATTTATAATATTACTTTTTTTTTCAGGTAATTCGACTTTTTCAATTTTTTGCTCTTTTGGTTTTGTAACTTTTTCCTTTTTTTCTACTTTTATATTTTCTTGAGAAATTGTTCCAAGTACTGCTCCAACTTCAACGGTATCTCCATCTTTAAATTTTATTTCAGTAAGAATACCACTGCATGGTGAAGGAACTTCTAAATTTACTTTATCAGTTTCTAATTCTACAATTGCTTCATCTACATTTACTGCATCACCTTCATTTTTAAGCCATTTAGAAACTGTTGCTTCAGTTATACTTTCGCCTAATGCTGGTACTAATATTTTTTCACTCATTATTTAAAAACTTTATTTATAATTTCTTGCTGTTCTGAAAGATGTCTTTTTGCATAACCGGTTGCTGGAGATGCATCTGGACTTCTTCCTATGTAAGAAATTTCTCTATTTGTAGCTTTAATAGTATCTAATGTCCATTGGATATAATCTCTTACTGAAAACCATGCTCCCATATTTTTTGGCTCTTCTTGACACCAGTAAAATTTAGCATTCCCAGCATAAGGCTTTATCTCTTTTACTAAACTTTTTGCAGGAAATGGATAAAGTTGTTCAATTCTAAAAATTATTACATCATCTTTTTTTAACTTTTCCCTGGCTGCTAGTAAGTCAAAATAAACTTTTCCAGAACACAAAATTACTTTTTTAATTTCTGAACTTTTCTTTAATTTAATAAATCCCTTAGATTTTGGATCTATAGAATGATCCCACATAACTCTGTGAAACGAATTTTTTTTACCGAAATCATCTATATTTGAAACACAATATTTATTTCTAAGTAAAGATTTTGGTGTCATAATTATTAATGGTTTTCTAAAATCTCTATGTATTTGTCTTCTTAAAGCATGAAAATAATTAGCAGGTGTCGTACAATTCATTACTTGTAAATTGTCGTTTGCACATAACTGTAAAAATCTCTCTAGCCTAGCAGAAGAATGTTCGGGTCCTTGACCTTCATAACCATGAGGAAGCAGCATAACAAGTCCAGAAGCTCTTTGCCATTTTCTTTCACCAGATGAAATAAATTGATCAATAATCACTTGAGCACCGTTAGCAAAATCTCCAAATTGAGCTTCCCAAAGTGTTAAGGTATTTGGCTCAACTAGACTGTATCCATATTCAAAACCTAAAACTGCAAGTTCAGATAAAAAACTATCAACAATTTCAAATTTTTTTTGATTTTCAGAAATATTATTTAAAGGTATATATCTACTATTATCAATCTGATTTCTTAAAATAGAATGTCTTTGGCTAAAAGTACCTCTGCCAGAGTCTTGACCAACCAATCTAACTGGATAACCTTCTTTCAACAAAGATCCAAAAGCTAACGACTCTGCAGTAGCCCAATCAATTCCATAGCCTTGGTCAACAACTTTTTTTCTATTATTGAATATTTTTAAAATAGTTTTGTGAACATTTTTATCATCCGAGATACTATTAATTTTTTCTGATATATTTTTTAGGGCATTTATATCTGATCCAGTTACTCCTCTTTTATCTTTTCCTCTCTCAGGCTTATAACTTGACCAAGTTCCTTCAAACCACTCAATCTTTGGTTTATAGTCTTTTGCATTTTTAAATTGATCATCTAATAAATCTTTAAAACTTTTAATTTTCTTGTTTAATTCATCCTTATTAAAAAGACCTTCATTTACTAATTTTTCTCCATAAATTACTATTGGTGATGGATGTGATCTTATTTTTTTGTACATCAACGGTTGTGTAAAAGATGGTTCATCTCCTTCGTTGTGCCCAAATCTTCTATAACAAATTAGATCAATTACCACATCTCTATTAAACTTTAGTCTAAATTCTGTCGCTATTCTTGTTGCATACACTACTGCTTCTGGATCATCACCATTAACGTGAATAATTGGAGCGTCAACCATTTTACCAATATCTGATGGATATGGAGATGATCTTGCAAATCTTGGGCTAGTAGTAAAACCAATTTGATTATTAATTATTATATGAATAGTTCCACCGGTATTGTGTCCAGGTAATCCAGACATCGCAAAACACTCAGCAACCACTCCTTGTCCTGCAAAAGCTGCATCACCATGAATTATAATTGGGATAACTTTATTTCTTTGAATATCTTTATGAAAAAATTGTTTAGCTCTTGTTTGACCCAAAACAACTGGGTTTACTGCCTCTAAATGTGATGGATTGTCTGTTAAACTAACATGAACTGAATTTCCATCAAACTCTCTGTCAGATGATGCTCCCAAGTGATACTTTACATCTCCTGCTACATCCTCAGAATTTGACTCCATTTCTCCAGTAAATTCATTAAAAATTTTTTTATAAGATTTTTGAAGTACATTTGCTAAGACATTTAATCTTCCTCTATGAGACATCCCAATTTTAACCTCTTTAATTTTTGACTGTCCACCAATTTTAATAATTTGTTCAAGGGCTGGAATTAAACTTTCTCCACCATCTAATCCAAACCTTTTTGTTCCAACATATTTTGTGTGTAAATATTTTTCAAAACCTTCTGCTTGAATTAGTTTATTCAAAATTGCATTCTTTCCATTCTTAGTAAATTTTAATGCATTTTCATCTTTTTCCACTCTATCTCTAAACCAAACTCTTTCAGTCGGATTTGAGATATGCATGTATTCATAACCGATTGGTCCACAATAAGTTCCTCTTAAAAATTTTAATATTTCTCTTATACTAGAACTTTCTTTATTAATAACTCCGTTGAGAATAATTTTCTTATCATAATCATTTTTTTTAAATCCATAATAATCAGGATGTAATTCGTCTAAGTATTCTGATCTCATCATCTCTAGAGGGTCTAATTTTGCTAATAAATGGCCTCTTAATCTATAAGCTCTAATAAGAGCGACAGCACTGATTGAGTCTTTATTCGAATTTGCAACTACCTGGAAATTAAACTTTTCATTATTATTGAAATGTTTTTTTTCTTGTAACTCTATTTTTTTTTGAATTTCATCAAGATCAATTTTTTTTGAAAATGTTTTCCATGAAGGTCCATTTATCTCTTTAATTACTTCTTCCATTCCATCTTCCATACCAGAAAAATATTCTCTCCAACTTTCTGACAAATCTGGGTCATTATTAATATATTTTAGATACATTTGTTCAATAAATGCACTATTAGATTTATTTAAAAAGGAAGTTTTTTTATATTCTAAATTTTTTGATGAATTCATTTTTTAAAGATATAATACTAGAAGTATGTCTTCAATTGGACAATTTATTTAATAATGTTTTTCCAATTTCAGATGGAGATTTAGCAATTGTTATACCACAATCTTCCATAATTTTGATCTTGTCTTCTGCTCCACCTTTTCCGCCGGATATTATTGCACCAGCATGGCCCATTCTTCTTCCAGGAGGAGCTGTTAGACCTGCAATAAATCCTACTATAGGTTTTTTAATTTTATGATTTTTAAAAAATTCTGCAGCTTCTTCTTCTGCTGTTCCGCCAATTTCACCTATCATTAGGATTGATTTAGTTTCTTCATCATTTAAAAATAAGTCTAAACAATCTATAAAATTTGTTCCATTAATTGGGTCTCCTCCAATTCCTATACAAGTTGATTGTCCTAAACCATTTTCAGTAGTTTGAGCAACTGCTTCATATGTAAGTGTACCAGATCGAGAAACTATTCCAACTGATCCTCTTTTATGAATGCTTCCTGGCATAATTCCTATTTTACATTCATCTGGAGTTATTACTCCTGGACAATTAGGTCCTATTAATCTTGAATTTGAATTGACTAGTTTTTTCTTAACTTTAAGCATATCCAATACTGGTATTCCTTCAGTGATACAGACAATTAGTTCCATTGAGGCTTCTATTGCCTCAATAATTGCTGCTGCTGCAAACTTTGCTGGAACATAAATCATTGTTGCATTGGCTCCTAAATTATCTTTTGCTTCTTTAACAGTATTAAATACAGGTCTATCAAGATGTTTTTGTCCGCCTTTTTTTGGAGTAACTCCTCCTACTAAGTTAGTCCCATATTTAATAGCTTGTTCAGAATGAAAGGTTCCATGTGTACCTGTAAATCCTTGGCAAATAACCTTTGTTTTCTTATTAACTAGTACAGACATAAATTATTTTATTGCCTCAACAATTTTTTTTGCTGCATCTGAAAGGTCTGAAGCTGAGATAATTTTTATACCAGAATTATCTAATATTTTTTTTCCTTCTTCAAAATTTGTACCTGCTAAACGTACTACTAATGGTACCTCAATTTTAATTTCTTTAGCAGCTTCAACAACACCTTGTGCAAGCACATCACATCTCATTATGCCACCAAATATATTTATTAAAATACCTTTAACATTTTTATCAGATAAGATTATTTTAAAAGCAGCAGAAACTTTTTCTTTTGAAGCTCCTCCTCCGACATCTAAAAAGTTTGCAGGTTCTTCTCCATATAGCTTGATTATATCCATTGTAGCCATAGCAAGACCTGCACCATTAACCATACACCCAATACTGCCATCTAATTTTATATATGCTAAGTCATGTTTGCTTGCTTCAATTTCATTATCTTTCTCTTCGTTAAGATCTCTTAGTTCTAAAATATCTGGATGTTTAAAAAGTGCATTGTCATCAAAATTCATTTTTGCATCAAGACAGACTATATTATTGTCCTTAGTTAATATTAATGGATTTATTTCAACTAAATTTGCATCTGTATCAATAAACATTTTATAAATTGATTTAATTAAGCTTACTGCTTGCTTGCTTGCTTGATCATCTAAATTAAAAACTTTAATTATTTTTTTACAATCATCGTCAGCTATTTCATCATTTAAATCTACCTTAGTTGTAATAATTTTTTCTGGTGTTTTGTTGGCTACCTCCTCTATATCCATTCCACCTTGGTCGCTTGAAATAAAAGCAATTTTCGAACTTGCTCTATCCACAAGGCATGAAAGATAAAATTCTTTGTTAATTTCAGATGATACTTCTACATAAAGTCTCTTTACTTCACGACCACTTGGGCCAGTTTGATGAGTTATTAATGTTTTTCCTAGCAATTTTTGAGCTTCTGCTTCTAAATTTTGAATATTTTCTACTATTTTAACTCCACCAGCTTTTCCTCTACCACCAGCATGTATCTGGGCTTTTAGAACATATTTATCTGTTTTAAGTATTTTTGCTTTTTCTATAAGATCTTTTACATCAAAAGAAAAGACACCATCAGGAACGGTTGCACCATATTTTTTTAAAATTTTTTTTGCCTGATGCTCGTGGATATTCATTTACTAATTATTTAGACCAGGATCGATTTTTGAAGCTGCTTCCCACAATTTTATTACCGCTTCTACCGAATGATTAAATTCTGATTTTTCTTTTTCATCTAAATCAATTTCTTCAATTTTTTCTATCCCATTTTTTCCTAATATCACGGGCACACCCGCATAAACATTATTAATTCCATATTCACCGTGAAGATATGCTGCGCAAGGTAAAAGTTTTTTTTGATCTTTTAAATATGCCTCTGCCATTTCAACTCCTGATGCAGCTGGAGCATAAAATGCGGATCCTTTTTCTAAATACTTTACTATTTCTGCGCCACCATCTCTTGTTCTCTGGTTTATGCTTTCTAATTTTTCTGAGGAAATTTTTCCTTCTTTAACTAAATCTAATAATGGTTTTCCTGAAACTTTTGTAAATCTTGGCAAAGGAACCATAGTATCTCCATGTCCTCCCATTACCATTGCCTCTATTTCTTTTACTGGTACATTTAACTCTAAAGATAAAAAAAGTTTAAATCTTGAGGTATCCAAAATTCCTGCCATACCAACTACTTTATTGGTTGGTAAACCTGAATATTTTTGAAAAGCCATTACCATGACATCTAAAGGATTAGTAATACATATTACAAAAGCGTTAGGAGCATGAGTTTTAATTCCTTCAGCAACTTGTTTTATTATTTTTAAGTTTATTCCTAGTAGATCATCTCTGCTCATACCTGGTTTTCTTGGAACGCCCGCAGTAATAATTATTACATCTGATTTTTTTATATCTTCATAATTGTCTGTTCCTGAAAACTTAACATTAAATCCATCAACTGAGGATGATTGAGCGATATCTAAAGCTTTTCCTTTTGCTATCCCACTTGCAACATCAAACAAAACTACCTCATCTACCAACTCTTTTAAACCAATTAAATGAGCTAAAGTTCCACCTATTTGGCCTGCACCAATCAAAGATATTTTTTTCATAATTATTTCATAGTTGGCATAATAAATTCTGGATTAGATCTCATTCCTGAAGGCCATCTTGAAGTTATAGTTTTCAATTTTGTATAAAATCTAACACCCTCAGGTCCATGCATGTGTTGGTCTCCAAATAAAGATCTTTTCCAACCACCAAAGCTATGGAATGCAACGGGTACTGGTATTGGTATATTAATTCCAACCATTCCAATTTTAATTTTATTTGCAAATGTTCGCCCAGAATCACCATCTCTCGTATAAATACTTGTTCCATTTCCAAATTCATGATCATTTACCAATTGAACAGCTTCATCAAAATCTTTAGCTCTAACAACTGATAATACAGGTCCAAATATTTCTTCTTTGTAAATTCTCATGTCTTTTTTAACATAATCAAACAAACAACCACCTATATAATAACCGTTTTCGTATCCTTGAAGTTTTATATCTCTTCCATCTACAATTAATTTTGCACCTTCTTTAACTCCCAAATCAACATAACCTTTTACTTTTTCGAGATGTTCTTTAGTGACCAAAGGACCCATTTCAGAACTTTTATCCATTCCTGGTCCAATTTTTAAGGCTTCTACTTTTTTAGTTAACTCATTTACAAGTTTGTCACCAATATTTCCAACAGCAACAGCAACAGATTGTGCCATACATCTTTCACCTGCGGATCCATAAGCAGCTCCCATTAGTCCATTAACTGCCTGGTCTAAATCACAGTCTGGCATAACAACACAATGATTTTTAGCTCCACCTAATGCTTGAACTCTCTTTTCATTTTTAGCTGCATTTTCATAAATATATTTTGCAATTGGCGTCGATCCTACAAAACTAACAGCAGGTATATCTTTATTTTCTAAAATTGCATCTACAACTTCTTTATCACCATTAACCACATTAAGAACGCCATCAGGAAGTCCAGCTTCACTAAATAATTCAGCTAATCTTAGTGGACAAGACGGATCTTTTTCTGAAGGTTTAAGTATAAATGTATTTCCACATGCAATAGCCATTGGGAACATCCACATGGGAACCATTGCTGGAAAGTTAAAAGGAGTTATTCCTGCACAAACTCCTAATGGTTGTCTTACTGACCAACTATCAATATTAGTTCCTACATTTTCTGTAAAATCTCCCTTAAGCATCTGAGGTATCCCACAAGCAAATTCTACTACTTCCAAGCCTCTTGTAAGAGAACCTCTAGCATCCTCAAACACTTTTCCATGTTCCGAAACAATATATTTTATTAATTCTTCAGAATTTTTTTCAACTAACTCTTTATATTTAAAAATTATTCTTGCTCTTTGAATTGGAGGTTTATTAGACCACTCTTCAAAGGCTTTCTTGGCTTTTTCTACAGCTAAGTTTAGGTCTGCTTTTGATCCAAGTATTACCTCAGACTCTTGTTTGCCAATTGCAGGATTAAATACTTTTCCTTTTCTATCGGAAGAACCAGATACTTTCTTACCATCAATAAAATGTTGAATTAAATTCATGAAATTATTTAATTAAGTAATTAAGTGGTTGCAAGCATTTTCTTTATTTCAGCTATAGCTTTTGCTGGATTTAAGTCTTTAGGGCATGCATTAGTGCAATTTAAAATAGTATGACATCTATATAATTTTAATTCATCAGCTACTTTTTTTAATCTTTCTTTTCTTTCTTCATCTCTACTATCTATTATCCATCTGTAAGCTTGAAGCAAAACAGCAGGTCCCAAATATTTATCTCCATTCCACCAATAACTTGGGCAAGAAGTAGAACAGCAAGCACACATTATACATTCATAAAGACCATCTAATTTTGCTCTATCTTTCACTGATTGTAAATTTTCACTATCCATATTTTTTTTTGAAGTTTTAAGCCATGGCTCTACAGACTCATATTGTTTATATAATGTGCTAAGATCGCCTATTAAATCTTTTAGTACCTTTAAATGTGGCAAAGGATAAATATTTATATCACCATCTAATTCTGAATGAGCCTTGGTACACGCTAATCCATTTTTACCATTCATATTCATTGCGCATGATCCACATACTCCATGGGCACAAGATCTTCTATAAGCTAAAGAAGGATCTAATTCATTTTTAATTTTATTTAAAATATCTAAAACTTTTGATGGACAATTGTCCATATCTACTTCGTAAGTATCTATTCTAGGATTTTCATTTTTTGAAGGATCCCATCTATAAACATTTACTTTTCTAATATTTTTTGAGCCAGTTTTATCTTTATAATATTCACCTTTTTGTACTTTTGAATTCGCTGGTAAATTAATTTGTACCATTAATAAATTCTCTCTTGGGGTGGAAAATATTGAACATCATTCGTTAAAGTTGATCTATGCACCGGTCTATAATCTATTTTTGTTTTAATTCCTTCACACCACGATAAAGTATGTTGCATAAATTTATCATCATCTCTACTAGGAAAATCTTCTCTTGCATGAGCACCTCTGCTTTCCTTTCTGTGATAAGCAGAGTCCATTGTGGTTATTGCCTGCCTTATTAAATTATCAAATTCAAGTGTTTCAACTAAATCAGTATTAAATATTAAAGATTTATCTTTAACTGAAAGTGATTCCATTGCTTCAAATGGTTTTCTAATTTCATCAACACCTTCTTTTAAAGTTTTTTCATTTCTAAATACTGCGCATTTTGATTGCATTGTTTTTTGCATTGATATTCTTAGTTCTGAGGTTGGGCTTGTTCCACTAGAATTTCTAAGCTTATCAAACCTTTCAAGGCATTTATCTGTTTCGCTCTTATCTATTTCTTCATGTTTCATTCCAGTTTTAATTAATTCAGAAGCTCTTTTTGCTGCTGCTCTGCCAAAAACTACTAGATCAATCAAAGAGTTTGAGCCAAGTCTATTAGCCCCATGAACGGAAACACATGCTGCTTCTCCAATAGCCATTAGACCTGGAACAACTTTTTCAGATCCATTTAATGTAAGAACTTCAGCTTTATAATTTGTAGGAATGCCACCCATATTGTAGTGAACAGTTGGCACTACAGGTATTGGCTCTTTTGTAACATCAACGTTTGCAAATAATCTTGATGATTCTGAGATTCCTGGCAACCTATTTTCTATAACTTTTGGATCTAAATGATCTAAATGAAGATGTACATGATCTTTCTCTTTACCAACACCTCTTCCTTCATTTATTTCAATTGCAATTGATCTACTAACCACATCTCTAGAAGCTAAATCTTTAGCTTTAGGAGCATAACGCTCCATAAATCTTTCTCCTTTTGAATTTAATAAATATCCACCTTCTCCTCTAACACCTTCTGAAATTAAAGTTCCATGTCCATAAATTCCAGTTGGATGAAACTGAACAAATTCCATATCTTGCAATGGAAGACCTGCTCTTAATACCATTGCATTTCCATCTCCAGTACAAGTATGTGCAGAAGTCGCTGAATAATAAACTTTTCCATAACCTCCTGTTGCAATTATTGTTATATGAGATCTAAATCTATGTATTGTGCCATCATTTAAATTCCAAGCTATTAAACCTTTGCATGCTCCATCTTTCATTAATAAATCTAAAGCAAAATACTCAATAAAAAATTCAGTTTTATGTTTGAGAGCTTGTCCATAAAGTGTATGAAGAATTGCATGACCCGTTCTATCTGCGGCAGCACAAGTTCTTTGTACTGGTTCATTTCCATAATTTTTAGTCATACCTCCAAAAGGTCGTTGGTAAATTTTACCATTTTCAGTTCTACTAAAAGGAACACCATATTTTTCTAATTCAAGAACAGCTCTAGGAGCCTCTTTACATAAATATTCGATTGAATCTTGATCACCTAGCCAATCAGAACCTTTAACCGTATCATACATATGCCATCGCCAATCATCTTCGCCCATATTGCCTAAGGCAGCTGAAATACCTCCTTGGGCTGCAGAAGTATGACTCCTTGTAGGAAAAACTTTTGAAATACAAGCAGTTTTTAATCCAGCCTCACTTAATCCAACAGCTGCTCTTAAACCTGAACCGCCTGCGCCAAGTACGACTACATCATATTCGTGATCTATAATTTTGTATGAACTCATAAATTTAAATTAAAAACTAAGATAATAATTATTAATGGAATTACTATAGCAAAAAAATTTAATATTTTGTTTGCGGCATTTTTGAGTTTCTCATCTTTAATATAATCCTCAAATACTTCACTAATAGTTAAAGCTGAAAAAAAGTATGCAAAAATTATAAATAAACTAAATAGAAGCTTTGATGGTTGAGATGAAAAAAAATTTACTATTTCGATGTAGCTTTTATCATAAATTGATACAAAATTTACAATAAACCAAATCATCAAAGGTAACAAAATTGCAGAACTTAATTTTTGAAATAACCATTTCTTTGTTACACTTCTCATTATATTAAATTTCTTCCTATCAAATAAATCAAAACAGTTAGTCCAAAAGATCCAAAGATTACTAAAAAACCAGTAATTTTTGTTGTTTTTAATTCAAAACCATAACCTAAATCCATTATCAGATGTCTAACCTCACTTAAAATTTGAAAACTAAAAGACCAAATAATTCCAACTATTAAAAATTTTCCAAAAAATGAATTTAGAAAAAGACTTGTATATTTATAATTTGTTTCACCTAAGAACAAAGATGAAATCCACAAACAAATTAAAGTTATTGCGAGTATATTAATTATTCCTGTAATCCTATGAGAAATAGAAACTAATGAAGAAACATGCCAATTATATATTTGTATGTGTGGAGATAATGGGTTTTTATTTTCCATAAAAATCTTTTTCGATTAATGTTTCTGCTATTTCAACTGCGTTTAATGCTGCTCCTTTCAATAAGTTGTCTGAAACAATCCATAAATTAATTGAATTAGGTTGCGAATTATCTTCTCTAATTCTTGAGATAAATGTTTCATATTTATTTTCCGCTTCAACAGGTGTTATATATCCACCGTCTTTACGTTCATCAATTACTTTACACCCAGGTGATGATGATAAAACATTTCTTATTTCTTCTAAATTATATTTTTTATCAAATTCTACATTTGCACTTATTGAATGTGATACAAGCACTGGAATCCTAACACATGTTGATGTAATTTTTATTTTATTGTCTAAAATCTTTTTTATTTCATCATGGTTTTTTTGTTCTTCTTTTGTAGAGCCATTTTCTAAAAAACTATCAATATGAGGTATTGCATTAAATGCAATTTGTTTAGTAAAATTTTTTGAAGCTAATTCTTTATTTTCAAAATATT
>CACDOF010000011.1 GCA_902554315.1 uncultured Pelagibacteraceae bacterium
ATTTTTTAATTTGGGTTTTAATAATAGATGGGAAAAAATATTGCCAAAAGATATTTTAAATAAATTAAATCATAATTTGCAAAATGAGTTAAATGAGTTAGGATACAATATTTAAATATGTCAGATTTAGCAGATAAAAAATGTATTCCATGCGAAGGAAATATTCCTGCATTTAAGATTGATGAAATTCATAAATATTTAAAAAAAGTGGATGGATGGACTGTTGAGGAAGATAATTTAGATGGATTCCATATATTGAAGAATTTTAAATTTGAAAACTTTTTGGAAAGTCAATCTTTTGTTAATAAAGTTGGAGACATTGCTGAAAAAGAGGGTCATCATCCAGATATATGGTTTGGATGGGGTTATGCAAGGATAAAAATTTTTACGCATGCAATTAAAGGTTTGCATGAAAGTGATTTTGTTCTAGCAGCAAAAATTGATAAAATTAATTAATGTTTAAAATGTCTAGTTTTAGAAAAAACTAAAATTATTCCAACTTTATCTGCAAATTTAATTATCTCTTTATCTCTAATTGACCCAGATGGTTGAATAACTGCAGAAACTCCAGCCTGTACTAAAGTTTCTAATCCATCAACAAAAGGAAAAAAAGCGTCAGAGGCTGCAATAATTTCGTCGTTTCTTTTTATTTTATAAAATTTTTTCATTTTGTTAATCGCAATATTACAACTATCTAGCCGACTAGGTTGACCAGATCCTATTCCAATAGTTTTATTGTCTTTTGATAAAACTATTGCATTTGATTTTACATATCTACATATGTTGAATGAAAAAATTAAATTATTCAATGTTTTACTGTTTGGTTTCTTTTTTGATACTACTTTAAAATTATTTTTCTTAAATACTGTATTATCAGTAGTTTGTATTAAATAGGAATTAAAATAATTTGATACATTATTTATTTTTTCAATTTTAAGTTTTGATGCATCAATTATTCTTAAATTTTTTTTTATTTTTAAAATTTTAAGTGCATTTTTATCAAAGCCATTACCTATAATTACTTCAAAAAATAATTTATTTATTTCTTTTGCTAATTGGCCACTTACTTTAAAATTACAAGATACTATACCTCCAAAGGCACTAATTGGGTCACATCCATAAGCTTCTTTGTAACTATTTAATTTATTTTTATTTATAGAAACTCCACAAGGGTTTGCATGTTTTACTATAACTGTTCCAGTATTTTTTGGAAATGTTTTAGAAATGCTTAATGCAGAAAAAATATCATTATAATTATTATAGCTTAGCTTTTTTCCATTCAGTTGTAATATTTCAAGATTTTTTTTTGTGCTATAAATAGCTGCTTCTTGATGAGAATTCTCACCATATCTTAATTTTTCTATTAAATTTCCATAAAATATTTTCCTTTCAGGAAAAATATTTTTCGATTTGGTGTTAAAATAATTTGCTATTACGGAATCATAATATGAAGTCATTGTAAAAGCTTCTTCAGATAACTTTTTTCTAAAATCAATATTTGTTGAACCTTTATTTCTATCCATTTCAATAATTAAATTTTTATATTGATTAGTATTTGTTATAACAGTTACATCTTTATAATTTTTTGCCGCCGCTCTTACTAATGTTGGGCCGCCAATATCTATGTTTTCTATCGCTGCTTCATGGTTATTTGTTTTTTCTAGAGTTTTTTCAAATGGATAAAAGTTTACAATTATTAAGTCTATTTCCTCATAATTATTATTTTTAAGTTCTATTTTATGTTTTTTACTACTTCTTTTGGCTAAAATACCAGCATATATTTTAGGGTGTAATGTCTTTACTCTTCCATCTAAAATCTCTGACGATTTTGTAAATTTAGTTATCTCTTTACAATTGAAACCAAGCTTCTTAATTTCTTTTGATGTTCCTCCTGAGCTTATAATATTTATATTGTATTTTTTTAATATTTTTAAAATTGATTTTAAATTAGTTTTATCTGAAAGAGATATTAAAGCTTGTTTAATTCTTTTACTCATATTTTATTTAATTCCCATTCAATTATCTGATCTTCTTTTTGAGTAACTCCTGAAATAAATATATTTTGATTTTCCTTATAAGTATTTTTTTTTCCAAAGTATAATCCAGTTTCAATGCCAATATGTCCTAGACTAGAGAAAAATCTCCATCCAGAATTTTCCAGCTCTATTAAAACTGATTTACCATCTTGCGTTTTAGTAACTTTTGTGTCTGGCATTAAATGAAATCTTATTTCGAAATTTGATGATTTGAAATTATTTTTTTTTATTAGTTTATCTTTTCCTATAATTTTATTTTTTTCAGGGTAAATTTCTATAGTTCTTTCATGAATTACCCCGTATTTTGATAAATATCCATCATGAGATGCCTTAATACTCCAGAAATTTTTTTCATTTATAATGTTTTTATTAAATGTCTTAAATCCTTTATTTATAATATTTGTTCCATATTTAGTTTTTATAAAATTACATACAGATGAATTATCCAGGATAACAGTTGATTGAGTAGCAGTAGATTTTGATATCCTATTTAATTGATGATTATGGTCTTGATAATAACCAGAATTACAAATTAATTTACTACCTTGAAAAAAAAATTCAAAAGATAGAGGTCCACCTTGATAATTTTCAGAAAATTTTTTATCTGGATTAGACCCGATATCCATTGCTAATATAATATTTTTATTTTTTAAAATTGAATATCCTGAAAGTTCTTGAGTATCACTTTTAAAATTATATCTAAATAACTTTAGATACTTATCAAAATCTGAATAATCGTTTTCAAAATTACCATTAAATAATAAACTTTTTTTTAAAGATCCCCATGAAAAATTATATGCTTTACCTAAGTAAAATATTATTTCATTTAAGTATTCTGGTATTTCATTAAGAGACTCTTTTAATAATTCTCTTATTAAAACAAAATATTTTAGGTAAAATACAAGCTGTCTTATACTTCTAGATTTTGGAAAATATTCATCATCAAAAGAAGACACTATTATTTTTTTTAAAAGATTAAGTCCATAAGATATAAATCTTTCATTTCTATAAGAAACACCCGTTATTATTATTGCTGTACAGCCTATCATTTTATCATTCAGAAGATTTGATCTGTTTATTTCATTTATTAAATGGTTTATTTGTTTATTTACTATTTCATTAAATCTATTTTTATAAGCAATATCAGAACCATCGTAAGTAATTTTAGAGTTTGCTATCCAAGCTATTATTCTTTTTGATAATGTATCAACTTCCCAATTTTTTGATTGATAATTTTTATTTTTTTTTATCCAATTTTGAATTATTGATTGGGTAATTTCATTTGAAGATTTTAAATCTATTGAGAATAACCAATTAAAACTATGAAGTTTTTTATAATCCTTATTTGATATTTTTTTATTTTCCCAAATTGAATTAACATAGAAATTTTCTATTTTTTCTTTCTTTTTTTCATATTTTACAAGGCAGCTTAATATACTTAGATTTGGTTTATATGTTAAATTAGTTTCATCAAACTGTGATATTTTTTTATTATATATAGACGAATTTAAATAAAATTGTCTTATTTGTTTTAAAAAGATAAAAAAGAAATCATTAATAAAATTAATAGAACTTTTTAAAAACATTTTATATAGATTTTAATATTTCTATATTTTTTTTTATATTTCCGTTATTCTCTTTAAATATTGTTGTTCCTGAAACAAGAATATTTGCTCCGGCTTCTAAAACTTCTTTAAAATTTGAAAAGTTGACTCCTCCATCAACTTCAATATCAAAGTTATAGTTATTTTTTTCTTTAATTTTTTTTAAGTCTTTAATTTTATCAATAACTTCTGGTATGAACTTTTGACCTCCAAATCCTGGAAAAACGCTCATAATTAATATTAAATCAATATTTTCAATTTGATTAATAATTGTATTTATTTCTGTATTAGGATTTAAGGATACTCCAATTTTTTTATTTAATTTTTTTATTAAATTTATTGAGTCTTCTAATTTATCTGTTGCTTCAGGGTGTATCGTAATTATGTCAGCACCCGCCTCAGCAAAATCTTTAATATATTTGTGTACTGGTGAAATCATTAAATGTACATCAAATGGAAGTTTTGTATATTTTCTTAAATTACTTATAACAGGTGGTCCAATAGTAAGGTTTGGTACAAAATGGCCATCCATCACATCAACATGTATCATGTCTGCTCCACCATTTTCCAATCTTTTAATCTCATTTCCTAATTGACTAAAGTCTGCAGAAAGAATTGAAGGTGAAATTTTTATATTTTTCATTGAAAACTATTTAACTAGTATCAATTTTTTATTTTTATTTGAATTAATTTTTACCAAAAAGTCTATAAATTTCAGCCGCTATTTCACTTTCTAATGGAAATGACAGCATACCCATAACAGAATACCCCAAAAGATATGGCATTAGGTAAAATCTAAACATATAAAAAAACCATGCTACATATAATGGTATTAATGGACCAATAATAAAACTTGGAGTGATAAATTTAAATGGTTTAATGATAGGATTAGTGTATTTTACAAAAACTCTCATAAAAAAAAACTCTGAGTCTTCTTTCTGGAAAATATTCATTGCCGATCTTCCTATTAATGTCCACATTATTACACCAAGAATGTAATCAATAACTAAAATATATAATGGCACTAACTAACTATTTACACTTTTTTTTTTTTAAAACTTTGTCACTTTTATTTATAATTCTTATTTCGATTCCCTTTAATTCGTATTTTTTAGCCATTGAACATATAAGATTAAGTCCTGTCCATAAATCACCAAGAGAAATTCTAGGATCTCCTATAACATCAACTGTTTTATCATTAATCCATTCAGCTAGTTGAATATATCGGTGTTTATTTAATTTTTTTATAAATCCATCTGGATCACTGGCTAAAACACTTTTTGAAGCAAAAAACAAAAATATAAATATAAAAAATATTATTCTCATATAGTTCAATACTTTTCGATCAACAATGATGGGGGCGAATATCGCCCCCAAAAATAATTTAATTAATGTTGTTTACCAAGGATAGTTTTACCACTTGGAATACGAACTTCATCTACCATATTTTGAGTAGCTTTATCTGGCTCTGGCGTCATTAAACTAACAACAACCATAACAACCAAACATACACTAGCTCCAATGATACCGAAACGTAAGTGGTCAATACCTAACCATGCAGGATTACCCATAAATTTTGGATATACATAGATTAGATAAGCTGTTCCTGATGCTAAACCTGCAATCATACCTGCAATTGCACCTTGTCTTGTCGCTCTCTTCCACCACACTCCAAGTATTAATGGGAAGAACAATCCTGACATTGCAAAATCAAAAGCCCAAGCAACTGCACCAAGGATACTAGTTATCCTCATAGATGCAATGTATGCTCCAAATGCTCCAATTATTATAAGTAGTGCTCTTGCAACTAGTAATCTTTTTCTTACATCTGCTTTTGGATCAATGATTTTGTAATAAATATCATGTGATAAAGCATTAGCGATTGCAAGAATTAGACCATCTGCAGTTGACATCGCAGCAGCCATACCTCCAGCAGCAACTAGTCCAGAAATAACATATGGTAGTCCAGCAATTTCAGGAGTTGAAAGAACAACAACATCACCTCTCATAAACCATTCATTTAACTGAAGAACTCCATCTCCGTTAAAGTCAGCAATGAAAGCTTGCTTTTGTGCAGTCCATGCCTGAACCCAATCAATTGCCATAACAGCTGATATATCTTTTCCAATAATACCTGTTGCTAAGCTTGGATCTATTAATGATAGTTTAGATAATGTTGCTAGCATAGGTGCTGAAGTATAAAGAATTGCAATAAAGAATAGTGACCATGCCACTGATTTTCTTGCAGCTTTTACACTAGGTGTTGTAAAATATCTCATTAAGATATGAGGTAAAGAAGCTGTTCCTACCATCATACATAATGCTAATGAAATAAATTTCCATGCGGCCATACCACCTTCAGGCACAGCAGAGTGTGCAACTGAAATTGATTTTAAACCACCTGGAACACCAGCAGCTTTAACATCTGCGGCAGCATTTTTTACTAAACCAAATTGACTTTCTAGATCTCCTATTCGTGCAACTTCATCTCCTAACATTAAATGTGGAAATGGATTTCCCATTTTACTACCTATCCAGAAAATTGGAATTAAGTATGCTATGATCAACACGATGTATTGAGCAACCTGTGTCCAGGTAACTGCTCTCATACCACCTAACATTGAACATAATAATATACTTATCAATCCAACCCAGACTCCTAACTCAAATGGAATACCAAGTGCTCTAGCAGCAATAGTTCCTGTTGCGTTAATTTGAGCTGTCACATATGTGAAAGAAGCCAATGTAAGAACTACTACAGCGCAGAATCTTGCAAAGTTTCCTCCATATCTAGTTCCAATAAAGTCTGGAACTGTGTAACATCCAAATTTTCTTAAGTATGGTGCTAGTAGCGAAGATACTAATACGTAACCCCCGGTCCAACCGACCAAGAATGCCATATAAGTATAACCACCGAAATAAATTCCACCAGCCATTGCAACGAATGATGCACCTGACATCCAGTCAGCTGCAGTTGCCATTCCATTAAATACAGTTGGAACTTGTCGACCAGCAACATAGTAAGCATCGACTTGAACAGTTCTAGATATATATCCAATAATTGCATATATACAAACTGTAAAAGCCACAAACAAAATACCTATTGTTTTTGCAGTCATACCGTTTGCTTCTGCAATAGCCATCAAAATGATGAATACTAAGAAACCTCCAGTATATATTCCGTAAATTTTAGGTAGATTGCTTATAAAGTTTCCTTTGTTTATAAACTTTTCAGCCATTAGTCGTCCCCCCCTTGTTCAGAGAAGCCGAACTCTTCATCAATTTTTTCTTGCCTATTTGCAAACCAAAAAATTAAGACTACAAATGCAACAATAGATCCCTGCGCACACATGTAATACGCCAAAGGGTATCCTAGAAAACTTCCAGAGTTCAAACTAGATCCAAACATGAAGATTAAGTAACCGAAAATAAACCATATAACCAATGTGATCAACATCAGCCCTTTGGTTTTTTCCCAGTGCTTTTCTTTGTTTGACATTTTTTTCCCTCCCTATAGGTTAAAAAAGAAAACCATACTCATTTCATATGATATTGGAAGAGTTAAAAATGGTTAAAATTAGTGTTATAGTTGTAAAAACATTAAAAATGGGCATTAAATATAAATTAAAATTAAAAGATTTAAAATTAGAGTATCTAAAGGAATATTTTTCACCTTTCTTAAACTATTTTAAAAAAACGAAAAAAATTGAAAATTATTCTGATTTGAAGGAATTTATTCAAAAAAAATCAGCATGGGTCAGTCAAGTTACTCTTTATGGTTATTTAAAAACTCGAATGGGTGCAAAATATGTTTTGATGTTTGAAGATGAGATATTTTTAGGCTCAATCAACAAGGCAAAATGGAATATATATGCTGTAGCATTACAAGACTTAACTTTTTACACAATTTCATATTTGAAAAATGAAAGAAATTTTCATGACACAGATAAATCTAAAGAAATTTTTTTTAAAATTTTAGATGAAGAGGTTAAAAACGAAATTCCAAAAGATATTTATGATAAAGCAAAAAATGAATTTTTAGAAAGGTATGAAAAATTAAATTGGTTAGATTATCATAAATCTCTTCCGTTTAATAAAAGTGCTATTGCTTTATATGATTGGTCACCAATTGCAGAAGAACTAAAAACTTTAGATAGAAAGATTGTTTTAAACTCAATGATTTTGAAATGGGAAAATGTTCAAAAAGAATTTACTGAAATTCTAAATTTTTAAATATTTTTTCTATTATCTACTAAACTTTTAACAACACTTGGATCTGCAAGTGTAGTTGTATCACCTAATTGACCATGTTCGTTAGCAGCAATTTTTCTTAAAATTCTTCTCATTATTTTTCCAGATCTAGTTTTGGGTAGACCAGGTGAAAATTGTATTAGATCAGGTGTTGCGATAGGACCAATTTGTTTTCTAACCCAAAGTTTCAAATCTCTTTCTAAATCGAGCGAACTTTCTTCACCTGAATTTAATGTTACGTAACAATATAGACCATTTCCTTTAATGTCGTGTGGATATCCAACTACTGCAGCTTCAGCTACTTTTGGATGGGCAACAAATGCACTTTCAATTTCTGCTGTTCCTAAATTGTGACCAGATACTATAATAACATCATCAACTCTTCCAGTTATCCAATAATAACCGTCTTTATCTCTTCTGCATCCATCACCAGTAAAATATTTACCATCAAATTGAGAAAAATAAGTATCAATAAATCTTTGATGGTCTCCATAAACTGTTCTCATTTGCCCAGGCCAAGATTGAGCAATACATAGCCTTCCTTGTGCCTCTCCTTTTAAAGTTTTTCCATCTTTATCTACTATTACTGGTTTAATACCATAAAATGGCTTTGTGGCTGAACCAGGTTTAAGATTTATAGCTCCAGTTTGAGGGCTAATTAAAATACCTCCAGTTTCTGTTTGCCACCATGTATCAACAATAGGACATCTAGAGTCTCCAACAGTTTTATAATACCATTGCCAAGCTTCAGGATTAATTGGTTCTCCAACAGTTCCCAAAAGTTTTAATGATTTTCTTGAAGTTTTTTTAACTGGTTTATCTCCCTCTTTCATTAAAGCACGTATTGCAGTTGGAGCTGTATAAAAAATATTAACTTTATACTTATCTACAATTTGCCACCATCTTGAACTATCAGGATAAGTAGGAATTCCTTCAAACATAATTGTTGTTGCGCCGTTAGAAAGTGGACCATAAATTATATAACTGTGTCCAGTAACCCATCCTATATCAGCTGTACACCAATAAATGTCTTTTGGTTTATAATTGAAAATATATTGGTGAGTCATTGAAGCATAAACCATATAACCGCCAGTTGTGTGTAATACGCCTTTTGGTTTTCCTGTTGAACCTGAGGTATAAAGTATAAATAACGGATCTTCTGCATTCATTTCTTCAGGTTCGCATTTCGAAGGAACATTTTTTATCATTTCGTGATACCAAACATCAATTCTTTCATCCCAATTAATTCTATTGCCAGTTCTTTTTATAACAATACATTTTTTTACATTTGGACAATTAATTAAAGCTTCTTCAGTAATCGATTTAAGTGGTATAGTTTTTCCACCTCTGACTCCTTCATCTGCGGTAATTACATAATCAGATTTACAATCATTAATTCTTCCAGAAATACTATCAGGAGAAAAACCTCCAAAAATAATAGAATGTACTGCTCCAATTCTTGCACAAGCAAGCATTGTATAAGCTAGCTCTGGTATCATTGTTAAGTAAATTGTAACTCTATCACCTTTTTTTACTCCAATTTTTTTTAAACCATTGGCCGCTTTTGAAACTTCCTTATGAAGTTCTTTATAGGAAATCTTTTTTTGAACTTTTGGATCGTCACCAACCCAAATTATAGCAGTTTTATTTTTATTTTTTTTTAAATGCCTATCAATACAATTTTCCGAAGCATTTAAAGTTCCGTCATAAAACCATTTAATTTTAACTTCTTCTTTACTGTATTTAACATCTTTAATTTTTTTATAAGGCTTTATCCACTTAATTCTTTTTCCTTCTTTTTTCCAAAAACCATCATTGTCTTTTATAGATTCATTATATTTTTTTTCGTACTGTGATTTATTTACTATGGCTTTACTAATCCACTCTTTTTTAGTTTTATAAATTAATTCTTTTTCAGTTTTAGGTTTGGCAATTTTTCTTACTTTTTTCTTTATTTTATTTTTTTTTACCTTTTTCTTACTTTTATTCTTTTTTTTTACTTTTTTTTTTGGCATGGATTTTTTTTTTAAGAGATACTACCCATCTTCAAAATAATTTTCCAGCTTTTAGTATCTATTTCCATTACAGAAAGTCTGCTTTGTTTAATTAATGCAAGATCTTTTAGTTCCTTATTTTTTTTAATATTTTCAAGGGAAACTGGTGTTTTTAGTTTATTTTTAAATCTAACTTTAACTGCAACAAATTTTTTTGTTTTATCTGTTGGATCTGTAAAGGCAGTTTTTATTACCTCAACAATTCCCACAACTTCTTTTCCAATATTAGAATGATAAAAAAAACATAAATCACCTTCTTTCATTTTTCTTAAATTATTTGCTGCTTGATAATTTCTAACACCATCCCAATCAACACCTTTTGATCCAACTTTAATTTGTTGATCAATTGACCAAACATTTGGCTCTGATTTAAGTAACCAGTAATTCATTATAATTTTACTCCAGCACCTTTTAAAAATTTCGCATTTTTATCCAGAGGCAATCTAGGACTTGCAGGTAAATCTAATTTATCAAATTTTTTTTTTTTGTATTTTTCCAAACCAACCATCGCAATCATTGCAGCATTATCTCCACATAATTTCAGATCAGGAAAAATTGGCTGAAAACTATGCTCTTTACTTACTTGAATTAATTTTTTTCTTATTCCTTTATTAGCCGCAACACCTCCAGCGACAACGAAAGAACTTTTATCTTGTGAATTTATTTTTTTAAATTCATCAAATGCTACTTTTGTTTTTAAATATAAAATCTCTTCAATTGTTTTTTGAAATGAAGCAGCTAAATCAAATTTTTCTTGTTTGTTTTTAATAATTTTTGTAATTCTTAAAATTGCGGTTTTCAATCCTGCAAAAGAAAGATTACATCCGCCTTTATTAATTATTGGTTTTGGAAGTTCAAACTTATCGGGATCACCTTTTAAAGCAAATTTTTCTAGATTTGGTCCTCCTGGAAATTCAATTCCTAAAAGTTTTGCAGTTTTATCATAAGCTTCACCCAGCGCATCATCAATCGTTGTTCCAAGTCTTTTATGTTTTCCTAGTCCATTTACACTTAAATATTGACTGTGGCCTCCAGATATTAATAGAAGAAGATAAGGATAATTAAGTTTTGAATGTAGTTTTGGACTTAGAGCATGACCTTCAAGATGATTAACACCTATAAACGGTAAGCCTAAAGAGGAAGCCATTGCTTTTCCAAAATTTAAGCCAACAGTCAAACAAACAATTAGACCAGGACCTGCGGTAGCGGCTATAGCTGAAATCTTATCGAGGCTCACTCCACTTTCATCTATTGCTTTTTTTGCAATTAAATCTATTTTTTCAACATGAGATCTTGCGGCAAGTTCTGGAACAACGCCTCCAAACTCTTTGTGAATATCAAATTGACTAGATATAATATTAGATAATATTTTTGGAACTCCACTTTCATCATCTTGAATTATAGCTACAGCCGTTTCATCACAGCTTGTTTCAATGCCTAAAATTATTGGTTTTTCTGTCATAAATAATTTTTTCTTATTAATATAATTAAACTATAAGAATAAAATAAAAATAAGATTTATGAAAAAAGATAAAATCGTTATTGGCTCTAGAGGAAGCAAGTTAGCTACAATTTATGCGGAAAAAGTGAAGTATGAACTTGAAAAAGAATTTTCAAATAAAATCGAAATAAAAAAAATTATAACTTCTGGAGATGAAAATCAAAAAGAAAGATTATCAAACTTAGGTGGAAAGGGGTTATTCTCAAAAAAAATTGAAAATGAATTAACTAATAGTGCAATTGATATTGCGGTCCATGCTTTAAAAGATATGCCTTCAATAGAAACAGAAGGTTTAATTACAAACTTTTTTTTAAAAAGAAACTCACCTAGTGAAATATTAATAAGTAAAGGAGGTATCAAGTTTGAAGATCTAAAACCTAATTCAATTATAGGAACATCTTCTTACAGAAGGGAATTTCAACTTAAACAAAAAAGATCAGATTTACGTTATAAGCTAATTAGAGGCAATGTAGATACAAGAATTAAAAAATTAGAAAATGGTGAATTCGATGCAATTCTTTTATCTAAGGCAGGAATAGATGCATTAGGTTTTAATAATAAAATATCTCAAGAGTTTAGTGTAGATGAATTAATTCCTTGTGCCGGACAAGGAATTATAGCTATACAATGTAGAGAAACTGATGATGAGATGAAAAATTTATTAGAAAAAATCAATAATAATGAATCAAGGATTTTAGCAAATACAGAAAGAGAGGTTTTGAAAATTTTAGAGGGTGACTGTGATACAGCTATTGGAGTTTTTGCAAAAATTGAAAATGAAAAAATATATTTAAAGACCGAACTTTTTTCAGTAGATGGAAGTCAAAGATATTTTATGAACGAAAGTGACGAAAAAAAATCATATTTAAGTTTAGGAAAAAATACGGGTGAAAAATTAAAATTAAAATCTAAAGGATCATATAAAAGATAATGCATATTTTATTAACTAGACCTTTAGATGATAGTAAAGATCTGATATTAAGATTTACATCATTGGGTCATAAAGTTTCTCACCTTCCAGTAATTAATGTTTTACCAGTCCAATATCAAGAGCCAGATTATAGTCAGTTTAAAGGAATTGTTTTTACAAGCGCTAATGCAATTAAAAATTTGAATACATCAAAAATAGATAAAAATATTCAATGTTTTTGTGTTGGAAATTCAACAGAAAGCATTGCTAAACAATCCGGGTTTCAAAATATTTTTTGTGCAGAAGGCAATGTAAATAATTTAAAAGAAATAATTTTACAAAATTTCGATAAAAAAAACGGTTCACTAATTTATATAAGTGGTGAACTGATATCTTTTAATCTTGATAAAGATTTAATATCCGAAGGTTATTCAGTTACTAGAATAATTAATTATTCAGTTAAACCGATTGACACAATAAGAGAAGAATTTATCAAAGATCTTAAGTCCCTTATACCCGATATGGTATTTATTTATTCTGAAAATAGTGCAAAAAATTTCTTAAATATTTTAAAAAAATATGATTTAGAGAATGAGTGGATGGAAACTAACCTAATGTGTTTAGGAGAGCGCGCCTCATCAATACTTAATGAGATTAAATGGAAAAAAATTTTCTTATTTAACCCTGGCGAAGAAGAGTTTTTGCTATATAAAATTTAAAAATGGAAGTTTTGAATAATTTTAAAGATTTGTTTTTGTCTGTTTGGGACAAAGGAATTATGGGCGTTGATTTCGTTCAAATTATAATTGGCATTATAATATTTTTTATTTTTTTAGTTTTTAGAGGTTTAATCAGCAAACTCATAATAAAAAAATTGGAAATAATTTCAAAAAGAACAACCAATAAATTGGACGATACTTTTGTTAAATCAATGGTTGGACCAGCTAGATTTTTGCCTATTGTTTTAGGTGTATTTTTTGCAAGTTACTACATGTCATTTTCAGAAGAAACTAGAAATTTTGTGGATAATATTAATAGAACTTTAATAACAATTTTAATTTTTTGGATTATACATCAAATAATTGAACCAGTTTCATATATTTTGAGTGGTCTAGATAAAATTTTAACAAGAGAATTAATTGGTTGGATAATTAAATCTTTAAAGATTTTAATTTTTATTTTAGGAGCAGCAGCCGTTCTAGAATTATGGGGAATAAAAATTGGTCCAATAATTGCTGGTCTAGGGTTATTTGGAGTTGCGGTTGCTTTAGGTGCACAAGATTTATTTAAAAATTTAATTTCAGGAATTTTAGTATTAGTTGAAAAAAGATTTAAAATGGGAGATTGGATTAGAGTTGACGGAATTATTGAAGGAGTTGTTGAAAGGATTGGTTTTAGATCTACAGTAGTTAGAAAATTTGATAAATCTTTAGCTATTATTCCAAACTTTCAATTTGCCGAAAATGCAGTTATTAATGTTAGTCAAACTACAAACTGGTTAATTAGTTGGATAATAACTCTTCAATATGACACAACTATTGATCAATTAAAGACTATTAGAAATCAAATTGAAGAGCATATAAATGAAAGTGATGATTTTAATCAATCAATTGGTGTTGCTGTAAGGGTTGACAAGTTTTCTGATAGTTCGATTGATATGTATGTTAGATGTTTTAGTAAAACCGATAGTTGGAATGAATGGTTATCAGTTAAAGAAAGATTAGCATTAGGAATAAAAGAAATTGTTGAAAAGAATGGAGCATCTTTTGCATTCCCAAGCCAATCGATTTATGTAGAAAAAAAATGATTGCTGTTTTTTATCTGGTTCTACAATTATTAAAATTATATTCCTACGTTGTTATAGCAAATGTCATTATTAGTTGGTTAATAGCTTTTAATGTTTTGAACACGACTAATAGATTTGTCTATTCAATTTTAGAATTCACATATAAATTAACAGATCCAATTCTCAATAAAATCAGGGGTTTTTTGCCTAATCTAGGAGCTTTTGATATTTCACCAATCATCCTTCTTTTATTGATATGGTTTATAGAAATGTGTATGAAGCTGTACTTGGCACCATTAATTTTTTAATAAACATGATTTTAATAGACGGAAAAAAAGAAGCAGCTGATTTAAGAGGAGAACTAAGAGGAGAAGTTTTAAAGTTAAAATCAGAGCATAATAAAATTCCAGGACTAACTGTAATCTTAATTGGAGATCTTACTCCAAGTCAAATATATGTTCGTAATAAAGAGAAAGCAGCAAATGAAGTTGGATTAAAATCAGAAGTAATTAAATATCCAGACTCAGTAGAAGAAAAAACTATTTTGGATAAAATTAAGGAACTAAATATTGATGATAGTGTATCAGGAATTTTAGTTCAATTACCGCTACCTAAACATATTAATAAACAGCATGTTATAGAAACAATCTCACCTGATAAAGATGTTGACGGATTACATCCAATGAATGTTGGAAATCTTTCCTCTGGTTATCAAGGTTCAATTCCTTGTACTCCACTTGGATGTTATTTTTTGATAAAAAAAGTAGAGCCAAATTTAAGAGGAAAAAAAGCAGTTATGGTTGGAAGATCAAATTTAAATGGAAAAGCTATGGCACAACTTCTACTGCAAGAAGATTGCACAGTAACAATTACCCATTCTAAAACAAAAGATTTACAAGGTGAATGTTTAGAAGCTGATGTTATTGTGGCTGCAGTTGGTATACCTGAGCTTATTAAAGGGGATTGGGTTAAAAAAGATACAATAGTTATTGATGTTGGTATTAATAAGACTGAAAATGGTATTGTTGGAGATGTTAAATTTGATGAAGTTTCTAAAGTTGCAAAAGCATTAACTCCTGTTCCAGGAGGAGTTGGTCCAATGACTATTGCCTGTCTTCTAAAAAATACTATAGAGTGTTTTAAAAGAGCACAAAAAAAATAATTTATCCTAGTGTCAAAGTTAACAATTTTAATTGTTATTTTTTTAATTTATAACTCTTTGTCTCTTGCTATGGAAAAAAAACCCTATCATCATTTGCCTGACGGTTCTTTTAGAAATCCAGAGGGTTCTCCTGAGCGAAATTCTAATTTTAAATGGTCTTTTCGAATTTATAATCAGGAAAAGAAAAAAATCGATATGACAGTTCCCGAAGATCATGTTGTTGAAAAAACAAAAGTTTTGTCAGATTTACAAAAATTAAAAGACGATGATTATATTGGTTGGATTGGACATGCTACATTCTTAATAAAATTAGGAAATACAACAATTATAACTGATCCAGTTCTATCTAAAAATGCAGGACCTTTATTTTTTGGACCAAAAAGATTTACCGAACCAGCATTAAAATTAGATGAAATTCCAAAAACAGATTTATTTTTATTAACCCACAATCATTATGATCATCAAGATATGAGAACTATTACAAGATATCCATTTAAGGATAGCAAGGTTTTATTACCATTAAAACTTGGCAAGTATTTTACAAGAAATGGATATAGAGATGTTAATGAAATGGACTGGTATGATGAAGTAATAATTAATGAAAATTTAAAAATTACATTTTTACCCGCTGTTCACTGGTCAAAAAGAAGCCTAACTGACACGAATAAAACTTTATGGGGAAATTTTTTAATTGATTATAAAGATAAAAAAATACTTTTTGCTTGTGATACTGGAGTTGGAAATATTTATAAAGAATTGGGTAATAAATTTGGACCAATAGATTTAACATTAATAAATATTGGTGCATATAACTTTTATCCAATGATGCCATTTAAAGATAAATCTGCTTACCACACAAATCCCGAGGAAGCTTTGAGCATTGCTAAAGATTTAAAAAGTAAAAAAACAATAGGAATGCATTGGGGTACATTTGTTTTATCATTAGAACCAATAATGGAACCAAGAGTAAGATTTAAAGATAACGCAGAAAAATATGGTTTCAAAAAAGAAGACGCAATTATTTTTAAGATTGGTGAATTTCAATCTTTAAAAAATTTACTTTCTTATAATTAACTTATCTTAACTTTTTCTTATGAAAGTTAATAAATCTTTCTACATTTGATTTATTAAAAGTTTTATTTTCTTCAAAAGATACTTTTTTCATTGAGTAAGCATTGCTTGAAGTTTGTCTTGATTGAATAGTAATATTTCCTTTATAAAGTTTTAGTTTTACAGATCCATTTACTTTATTTCTTTTTTGGTCAACTATTTTTTGAAGTTTAAATCTTTCTTTTGAATACCAATAGCCGTTATAAATAAGTTCTGCATATCTTGACATAATAGAATCTTTTTTATGCATAGTTTCTTTATCTAAAGTTACTGATTCAATCGCTCTATGTGCTGTTAGCAATAATGTTCCACCTGGAGTTTCATAAACTCCTCTTGATTTTATTCCAATAAATCTATTTTCAACTAAATCTACTCTGCCTATTCCATTTTTTCCTGCTAATTGATTTAGTTTTTCTAAGAGTTTTGATGGAGATAATTTTTTCCCGTTAACTCCAACTGGATCACTTTTTTTAAAATTAATTGTTAAAAAAGTTGGTTTATTTGGTGCTTTTTCTGGAGAAGTTGATCTTTGAAATATAAATTCTGGTGCAGATTTTTTTGGATTTTCTAAAACTTTACCTTCTGTAGATGTATGAAATAAATTGTCATCAACAGAAAAAGGAGGTGCGCCTTTTTTATCTTTTGGAATAGGAATTCCATTTTTTTTTGCGTAATTAATTAGGTCAGTTCTAGATTTTAGTTTCCATATTCTCCACGGAGCTATTATTTTAATTTTAGGACCAAAGTAATGATAACCAAGTTCAAATCTTACTTGGTCATTTCCTTTACCAGTTGATCCATGAGAAACTGCATAAGCTTTAAATTTTTTTGCTATTCTAATTTGATCTTTAGCAATCAATGGTCTTGCTATCGAAGTTCCTAATAAATAAACACCCTCATAAATTGCGTGTCCTCTTATCATTGGATAAACATAGTCTTTAACAAATGTATTTTTTAAATCTTTAATTATAATTTTTTTGACACCTAGCTTTTTTGCATTCTTAATGATTTTTTTTTTATTCATTTCTTGCCCAATGTCAGCTGTATAAGCAATTACCTCTGCTTTATAATTTTCTTGTAGCCACTTTAGAATGATGGATGTGTCTAATCCGCCTGAATAGGCTAAAACTATTTTCTTTTTCAAATTCATTTATTTATGTGCAACTTTTTTTTGCAGCGTTATAAGCTTTAGTAAATCCCATTAATGAATATTGATCAATAGTTTTAGAGCCGGATTGATTGTAAGCTGTAACCATTAATCTTGAAGCTTTTTTCATTTTTTTAATTATTTTTTTTTCCGTTTTATTACTTGATATCCAAGCAAAATTACCTTGAGGTAAATCAAATTCATACTTAGATTTTCCTGAGGTTGCTGTGATTGAATTTTGTACATTAAATTCATATCCAGATGTAGTACTTACTTCATCAGTAATTTTATCTTCAGGTCTAAATGATACAAATAATCTAGCTTCCCTTTCTTTTTTGGGAGATTGAAGAACCGGCTTTGAATGAGCAAAACAAAGTTTTCCACCATCTTTGAAAACTGAAACTGCCTCCCAATCTTTAAACGTTCCTATTTTTTTTAATTCTTCTGATTGAGCAAAAGTTATTGATAAAATTGTTAAAATAAAAAATTTAAATAAAATTTTTTTAGCTATGGACATGGGTTAGGGTATTTTTTTTGTACTTCGTTAATTTCTCTAATAATATCATTACTTAAGTTTACGTTTACACTTTCTATATCTGTTTTCAACTGCTCCATTGTCGTGGCACCTATTATTATACTTGTCATAAAGGGTTGTAATTCACAAAACTTTAATGACATTTGAGCCATATTTAAATTATATTTTTTTGATATTTTATAATATTCTTCTATAGCATTTGCCGCATTTTTTGTTTTATATCTTTTAAATCTTTCAGAAAATAATTTCATTCGAGATCCTTCTGGCATAGAACCATTTCTATACTTTCCTGACATTGTACCTGAGGCTAAGGGTGAGTAGCCTAATAGACCACTTTTTTCTCTTATGGAAGCTTCTGCTATTCCAATTTCAAATGTTCTATTTAAAAGATGGTATGGATTTTGTATAGACATTACTCTTGGCAAATTTTTTGTTTTAGAAATTTCTAGAAATTTTGTAAGTCCCCAAGCAGACTCATTTGAAAGACCTATATATTTAACTTTACCAGATCTTATTATTTCATCCAAAGAATTTAAAATATCTTCAAAATCGTTCCATTCTTCATAGTCTGTATGTTCATAGCCCAATTTTCTAAAATTATTTGTTTTTCTTTCTGGCCAATGTAATTGATATAAATCTATGTAGTCAGTTCGAAGTCTTTTAAGGCTTTGATTAACTGCCTCGTTTAATTTTTCTTTATTGTATTGATTTCCACCACCTCTAATCCAACTATTCCCTGGACCAGCAATTTTTGTAGCTAAAATTACTTTTTCTCTATTTTTTTTTTCCTTAAACCAATTACCAATAATTTCTTCAGTTTTACCATAAGTCTCTTTTTTTGGTGGAACTGAATATACTTCAGCAGTATCAAAAAAATTTATTCCTTGCTCTAAAGCATAATCCATTTGTTCAAAACCATCTTCTTGAGTATTTTGTTCACCCCAAGTCATTGTTCCTAAACAAATTGTGCTAACTTCAAGATCTGTATTTCCTAATTTTCTATAATTCATTGAATGTTAAATATTTTTTAAAGTTAAAATTAAAACTTTTAATTATGGGCATGGGTTAGGGTATTTTTTTTGTACTTCATTAATTTCTTTAATAATATTTTCACTTAAATTTACATTTACACTTTCTATATCAGTTTTCAATTGCTCCATTGTTGTTGCTCCAATAATTACACTTGTCATAAAATCTTGAATTTCACAAAATTTTATAGACATTTGACTCATATCAAGATTATATTTTTCACTGATTTTGTAATATTCTTCTACTGCATTTTCCATATTAGGCTTTCTATATCTTGTCCAAAAATCATAATCTCTTTGCATTCTCGAACCTTTTGGAAATTTACCGTTTCTATATTTACCACTTAGATATCCACTTGCCAAAGGAGAGTAAGATAAGCATCCAATATTTTCTCTAATTGAAACTTCAGCTAAACCAACTTCATAAGATCTATTTAATAAACTATAAGGATTTTGTATTGACATCATTCTTGGTAAGTTTTTGTCTTTTGATAGTTGAAGGTAGCTAAGTACTCCCCAAGGTGTTTCATTAGATAAACCTACATACCTTATCTTTCCACTTTGAATATGTTTTTCAAGATCTCCTAAAACATCTTCAAATTTGTTCCAATTATTTTCCTTGTGCTCATATCCAAGTTTACCAAAATTATTTACATTTCTTTCTGGCCAATGCAGTTGATAAAGATCAATATAATCTGTCTTTAGTCTTTTTAAACTACCATCAAGGGCTTTAGCTAAATTTTTACCAAAGAAACTATTTTCTCCACCCCTCATATATTTTCTACTAGGGCCCCCAACTTTTGTAGCTAAAATTACTTTCTCTCTTTTTTTTGTTTGTTCAAACCAATTTCCAATTATTACTTCTGTATGTCCGTACGTTTCTGCTTTTGGAGGAACAGCATATAATTCTGCTGTATCCCAAAAATTTACCCCTTGATCCAAAGCATAATCCATTTGATCAAAAGCTTCATTTTGATTGTTTTGTTCGCCCCATGTCATAGTGCCAAGACAAATTGTACTTATATTTATCTCAGTGTTACCAAGCTTTTTATAATTCATAATTTAGTATGTATTTATTACTTATATTTTGACTTCTTGAAAAAGTAAAAAAAAATTATTATATACTTCTTATGGAATTTAATAGAGAAAATATTTTAAGAAAAGCAACAGCCGCAAAGCAAACTGTTGTAATGGATGAGGGTCTTAGAGCCTATATGTTAAAAGTTTACAACTATATGGCTACCGGGGTTTTACTAACAGGAATTATTGCACTTCTTTCTTTTAAAATGTCAGTTGTTACTGATGCTAATGGTGCGATAGTTGCTCTTACAGAATTTGGAAATGCAATTTATTTATCAGGTTTAAAATGGATTGTTATGTTAGCTCCTTTGGGTATAGTTTTTTATATGAGCTTTGGAATTAACAAAATGAGTGCATCTAAAGCACAAACAACTTTTTGGGTTTTTGCAGCATTAATGGGATTATCATTATCATCAATTTTATTAGTCTACACAGGATTAAGCGTAACGAGAGTTTTCTTTATTTCATCTGCTACCTTTGGAGCTATGAGTATTTATGGCTACACAACTAAAAGAGATTTAACTAAGATGGGATCTTTTCTGATGATGGGATTAATAGGAATTATAATAGCATCAATTGTTAACATATTTCTTAAATCATCAATGATGTATTTTGCAATTTCAATAATTGGTGTTTTAATATTTGTAGGTCTTACAGCTTATGATACTCAAAAGATTAAAAATATGTATGCAGCCTCAGATACTGGTGAGCTAATGGGTAAAAAAGCTGTAATGGGTGCACTTACATTGTACTTAGACTTTATTAATCTATTTATAATGTTGTTAAGATTATTTGGTCAAAGAAGATAATCTATTTTTTTAATTTCTTCCAATTAACTTTATTTATAAGAGAATTGATATCGTAGGAATTTTTTAGAATTTTTCCATTAGTATCTGTTATCATATATTTAAGATTTTTATTTGTAGGTTTGAAGTTTTTACAAATTTTATAAATAGCGTTTTCTGTTGCATTTTTAAAAACACTAAAGCTTACTTGTTTGCTTGATATTGAAAGACCATAATCTTTCCATGATCCTTCAGAAACCATTTTAGCATATAGGTCTAAAATTATTTTTAATTCTTGTTTCTCAAAAAAATATCTTTGATTTTCATTTTTTTGATTATTATTTATTACTAATCTAAGGTTTCTATTCATTTAACTTATGCTTATTTATTAATCCAATTTGAAAAGCCGTAAAAATAAAAGTTATTGGCAACATTCCCCAGACTTTAAAGTTAACCCAAAACTCTTCTGATTGAGTCCTCCAAATAATTTCATTTAAAATTGCAAGGGCAAAAAAGAAATAAGTCCACCTATTGTTTAGTATTTTCCATCCCTCGTCACTAAGTGGCATTGATTTACCTAAAATTTTTTTTAGAACTGGCTCTTTTGTAAAATATTTCCCAAACATAAGGGCTAAACCAAATAAAATATTTATTATTGTTGGTTTCATGTAAATAAATATAGGATCATCAAAATAAATTGTTAAACCACCAAATAGACTTATTAAAATACCACTTAAAAGAGGAACCATTGGAACTTTTTTTTCTAAGATCCACATCAGCAAAACTGCTATTATTGTTGCAACTATAAGTGGAGGAATGGCAATAATTAAATTTTTGTCATTTTTATAATAGAATAGAAAAAAAATTGCCAGTGGCCCTATATCTGTTACAAACTTTAAAATAGATTTATTCATTGCTACATATTAGCAGATTCATAAAACAATTATATTTTTTTTATTGATTTTTTTTTTCAAATATCCATATTTAATGTGTGAGCACACAAAAAGCAAAATTTTCAATTGGAGATATAGTTAAACATAAACACTTTGATTTTAGAGGAGTAATTTATGATGTTGATTTTGAATTTAATAATTCAGAAGAATGGTACCAATCGATCCCAAAAAATGTAAGACCTAGAAAGGATCAGCCATTTTATCATTTGCTAGCTGAAAATGACGAAATTACCTATGAAGCATATGTGTCAGAGCAGAATTTATTAGTAGATGAATCAGATGAGCCAATTAAACATCCATTAATTAATGAGATTTTTTCGGGTAAAAAAGGCTCTGGATATTTTAAGCTCTCAAATTAAGAGTGTATACATCATTTAAACACATTTAGTACAAATCCTAGTCATATATTTATTTTAAAATAATTTGTATTTTGACCAAGGATACTAATTAATTCCATTATTTATCTCCCTCTGTATTCTTGGTCAAACTTAATATTCAAAATTTTAATAATCTAAATTTATGTTATAAAAAAAAGAAATGTTAAATTATTTAAATCCTCAGAATTTTTTAAAAATTATAAATAAAATACAAAAGTTTATATTAATACTTTTTTTATTAGTTCTTGCTTTAGGTTTGATCGAAGCTCTTGTTTTGTCTCCTGAAGATTATAAACAAAGTGACTCAGTTAGAATAATGTATGTGCATGTTCCTGCTGCATGGATATCTTTAGGAATATTTTCAGTAATTTCTTTTTTATCATTTGGAATTTTAATTTTTAAAAATAAAAATTTTTCTTTAATTACAAAAAGTTTAGCACCATCAGGATTTGTATTTAATGTTATTGCACTTGTAACTGGTTCAATTTGGGGGAAGCCAACCTGGGGCACTTGGTGGGCATGGGATGCAAGAATTACCTCTATGCTTTTGTTAGCATTATTTTATTTATTGTTTATTTTAAGTTGGAGAGTTTTTGATGATAGTAATAAAGCAATAAAATATAGTTCATACATCGCCATTTTGGGATTAATTAACATACCAATAATTAAATTTTCTGTAGATTGGTGGACTACTTTGCATCAGCCATCATCTGTAAATATATTGAAAGACACTACAATTCACTCATCAATGTTATTCCCATTAGCAATAATGACTGCGGCATTTGCTCTTTTTTCGCTTTTGATATTTTTAATGAAATATAATACAGAACTGATAAAAATTAAGAATAAAGGATTAGATAGATTATGATAAACGAGATTTTATTTATGAATGGCTATGGATTATATGTTTGGTCATCATTTATATTTACCCTTAGTTGTTTTGGGATTTTGTATTTAGTTGTTAAAACTCATTTAGTAAAAGAGCAGAAAAAATTTGAAAGTAAATTTAACGCTTTAACAACTGAAAAAGTTCATTTAGCAAAAAAACAAGATACATTTAAAGAAATATTGGTTACTTCATCTGCTTCTAAAATTTAACTTTAATTTTTCATGTATGGTAAAAAAGTTAAATTAAGAGCCTTCTTTTTATTACTAATATTTTTTGTGTTAGCATTAAGTATTTTTCTTATTTTTAAATCTTTAGAAGAAAACGTTATTTATTTTAAATCACCCACTGAAATTAAAAATTTATCTGAATTATCAGATAACAATAAAATAAGAGTCGGAGGTATGGTTAAAATAAACTCAATAAAAATTAATGATAAAGAAGTGATCTTTATTATTACAGATTTGAAAAATGAAATAATTGTAAATTTTCAAGGTTCTATTCCAAATCTGTTTGAAGAAGGTAAAGGTGTAGTTGCAGAAGGATTTATTAAAGATAGAAAATATTTTAATGCTACAAAAATCCTAGCTAAACATGATGAAAATTATATGCCACCTGAAGTTAAAGAAGCTTTAAAGGATGATGAATAATGCTCGGTCAAATTGGCATTTATAGTTTATATATTACTTCAATTATTTCAGTTTTTCTTATTTTTAGTTCTCTTTTTTTTAAAAGAAATTTAGATGAAAATTTTAATAGTAGAATTTTTTCTTTAATTTCAATACAGCTTTTTATGGTTCTACTAAGTTTTTGTTGTTTAATTTATGCATTTATAATTTCTGATTTTAGTATTGAGACTGTTTTCAACAATTCACATACTAACAAACCTTTATTCTATAAAATCTCTGGAACCTGGGGAAATCATGAAGGTAGTTTGCTTTTATGGTTATTAGTTTTGACAATTTTTTTATTCGTATTTTTTATATATTCAAAAAATTTGTTATTTAAATATAGATTACTAACTGTATTTTTTCAGGAAATAATTATTTTAGGTTTTTTACTTTTTATTCTTTTAACTTCTAATCCCTTTTCTAATTTGTACCCAATTCCAAAAGAAGGAAATGGGTTAAATCCAATTTTACAAGATCCTGCTCTAGCAATTCACCCACCAATTCTTTATTTAGGATATGTTGGTACTTCTATTATTTTTTCATCTTCATTGGCGGCACTAATTGCAGGTTTAGATAATAAAATTTGGGCATCACATATAAAAAAATGGGTAATAGTATCGTGGATATTCTTAACTTTAGGGATTATGTTAGGTTCTATTTGGGCTTATTATGAACTTGGATGGGGAGGCTTTTGGTTTTGGGATCCTGTTGAAAATGTTTCATTGATGCCTTGGTTTTGTTTAACCGCTTTATTTCATACGATCATTGTTTTGGAAAAAAGAAAAATTTTTCAATCTTGGGCGATAATTTTATCAATAGCCACCTTTTCATTAAGTATGAGTGGTACATTTCTAGTGAGATCTGGAATTTTAAATTCTATTCACACTTTCGCAAATGATCCTTCTAGAGGAATATTTATCCTGTGTTTTTTATTTATTTTGATTTTTTTAGCTATATTTATTTTTTTTATATATCAAAATAATATTTCTGAGAATTTGTATAAACCTTATCTAGTAAGTAAGGAGACATCAATAATGGTTAATAATTTATTTATGATGTTTTTTCTTGCAGTTGTTTTAATTGGAACAGTTTATCCAATATTTTTGGAAGTTATAAACGGCTCAAAAATTTCAATTGGTCCGCCATTTTATCATAAATTAATAATGCCACTTTTAATTCCTTTTTTATTTTTTATGGCTATTGGACCAAATTTTAAATGGATTAAAGATTCTTTAAATAAAATAAATATCCAACAATTATTTTTTTTATTAATTTCAATTTTAGTATCTTTCATATTTATTAAAAAAAATGATGTATCATTTTTGTTGAGTCTACCTTTATTTGGAGTGGGAATTTTTTTATTTTTATTAACTATTAAAGATTTTGTTTCAGATAAATCCCATATATCAAAAAAAATATCTCATTTTGGATTCAGTATTTTTATTTTAAGCATATTGTTTAATGGCATCCTTTCTAAAGAGTATTCAGCAAATATGAGAGTTGGTGATGAAAGAGTATTTATGAACAAAACTATAAAATTTGAAAATTTAAAAATTGTTCAAGGTCAAAATTATCAATCTGTAGTTGGTTTATTTAAAATAATTGAAGAAGGAAAAGTTTTAGATTTTAATCCTGAGATTCGAGTTTATGCTCAACCAGAGACAATTACCAGTGAGGCAGATATATCAACATCAATTTTTTCAGATAATTTTTTAGTTTTTAATATTTTAAAAAATAATGGCTATTATAATGTTAGATATCAAATTAAACCTTTTATGATGTGGATTTGGATTTCTATAATTATAATTTCTACGGGTGGAATTTTAAGTTTTTTTAGGAAAAATGGTTAAAAATTTTAAATTAATAATATTTATTATATTGGGCTTATTTATTTTTTTTGTACTTCTTAATGCTTTAAAAAATAATAATAATTATTTACCTGATAAAATTTCACAAGATATTGAAACTAGTTTTACCGCAAGATTGCTTTATAAAAATGATGTAGTTTCTTTACAGGAATTGATTCAAAATAATGATTTATCAATAATTAATATTTGGGCCTCGTGGTGTTTACCATGCAGAGATGAACATGTTTATTTATTAAATTTAAAATTAAATCATAATGTTAATGTAATTGGAATTAATTACAAAGATACCAAAGCTAATGCGAAAAAATTCCTTGAAGAATTTGGAAATCCCTATTCTCAAATTTTACTAGATCCAGATGGAACTAAATCAATAGAATTAGGAGCCTATGGCGTTCCTGAAACATTTTTATTAAATACAAAATCTAGAAAAATTATCAAAAAATATATTGGACCTCTAGATAATGTTAAATTTGATGAAATATTAAAAATTATTAAAAATGAAAAAATTTAATCTTTTAGTAATAATTATATTTTTTGTTTTTAATTCTATAAATTTTTCAATAGCAGAAGATTTAAATCAAGTTGAAAAGATTTCAAAAAATTTGA
>CACDOF010000012.1 GCA_902554315.1 uncultured Pelagibacteraceae bacterium
TTAAGGATGAAAGCATTGGATCATTTTTGGCGCTGTGCTCAGTTTTTTTTGTCATCCCAAATGCAGTAAGTTTAGCATTTTTAAAATTATGATCTTTATTAAAGAATTCTGTGTCTGTAGGATTTGCACCTGGCCACCCACCTTCTACATAATCAACTCCTAGTGCATCAAGAGAAATTGATATTTTATGCTTGTCATCAATAGAAAAGTCCACTCCTTGAGTTTGAGCACCGTCTCTTAAAGTTGTATCAAATATATATATTTTTTCTTTATTCATTTTAATTTCCACGTGGTTTTACCATCTTTATCTTCAATTAAAACACCCTTCTCTAGAAGTTCATTTCTAATTTTATCGGCCAATTTATAATCCTTACTATCTCTAGCTTTATTTCGCTCATTTATTTTGGAAGCAATCTCTTCTTCTAAAATATTTAACTTATTTATTTTAATTTTAAGCCATTCATCTTTTGTTTGAGTTAACAATCCAATAAATTGACATGCAGAGATAAATAGCTCTTTATCATCATTATTTCCTTTTGATGCTTTATTAAATAGATTGTGTAGGTTTGCAATATATCCAGGAGTGTTTAAATCATCATAAAGAGGACTCAAAATTTCATCTGAAATAGAGATTTTTTTATTTAAATCAAAATAAATTGAATACCATTTGTCTAAAGTTTTTTCACAATCAACTATTAGTTTTTCGTTCCAGTCAAGTCCTTGTCTATAATGGGCACTAATTAAAGCAAGTCTTAATACTTGTCCGTTATATTTATTTTTAAAATCTTTAATTTTTAAAATATTTCCTTGAGATTTTGCCATTTTTTCATTGGACATGGTAATAAATCCATTGTGTATCCAATATTTAGCAAATGAGTTAGTGTCATTAGCGCACCTTGACTGTGCAATTTCATTTTCATGATGAGGGAAAATTAAATCTCTTCCTCCGCCATGAATATCAAACTCATCGCCTAAATATCTTTTTGACATAACAGAACATTCTAAATGCCAACCTGGTCTACCTTTTCCCCAAGGAGAATTCCAACCAGGCTCGTTTTCATTTGAAGGTTTCCAAAGTACAAAATCTTCAGGATTTTTTTTTAAGTCCGAAACCTCGACTCTAGATCCTGCTACTAATTCATCTAATTTTTTATTTGAAAGTTTTCCATAGTCATTAAATTTTTTAACTTCAAAATAAATATGATTACTTTTTAAATAAGCAAAACCTTTATCGATTAATTTATTAATCATCTCTATCATTAATTCGACATTGTCAGTTGCTTTAGGTTCTTTGTTTGGTTTTTGACAATTTAAATAATCACAATCATCATGAAAATTTTTAGTAACATTTGATGTAAGTTCAGTTATTGAAATATTTTTTTCAAGTGAAGTATTAATAATTTTATCATCAACATCTGTAATATTTCTTACATAATTTACGGATTTTTCTCCAAAAAGATTTTTTAAAATTCTATACAAAATATCAAATATAACTAAAGGTCTAGCGTTTCCAATATGAGGGTCATCATAAACAGTAGGACCACAAACATACATTCCAATTGATTTAGGATTTTGTGGTAAAAATTTTTCTTTTTTACCTCCTAAACTATTTGTTAAAAAAATATCTTTTGTCATTTTATAAGGAATATACCTTTAAAATAGATTTGTGAATCTATTTGATTAGTTTGGAATTTTGCATACTGGAATTGGTTCCATTTTATGCAAATTTGCTTTACGAATTGAAATATATTTTTCTCTGTTTGTCGAACTTTCATTGCTCATTGCTTCTTCTAGCTCCTTGTAACTCAGTCCAAGTTGCCCTTCATCAGTTCTACCGTCATCCCAAAGTCCATCTGTTGGTGGTGCATCAATAATTTCTTTTAATATTCCAAGTTCTTTTCCTAGTTCCCATACTTGGGTCTTATTGCAATCTGCTATAGGAGAAATATCAACACCGCCATCGCCATACTTTGTATAAAATCCAACTCCAAAATCTTCAACTTTATTTCCTGTTCCTACAACAATACCGTTGTTAGAAGCTGCTACTTGATAAAGAGTTGCCATTCTTAATCTGGCTCTAGAGTTTGCCATACCATGTTCGCTAGAAAAGTTTTTTAAAGTTCCTTCAAATGTTTTAAATAGACTATCTAATTCAATCGTTTGCCCTTCAACATTTTTGAAGTTTTTTTTAAGCCATTCTTGATGAGCCAAACTTAAATCATGTTGAGCATTTTTTTGTTTGATTGGCATTGATAGAGCTATTGTTCTTAATCCAGTCATTGCGCTCAAAGTACTTGATACAGAGGAGTCTATTCCGCCTGAAATACCTATTACTAAAGATTCTGCCTTTTTTGGCATAGAATTAACATAATTCAAAATCCAATCTTTAATAAATTTAACTTTTTCAGTAACGTCCATAATTTAAATATAAGTATAAATAAAAAAATTTAAATGCTTAAGATGCCGCTCTAATTCCACTTTTTGCATAAATAGAATTTTTTTTAATCTCATCAGAAATTAAAAACGCTAATTCTAGCGCTTGGTTAGCATTCAACCTTGGATCACAATGAGTGTGATATCTGCTTGATAGATCTGTATCTGATATTTTTTGGGCTCCGCCGGTGCATTCTGTTACATTTTGACCAGTCATTTCAATGTGCAAACCGCCCGCGTAAGAACCTTCGCTTTGATGCACAGCAAAAACATTTTTAACTTCACTAAGGACATTATTAAATGGTCTTGTTTTAAATCCAGTTCCAGATTTAATTGTATTTCCGTGCATAGGATCACATGACCAGATTACATTTAAACCCTCTTTTTTAATACCTCTTATCAATTTTGGTAAAAATTTTTCAACTTTATCGTATCCAAATCTTGATATTAAAGTTATTTTTCCTTTATCATTTTTTGGATTTATTGTTTCACATATTTTAGCAATCTCTTCCGGGTTGGATGTTGGTCCGCATTTAATTCCAATTGGATTTTCTATTCCTCTGCAAAATTCAACATGTCCTCCATCTAACTGTCTTGTCCTATCACCTATCCAAACAAAATGAGCTGAAGTATCATGATATTCTCCTGTCGTTGAGTCTATTCTGGTCATTGTTTCTTCAAATGGCAACAACAAAGCTTCATGAGAAGTCCAAAAGTTTACAGTTTTAAGTCTTCTATTAAAATCAGAATTTATTCCACAAGCATCCATAAAAGCCAAAGCATCAGCAATTTTATCCTCTAATTCTTTAAATTTTTTAGCTTGAGGTGTTTTTTTTATATAACCCAAGTTCCAAAGATGCACTTTTTTTAAATCAGCAAAACCACCATGGCAAAAAGCTCTGATTAAATTTAAAGTAGAGGCTGACTGAGAGTAAGCCTTAAATAATCTTTTTGGATCTGGTTTTCTTGATTTTTCTGTAAAATCTATTCCATTAATATTATCCCCTAAATAACTTGGTAATTCTTTATCTCCTTGTTTTTCAGTTGGGGCACTTCTGGGTTTTGAAAATTGACCTGCAATTCTACCAAGTTTTACAACTGGAAGTGAAGCAGAGTAAGTCAAAACTAATGACATTTGTAGAATCAATTTAAAATAATCCCTAATATTGTCTGGATTAAACTCAGCAAAACTTTCTGCACAATCACCTCCTTGCAATAAAAAGGCTTTTCCGTCTACAACTTCAGCAAGTTGTTGTTTTAAATGTCTAGTCTCTCCAGCAAATACTAATGGAGGAAAATTTTTTAATTTTCCAAGAACCATATCTAATTCTTTTTCATCTTCATATATTGGAAGATGTTTTACTGGATAATTTCTCCAACTATTTATTTTCCATTTTTTCATTTACAACCTGTAATATATACTTGATTTTTATTATATTAAAAGAGTCTACAAAAATATTTTTGTAATAATGATACCTATCATTTCACTAACAAAAAGGTCTATTTTAGAGAAATTTCTAGAAACGCTGAATGTTTGATAATCATTTATTAAAAATTTACTACCTAAAGATCTAAAATCAACACTATATGGAATAAGATTTAAATCAAATTTTTTAGAAATAATCAAAGATCTTTTCATGTGATATGCTGAAGTTATTAATACATTCTGCTGTTTAGAGATATCTAGATCAGAAATTTTTTTAATACTTTCAAATGTGTTTCTTTTTTCTCCAAAAAAATTTATTCTTTTAATATCAAATCCAATATCTTCATAAAAATTTTTAGCTATATCTATTTCATCATAACCGTTTTTTTTTATTAAACCACCTCCACCTAAATAATAAATGTTTGCATTTGGATAATCCAATGCCAATTTTACACTTGATATTAAACGTTCTGAAGAGTCTTTTAAATCAGTTTTTTTTATTAAATTTGAAGTTTCAATATTTTCAGGACCTGCAAGAACAATGATATTATCTATTTTGGTAAATTTAATTTGTGTTAAGTAATCTGATTCTAAAAATTTAAGTCCAATATTTCCTATTGGAAAAATTCCAACAATAAATATTAAAATAATGAGATTTTTTATCAAAGTTATAATTTTTTTGTTTTTGTAAAAAAGATTTACAAAAAATAAAAAAATTATTAATAATATAAAAAAATTTGTAAAGTTTATTAATGGGAAAAATAATTTTGAAATATAAAAATATAAATTATTCAACTGTAACCGACTTAGCTAGGTTTCTGGGTTTATCTATATCATAACCTTTTTCTAGAGCTGAATAATAAGCAAGTTTTTGCAATGGTATAGTAGTTAAGAATGGCAAAAGATCATTTGATACATTTTCAACTGTTATGGTTTCCCAGATATTTTCAGAAAAAATTTCATCTTTACTTTTATTTGTTATCAATAAAACTTTTGCTCCTCTGGATATAACTTCTTGCATATTAGAAACAGTTTTTTTATACAATTCATCTCTTGGAGCAATAACTACTACAGGCATACCTTCTTCTATCAAGGCCAATGGTCCATGTTTCATTTCGCCAGCAGGATAACCTTCGGCATGCATGTACGCTAATTCTTTTAATTTTAAGGCACCTTCTAAAGCTATTGGAAATGAATAGCCTCTTCCCAAGAACATTGAGCCTCTTGAATTTGCAAAAGTTTTGCTTATGATTTGTATTTTATTGTCAATTAGTAAAGTTTTTTTAATTAATTTTGATAATAAAAGTAAATTTTTTATTTTTTGTACGTATACTTTTTTATTTATAATTTTTTGATCAAAAGAAATTTTAAGACATAACATATACAAAACTAGCATCTGACCAAGAAATGCCTTGGTTGAAGCTACTCCAATTTCAGGTCCACAATGAATTGGCAAAACAAAATCTGAGTCTCTTGCAATTGAACTTTCTACAACATTGACTATTGAGCAAATTTTCATTTTATTTTTTTTACAAATATCTAAAGCAGCATAAGTATCTGCTGTTTCTCCAGATTGAGAGACAAATACGTATAAACAATCTTTTTTAAATTTAAGTTTTCGATATCTAAACTCAGAAGCAATATCTACATTGACCTCTAAAAGTGAATTTTTTTCAAACCAATATTTTGCAATCATACATGAATGATATGCGGTTCCACAGCCAACTAATACCAATGATTTAATCTCGTTTATTTTCCAAGGGAAGTTATAAATATTAATTTTTTGATTAACTTTATCCACATATTCATTTACACAATTTTTTATAGTTGTTGGCTGCTCTTCTATTTCTTTAGACATAAAATGTTTGTAATCACCTTTGTCATAACTCTGATCATTTTTTGACAAATTTAGTATTTTTTTATTAATTTTATTTCCTTTGGTGTCAAAAAAATCAATGTTATCCTTTTTAATCAGGCAAAATTCACCATCATTTAGATAAGAAACTTTATTTGTCATAGATTTTAAAGCATATGAGTCAGATCCAAGATAATTTTCATTTGGACCATATCCAACTGCTAATGGCGATCCCCTTCTGGCTCCTACAATTAAATCTGGCTGATCCTTAAAAATTATACCAAGAGCAAAACTGCCGTGTAATTTTTTTAAAACTTTTACAATTGTATTTTTTAAATTATTTTTCTTTAAATAATCAGTAACTAAATGTGCTATAACTTCTGTATCTGTTTGAGATTTAAATTGGTGACCTTTTTTTTCTAATAATTTTTTTAATATAGTTGAATTTTCTATTATTCCATTATGAACAACAGAAACTACCTCTGATGAATGTGGATGTGCATTTAATGTACTTGGTTTGCCGTGCGTGGCCCATCTAACATGTCCAATACCAATTTCACCATTAATATTTATTTTTGAAATATTTTTTTCTAATATATCTACTCTTCCTTCACATTTTACTTCTTTTATAATTCCTTCTTCAAGAGTTGCTATTCCTGCTGAATCGTAACCTCTATATTCTAATTTTTTTAGAGAGTTAATTATTCTCGATGTAACTTGTTTATTACTTGTAATTCCTACTATTCCACACATTATTTTTTTTTATAATTTTTTATTAAAATTTGTTGTGATCTAGTTAATGCCAAAGATTTTTTAATAACGTTTTTTGTTATGACTGAACCCGCTCCTATTACACTGCTATCACCTATTGTAACTGGCGCAACCAAGGAAGAATTTGATCCAATAAATACTTTATCTTTAATTTTTGTTTTGTTTTTTTTAACTCCATCATAATTACAAGTTATTGTTCCAGCTCCAATATTTACCTTTTTTCCTATGTTAGAGTCTCCAATATATGAAAGGTGGTTAATTTTAGAATTTTTACCAATTGTACTTTTCTTTACTTCAACAAAATTTCCAATTTGTGATCCAGATTTTAAAACAGCGCCAGGTCTAATTCTGGCATAAGGACCAATTTTAACATTATTATCAATTTTAACTCCTTCTAGGTGTGAAAAAGATGAGATAACAACATTATTTCCAATTTTTACATTTTTAGAAATAACAACGTATGGATCTATAACCACATTTAAACCAACCCTTGTGTCAGGTGAAAAAAAAATTGTCTCTGGCGCAATCATTTTTACACCTTTTTTTAAAAATTTACTTCTCAATTGATTTTGAATTTTATTTGAATTTTTTACTTTCATTTGAATTTTATATATATTTGGGTATTAATTAACTTTAAGTCACAAATTGTTTCTTAATAATACTTTAATTATGCCACAAAAACTAACAATTCTTTTTGATCTAGACGGTACGTTAATCGATACAGCTCCGGACTTGATGAATGCACATAATCATGTAATGAAAAAATTTGGCTATGAAACTAAGACTGTTGGTGAAATGAAAAAACTTGTGGGAAAAGGAGCTGCTTCACTTATTGGCAGATCGATATGGGGACAGGCAAAAAAAGAATTTGGACAAATAAGTGATCAAAATATCAAAAACGAAATGGTTAAAGAGTTTATTGATTTTTATAGTAAAAATATTTCCATAGAAAGTAAATTAATCAAAGGAATAAAAAATTTTTTAAATTGGTCAAAGAAAAATAATATTTCTATGGGGGTTTGTACAAATAAACAAGAAAACCTTGCTGTTGATTTATTAAAACAAATTAAAATTTACGATTATTTTGAATATGTGGCTGGAAGTAATACATTTGATTATTGCAAACCTGACCCACGTCATTTGACAAATGTTATTGAAATTATGCAAGGTGATATAAAAAAAAGCATAATGATAGGTGACAGTGAAACTGATGGTGATGCAGCTAAAAATGCAGGAATACCATTTATACTTTTAGAAGATGGATATACCGAAAAGAAAGTTTCTGAAATTCATCATGATCATTTAATTAAAAATTTTGATAATATTGAACAAATAATCAATAAATACTTAGATCATTAAACTTGATTAAATTTTATCGTAGGGTATTAAAATTTATTAAAAATTGTTTATATGATAAATTATAAAATTAAAGTTTATCCTTCGAAATTAAAGCTTAATAAAAAAAAACAGTTAGCTTGGAAAATTGCAGAAATTGCAAGCGATAATGCTAAATTAAATAAAGATGCCATCAATATGGTAATTAATAGAATTATAGATAATGCATCTGTTGCAGTTGCATCTCTAAATAGAAGTTCGGTAGTTTCGGCAAGAGAAATGGCTAAATCTCATACTAGAAAAAATGGAGCTACAATATTTGGAATTAATTCAAAAATTAAATTTGATTGTGAGTGGGCTGCTTGGGCAAACGGAACAGCTGTTAGAGAACTAGATTTTCATGATACTTTTTTAGCTGCAGATTACAGCCACCCAGGAGACAATATTCCTCCACTCATATCAGTAGCTCAACAGCTTAATAAAGGTGGCATGGATCTTATTAAAGGAATTATAACAGCATACGAGGTTCAGGTTAGCTTGGTAAAAGGAATTTGTTTACACAAACATAAAATTGATCATATTGCTCATTTGGGACCAAGTGTTGCTGCAGGTATTGGATCAATGCTTAAACTAAAAACATATTATTTCTTCAGGTAAAGAATTTATGTTTGATGCTGAACATTTTTTTGATGGATATAAATCAAATCAAGAATATGCCATATCGTGCATTAAAGCAGCTTTTGATCAAGGTGCAAGATGGATAGTTTTATGTGACACAAATGGCGGTACATTACCTCATGAAGTATCCAATATTGTATCTGATGTAGTAAAATATATTCCTGGTGTAAACTTGGGTATACACGCACACAATGATACAGAAAATGCTGTAGCAAATAGTTTAGCCGCAGTTCAAGCTGGTGCAAGACAAATTCAAGGAACAATTAATGGTTTAGGAGAAAGATGCGGCAACGCTAATTTAATGTCACTAATTCCAACTTTTTTTTTAAAAAAAGATTTTTCAGAAAAATATGAATTAAATATTAAGCGTGAAAATCTAAAAAACTTAACTCAATGCTCAAGATTATTAGATGAAATTCTTAATAGAAAACCAAATAAACATTTGCCTTATGTAGGAGCATCTGCTTTTTCACATAAAGGAGGAATGCATGTCTCGGCCGTTCAAAAAGATCCAAAAACATACGAACATATAAACCCAGAAGAAGTTGGAAATGCAAGAAACATTGTAATTTCTGATCAATCTGGTCAGTCTAATATTATTTCATCTTTTGTTTGAGTTAACAATCCAATAAATTGACATGCAGAGATAAATAGCTCTTTATCATCATTATTTCCTTTTGATGCTTTATTAAATAGATTGTGTAGGTTTGCAATATATCCAGGAGTGTTTAAATCATCATAAAGAGGACTCAAAATTTCATCTGAAATAGAGATTTTTTTATTTAAATCAAAATAAATTGAATACCATTTGTCTAAAGTTTTTTCACAATCAACTATTAGTTTTTCGTTCCAGTCAAGTCCTTGTCTATAATGGGCACTAATTAAAGCAAGTCTTAATACTTGTCCGTTATATTTATTTTTAAAATCTTTAATTTTTAAAATATTTCCTTGAGATTTTGCCATTTTTTCATTGGACATGGTAATAAATCCATTGTGTATCCAATATTTAGCAAATGAGTTAGTGTCATTAGCGCACCTTGACTGTGCAATTTCATTTTCATGATGAGGGAAAATTAAATCTCTTCCTCCGCCATGAATATCAAACTCATCGCCTAAATATCTTTTTGACATAACAGAACATTCTAAATGCCAACCTGGTCTACCTTTTCCCCAAGGAGAATTCCAACCAGGCTCGTTTTCATTTGAAGGTTTCCAAAGTACAAAATCTTCAGGATTTTTTTTTAAGTCCGAAACCTCGACTCTAGATCCTGCTACTAATTCATCTAATTTTTTATTTGAAAGTTTTCCATAGTCATTAAATTTTTTAACTTCAAAATAAATATGATTACTTTTTAAATAAGCAAAACCTTTATCGATTAATTTATTAATCATCTCTATCATTAATTCGACATTGTCAGTTGCTTTAGGTTCTTTGTTTGGTTTTTGACAATTTAAATAATCACAATCATCATGAAAATTTTTAGTAACATTTGATGTAAGTTCAGTTATTGAAATATTTTTTTCAAGTGAAGTATTAATAATTTTATCATCAACATCTGTAATATTTCTTACATAATTTACGGATTTTTCTCCAAAAAGATTTTTTAAAATTCTATACAAAATATCAAATATAACTAAAGGTCTAGCGTTTCCAATATGAGGGTCATCATAAACAGTAGGACCACAAACATACATTCCAATTGATTTAGGATTTTGTGGTAAAAATTTTTCTTTTTTACCTCCTAAACTATTTGTTAAAAAAATATCTTTTGTCATTTTATAAGGAATATACCTTTAAAATAGATTTGTGAATCTATTTGATTAGTTTGGAATTTTGCATACTGGAATTGGTTCCATTTTATGCAAATTTGCTTTACGAATTGAAATATATTTTTCTCTGTTTGTCGAACTTTCATTGCTCATTGCTTCTTCTAGCTCCTTGTAACTCAGTCCAAGTTGCCCTTCATCAGTTCTACCGTCATCCCAAAGTCCATCTGTTGGTGGTGCATCAATAATTTCTTTTAATATTCCAAGTTCTTTTCCTAGTTCCCATACTTGGGTCTTATTGCAATCTGCTATAGGAGAAATATCAACACCGCCATCGCCATACTTTGTATAAAATCCAACTCCAAAATCTTCAACTTTATTTCCTGTTCCTACAACAATACCGTTGTTAGAAGCTGCTACTTGATAAAGAGTTGCCATTCTTAATCTGGCTCTAGAGTTTGCCATACCATGTTCGCTAGAAAAGTTTTTTAAAGTTCCTTCAAATGTTTTAAATAGACTATCTAATTCAATCGTTTGCCCTTCAACATTTTTGAAGTTTTTTTTAAGCCATTCTTGATGAGCCAAACTTAAATCATGTTGAGCATTTTTTTGTTTGATTGGCATTGATAGAGCTATTGTTCTTAATCCAGTCATTGCGCTCAAAGTACTTGATACAGAGGAGTCTATTCCGCCTGAAATACCTATTACTAAAGATTCTGCCTTTTTTGGCATAGAATTAACATAATTCAAAATCCAATCTTTAATAAATTTAACTTTTTCAGTAACGTCCATAATTTAAATATAAGTATAAATAAAAAAATTTAAATGCTTAAGATGCCGCTCTAATTCCACTTTTTGCATAAATAGAATTTTTTTTAATCTCATCAGAAATTAAAAACGCTAATTCTAGCGCTTGGTTAGCATTCAACCTTGGATCACAATGAGTGTGATATCTGCTTGATAGATCTGTATCTGATATTTTTTGGGCTCCGCCGGTGCATTCTGTTACATTTTGACCAGTCATTTCAATGTGCAAACCGCCCGCGTAAGAACCTTCGCTTTGATGCACAGCAAAAACATTTTTAACTTCACTAAGGACATTATTAAATGGTCTTGTTTTAAATCCAGTTCCAGATTTAATTGTATTTCCGTGCATAGGATCACATGACCAGATTACATTTAAACCCTCTTTTTTAATACCTCTTATCAATTTTGGTAAAAATTTTTCAACTTTATCGTATCCAAATCTTGATATTAAAGTTATTTTTCCTTTATCATTTTTTGGATTTATTGTTTCACATATTTTAGCAATCTCTTCCGGGTTGGATGTTGGTCCGCATTTAATTCCAATTGGATTTTCTATTCCTCTGCAAAATTCAACATGTCCTCCATCTAACTGTCTTGTCCTATCACCTATCCAAACAAAATGAGCTGAAGTATCATGATATTCTCCTGTCGTTGAGTCTATTCTGGTCATTGTTTCTTCAAATGGCAACAACAAAGCTTCATGAGAAGTCCAAAAGTTTACAGTTTTAAGTCTTCTATTAAAATCAGAATTTATTCCACAAGCATCCATAAAAGCCAAAGCATCAGCAATTTTATCCTCTAATTCTTTAAATTTTTTAGCTTGAGGTGTTTTTTTTATATAACCCAAGTTCCAAAGATGCACTTTTTTTAAATCAGCAAAACCACCATGGCAAAAAGCTCTGATTAAATTTAAAGTAGAGGCTGACTGAGAGTAAGCCTTAAATAATCTTTTTGGATCTGGTTTTCTTGATTTTTCTGTAAAATCTATTCCATTAATATTATCCCCTAAATAACTTGGTAATTCTTTATCTCCTTGTTTTTCAGTTGGGGCACTTCTGGGTTTTGAAAATTGACCTGCAATTCTACCAAGTTTTACAACTGGAAGTGAAGCAGAGTAAGTCAAAACTAATGACATTTGTAGAATCAATTTAAAATAATCCCTAATATTGTCTGGATTAAACTCAGCAAAACTTTCTGCACAATCACCTCCTTGCAATAAAAAGGCTTTTCCGTCTACAACTTCAGCAAGTTGTTGTTTTAAATGTCTAGTCTCTCCAGCAAATACTAATGGAGGAAAATTTTTTAATTTTCCAAGAACCATATCTAATTCTTTTTCATCTTCATATATTGGAAGATGTTTTACTGGATAATTTCTCCAACTATTTATTTTCCATTTTTTCATTTACAACCTGTAATATATACTTGATTTTTATTATATTAAAAGAGTCTACAAAAATATTTTTGTAATAATGATACCTATCATTTCACTAACAAAAAGGTCTATTTTAGAGAAATTTCTAGAAACGCTGAATGTTTGATAATCATTTATTAAAAATTTACTACCTAAAGATCTAAAATCAACACTATATGGAATAAGATTTAAATCAAATTTTTTAGAAATAATCAAAGATCTTTTCATGTGATATGCTGAAGTTATTAATACATTCTGCTGTTTAGAGATATCTAGATCAGAAATTTTTTTAATACTTTCAAATGTGTTTCTTTTTTCTCCAAAAAAATTTATTCTTTTAATATCAAATCCAATATCTTCATAAAAATTTTTAGCTATATCTATTTCATCATAACCGTTTTTTTTTATTAAACCACCTCCACCTAAATAATAAATGTTTGCATTTGGATAATCCAATGCCAATTTTACACTTGATATTAAACGTTCTGAAGAGTCTTTTAAATCAGTTTTTTTTATTAAATTTGAAGTTTCAATATTTTCAGGACCTGCAAGAACAATGATATTATCTATTTTGGTAAATTTAATTTGTGTTAAGTAATCTGATTCTAAAAATTTAAGTCCAATATTTCCTATTGGAAAAATTCCAACAATAAATATTAAAATAATGAGATTTTTTATCAAAGTTATAATTTTTTTGTTTTTGTAAAAAAGATTTACAAAAAATAAAAAAATTATTAATAATATAAAAAAATTTGTAAAGTTTATTAATGGGAAAAATAATTTTGAAATATAAAAATATAAATTATTCAACTGTAACCGACTTAGCTAGGTTTCTGGGTTTATCTATATCATAACCTTTTTCTAGAGCTGAATAATAAGCAAGTTTTTGCAATGGTATAGTAGTTAAGAATGGCAAAAGATCATTTGATACATTTTCAACTGTTATGGTTTCCCAGATATTTTCAGAAAAAATTTCATCTTTACTTTTATTTGTTATCAATAAAACTTTTGCTCCTCTGGATATAACTTCTTGCATATTAGAAACAGTTTTTTTATACAATTCATCTCTTGGAGCAATAACTACTACAGGCATACCTTCTTCTATCAAGGCCAATGGTCCATGTTTCATTTCGCCAGCAGGATAACCTTCGGCATGCATGTACGCTAATTCTTTTAATTTTAAGGCACCTTCTAAAGCTATTGGAAATGAATAGCCTCTTCCCAAGAACATTGAGCCTCTTGAATTTGCAAAAGTTTTGCTTATGATTTGTATTTTATTGTCAATTAGTAAAGTTTTTTTAATTAATTTTGATAATAAAAGTAAATTTTTTATTTTTTGTACGTATACTTTTTTATTTATAATTTTTTGATCAAAAGAAATTTTAAGACATAACATATACAAAACTAGCATCTGACCAAGAAATGCCTTGGTTGAAGCTACTCCAATTTCAGGTCCACAATGAATTGGCAAAACAAAATCTGAGTCTCTTGCAATTGAACTTTCTACAACATTGACTATTGAGCAAATTTTCATTTTATTTTTTTTACAAATATCTAAAGCAGCATAAGTATCTGCTGTTTCTCCAGATTGAGAGACAAATACGTATAAACAATCTTTTTTAAATTTAAGTTTTCGATATCTAAACTCAGAAGCAATATCTACATTGACCTCTAAAAGTGAATTTTTTTCAAACCAATATTTTGCAATCATACATGAATGATATGCGGTTCCACAGCCAACTAATACCAATGATTTAATCTCGTTTATTTTCCAAGGGAAGTTATAAATATTAATTTTTTGATTAACTTTATCCACATATTCATTTACACAATTTTTTATAGTTGTTGGCTGCTCTTCTATTTCTTTAGACATAAAATGTTTGTAATCACCTTTGTCATAACTCTGATCATTTTTTGACAAATTTAGTATTTTTTTATTAATTTTATTTCCTTTGGTGTCAAAAAAATCAATGTTATCCTTTTTAATCAGGCAAAATTCACCATCATTTAGATAAGAAACTTTATTTGTCATAGATTTTAAAGCATATGAGTCAGATCCAAGATAATTTTCATTTGGACCATATCCAACTGCTAATGGCGATCCCCTTCTGGCTCCTACAATTAAATCTGGCTGATCCTTAAAAATTATACCAAGAGCAAAACTGCCGTGTAATTTTTTTAAAACTTTTACAATTGTATTTTTTAAATTATTTTTCTTTAAATAATCAGTAACTAAATGTGCTATAACTTCTGTATCTGTTTGAGATTTAAATTGGTGACCTTTTTTTTCTAATAATTTTTTTAATATAGTTGAATTTTCTATTATTCCATTATGAACAACAGAAACTACCTCTGATGAATGTGGATGTGCATTTAATGTACTTGGTTTGCCGTGCGTGGCCCATCTAACATGTCCAATACCAATTTCACCATTAATATTTATTTTTGAAATATTTTTTTCTAATATATCTACTCTTCCTTCACATTTTACTTCTTTTATAATTCCTTCTTCAAGAGTTGCTATTCCTGCTGAATCGTAACCTCTATATTCTAATTTTTTTAGAGAGTTAATTATTCTCGATGTAACTTGTTTATTACTTGTAATTCCTACTATTCCACACATTATTTTTTTTTATAATTTTTTATTAAAATTTGTTGTGATCTAGTTAATGCCAAAGATTTTTTAATAACGTTTTTTGTTATGACTGAACCCGCTCCTATTACACTGCTATCACCTATTGTAACTGGCGCAACCAAGGAAGAATTTGATCCAATAAATACTTTATCTTTAATTTTTGTTTTGTTTTTTTTAACTCCATCATAATTACAAGTTATTGTTCCAGCTCCAATATTTACCTTTTTTCCTATGTTAGAGTCTCCAATATATGAAAGGTGGTTAATTTTAGAATTTTTACCAATTGTACTTTTCTTTACTTCAACAAAATTTCCAATTTGTGATCCAGATTTTAAAACAGCGCCAGGTCTAATTCTGGCATAAGGACCAATTTTAACATTATTATCAATTTTAACTCCTTCTAGGTGTGAAAAAGATGAGATAACAACATTATTTCCAATTTTTACATTTTTAGAAATAACAACGTATGGATCTATAACCACATTTAAACCAACCCTTGTGTCAGGTGAAAAAAAAATTGTCTCTGGCGCAATCATTTTTACACCTTTTTTTAAAAATTTACTTCTCAATTGATTTTGAATTTTATTTGAATTTTTTACTTTCATTTGAATTTTATATATATTTGGGTATTAATTAACTTTAAGTCACAAATTGTTTCTTAATAATACTTTAATTATGCCACAAAAACTAACAATTCTTTTTGATCTAGACGGTACGTTAATCGATACAGCTCCGGACTTGATGAATGCACATAATCATGTAATGAAAAAATTTGGCTATGAAACTAAGACTGTTGGTGAAATGAAAAAACTTGTGGGAAAAGGAGCTGCTTCACTTATTGGCAGATCGATATGGGGACAGGCAAAAAAAGAATTTGGACAAATAAGTGATCAAAATATCAAAAACGAAATGGTTAAAGAGTTTATTGATTTTTATAGTAAAAATATTTCCATAGAAAGTAAATTAATCAAAGGAATAAAAAATTTTTTAAATTGGTCAAAGAAAAATAATATTTCTATGGGGGTTTGTACAAATAAACAAGAAAACCTTGCTGTTGATTTATTAAAACAAATTAAAATTTACGATTATTTTGAATATGTGGCTGGAAGTAATACATTTGATTATTGCAAACCTGACCCACGTCATTTGACAAATGTTATTGAAATTATGCAAGGTGATATAAAAAAAAGCATAATGATAGGTGACAGTGAAACTGATGGTGATGCAGCTAAAAATGCAGGAATACCATTTATACTTTTAGAAGATGGATATACCGAAAAGAAAGTTTCTGAAATTCATCATGATCATTTAATTAAAAATTTTGATAATATTGAACAAATAATCAATAAATACTTAGATCATTAAACTTGATTAAATTTTATCGTAGGGTATTAAAATTTATTAAAAATTGTTTATATGATAAATTATAAAATTAAAGTTTATCCTTCGAAATTAAAGCTTAATAAAAAAAAACAGTTAGCTTGGAAAATTGCAGAAATTGCAAGCGATAATGCTAAATTAAATAAAGATGCCATCAATATGGTAATTAATAGAATTATAGATAATGCATCTGTTGCAGTTGCATCTCTAAATAGAAGTTCGGTAGTTTCGGCAAGAGAAATGGCTAAATCTCATACTAGAAAAAATGGAGCTACAATATTTGGAATTAATTCAAAAATTAAATTTGATTGTGAGTGGGCTGCTTGGGCAAACGGAACAGCTGTTAGAGAACTAGATTTTCATGATACTTTTTTAGCTGCAGATTACAGCCACCCAGGAGACAATATTCCTCCACTCATATCAGTAGCTCAACAGCTTAATAAAGGTGGCATGGATCTTATTAAAGGAATTATAACAGCATACGAGGTTCAGGTTAGCTTGGTAAAAGGAATTTGTTTACACAAACATAAAATTGATCATATTGCTCATTTGGGACCAAGTGTTGCTGCAGGTATTGGATCAATGCTTAAACTAAAAACTGAAACAATTTATCAAGCAGTTCAACAAGCACTTCATGTAACTATTTCAACTCGTCAATCTAGAAAGGGAGAGATATCAAGCTGGAAAGCATATGCTCCTGCACACGCTGGTAAACTTGCAATAGAAGCTGTCGATAGAGCCATGAGAGGAGAAGGAGCACCAAGTCCTATTTATGAAGGTGAAGATAGTGTAATTTCTAGAGTGCTTGATGGTAAAAATGCGAAATATAATGTTCCTCTCCCAAAAAAAAATGAGGTAAAAAAAGCAATACTTGAAACTTACACAAAAGAATACTCTGCTGAATATCAAGCACAGGCTTTAATAGATATAGCAAAAAAACTAAATAAAAAAATTTCAAATTTAAAAGATATAAAAAAAATTGATATCTATACTAGTCATCACACACACTACGTTATTGGAACTGGAGCTAACGATCCACAAAAAATGGATCCTAGTGCAAGTAGAGAAACTTTAGATCATTCAATTATGTATATTTTTGCAGTCGCACTTGAAGATGGAAAATGGCACCATATTAAATCATATACAAAAGCTAGGGCTAATAGAAAGTCTACTGTTAAAATCTGGAATTCAATCAAAACACATGAAGATAAAAAATGGACTAAAAAATATCATGATCCAAATCCTAAAAATAAATCTTTTGGAGCTAAAGTTATTGTAACATTAAAAAATGGTACAAAAATATCTGAACAGCTTGATAAGGCAGATGCGCACCCTTATGGAAACAGACCATTTAAAAGAAAAGATTATATAAATAAATTTAAAGTGCTTACTGATAAAATTATTTCAAGAAAAGAGAGTTTAAGTTTTTTAAATACAGTTCAAAAATTAAAACAACTTAAAAGTAGAGATTTGAATAAACTAAATATTGAGGTAAAAAGAAATTATTTAAAATCTAATATAAAAAAAGGAATATTTTAGTGCATTTTGTTAAAAAAAAAGCTGACGAAAAAAGAATAGATTTTGATCATAAGCTTAAATCAAGTAAAATTTTAAGAGTACCAGGAGCATATAATCCTTTAACTGCAAAAGTCATTGAAGAGATTGGCTATGATGCTGTTTATGTGTCTGGTGGAGTTATGTCTAATGATTTGGGATATCCAGACATAGGCTTAACAACATTAAAAGATGTAAGCAATAGATCAAAACAAATATCTAGAGTAACAAATTTGCCAACTATAGTTGACATTGATACAGGATTTAAATCATGCAAAGAAACGATTGAAATATTCGAAAATTATGGAATTTCTGCAGTTCATTTAGAAGATCAAATAGAACAAAAAAGATGTGGTCATTTAGAAAATAAAGAACTTATTACAAAAAATGAAATGGTAAATAAGATAAAAGAATGTGTGGCAGCTAAAAAAGATAAAAATTTCAAATTAATTGCAAGATCTGATGCTAATAATGTTGAAGGATTAGATAAGATGATTGATAGATGTAAAGCTTATATAGATGCTGGGGCTGAAATTATATTTCCAGAAGCTCTCAAAAATGAATTCGAATTTGAAAAAGTTAGAAAATCATTAGATTGTTATCTATTGGCTAATATGACTGAATTTGGAAAAACTAAATTATTAAATTACAAAGAATTAGAAAATTTAGGTTATAATATTGTTATTTATCCCGTAACCACTCAAAGATTAGCAATGAAGAGTGTAGAAGATGGATTGCGCGTTATTTTTGAAGATGGACATCAAAATAACATTATTGATAAAATGCAAACTAGAAAAAGATTATATAAGATTGTTGAATATGAAAAATATAATTCATTGGATGAAAAAATTTATAATTTTAGTTCAGAGGGTCACGAATAATGAGTGATGATATAAAAAAAGGTTTGTTGGGTATAGTTGTTGATGAAACAACAATTTCGCAAGTAATGCCTGATATTAATTCTCTAACTTATAGAGGTTACGCAGTTCAAGATCTTTGTGAAAAATGTATTTTTGAAGAAGTGGCATACTTAGTTTTAAATGGTGAACTGCCTAACAAAAAAGAATTAAAAAAATTTAAAAAAGAACTAGAAGAAAATAGAAATATAACAATTAACCTTAGAGAAATTGTTAAACACATGCCTAAAAAAGCTCATCCAATGGATGTTGCTAGAACGGTTGTTAGTGTTTTAGGTTTAGAAGATAAAGAAACATCTAATAATTCACCAAAATCAAATATGAGAAAAGCGATAAAAATATTTGCTAAAACACCAACAGCCATTGCGGCTTTTTTTAGATCAAGAAAAGGAAAGAAAGTTATACCCCCAAAAAAAGGCCTTACTTTTGCTGAAAATTTTTTTTATATGTGTTTTGGAGAGGTTCCAAACAAAGATATTGTTAAAGCTTTTGATGTATCTTTGATTCTCTATGCAGAACATAGTTTTAATGTTTCTACTTTTACAGCAAGAACTATAACAAGCAGTTTATCAGATATTCATGGGGCAATCACTGGTGCTATAGCAAGTTTAAAAGGGCCTTTGCATGGTGGTGCTAACGAAGAAGTGATGCATATGATGAGAAAAATAAAAAAGCCAGAAAATGCATTAAAATGGATAAACAGAGCTCTTGATAAAAAAGAAGTTGTTATGGGTTTTGGCCATAGAGTTTATAAAAAGGGAGACTCAAGAGTTCCAACAATGGAAAAATATTTTAAAAAAGTTGCTAAATTAAAGAAAGACAAAAAGTTCAATAAAATTTATGACATTGTAAAAAATGTAATGATCAAAAAAAAAGATATTCACCCAAATGTAGATTATCCAACTGGACCCACTTACCACCTAATGGGATTTGATACTGATTTCTTTACGCCTATATTTGTAATTTCAAGAATTACAGGTTGGGCTGCTCATATTATGGAACAACATACCGCTAATAAATTAATTAGACCTCTTTCAAAGTATAGTGGACATAAGCATAGAAAAGTTATGCTTTTAAATCAAAGATAGCTATAATCAAGAAAATGCTTCAGTCCATGATCCTCTGGTAGATGCTTTTGAATATTCGGTAGCTCTACCTTCAAAAAAGTTCATGTGTTCTACGGCATTTAACATCGTATCAAGCCACGTTAATGGGTTCTTATCAACTTTGTAAATTGGTTCTAATCCCAATTGTGACAGTCTTCGATTACCAATAAACCTTATATAATCTTTCACTTCTTGAGCCGTTAAACCTTCCATGGGACCCATTTCAAAAGCTAAATCAATAAAAGCATCTTCATGATGAATAATTGTACGGCACGCTTCATAAAGTTCTTTTTTAAGTTGTGGAGTCCATATTTGAGGATTTTCTTTAATAAATTCTTTGAAAAGTCTTATCATTGAATTGCAGTGCAATGTTTCGTCTCTAACAGACCAAGTAACTATCTGACCCATTCCTTTCATTTTATTGTGTCTTGGAAAATTTAACAAAATTGCAAAACTTGCAAATAATTGTAATCCTTCTGTGAATGCACTGAACACTGCTACTGTTTTAGCTATATCTTCTTTCGAATTAACATTAAAGTTTTGCATATAATCGTACTTATCTTTCATTTCTTTATATTTCATAAATGCAGAATACTCTGACTCGGGCATACCAATAGTGTCAAGTAAATGTGAATAAGCAGCTATATGAACTGTCTCCATAGCAGCAAATGCAGTCATCATCATTAAAACTTCAGTTGGCTTAAATACTGTTGTGTAATGTCTTAGGTAGCAATTGTTCACTTCAACATCTGCTTGTGTAAAAAATCTAAAAATTTGAGTTAGTAAGTTTTTTTCAGACTGTGATAAATTTTTTTGCCAATCTCTTACATCATCTCCTAATGGAACTTCTTCAGGTAACCAATGAATTCTTTGCTGAGTTAGCCACGCATCATAACACCAAGGATATCTGAAAGGTTTATAAACTGGATTCTCTACCAACAAACCCATTTTTTTTGGTTGAATAATTTCTGATTTAATATTTTTTGCTACTGACATGAAAGACACTCCTCATAATCTGGTTGTTCATTTGTTTGTTTGTTTGATTTATAAACGTTTGCTGTAATGTCAGTCGAATTTGCATCATTAACATTTTCAGCTCGTTGTATTGATTTAGATCTACAATAATAAAGACTCTTTAAACCTTTCTTCCATGCCTGAAAATGTATTTGGTGAAGATCTTTTTTATGAACATCAGCAGGTAAAAATAAATTTATAGATTGAGCTTGTGAAATATGAGGCGTTCTATCTGCGCTTAGATCAACCAACCATCTTTGATCTAGCTCAAAAGCAGTTTTAAAAACATCTTTCTCTTCTTGAGTTAAAAAATCTAAATGTGAAACTGAGCCCTGGTTTGTTGTTATACTGGACCATGTTTCATCATTATTTTTATCATGTTTTTCAAGTAATTTAGCTAGATATTTATTTCTCACATTAAATGAACCAGATAAAGTTTTGTGAGTAAAGCTGTTTGCCGCAATAGGTTCGACTCCAGGAGAAGTTCCACCACAAATTATTGAAATTGATGCTGTTGGAGCTATTGCTGTTTTATTAGAAAATCTCTCTTTAAAACCATAATCTTCTGCGTCAGGACATGCTCCTCTCTCTTCAGCTAAATCTTTAGAAGCTTTATCGACTCCTTTTTGAATATGTTCAAATATTTTTTTATTCCAAACCTTGCTCATTACAGACTCTATTGGAATCATGTTTTTTTGATAATAAGAGTGAAGACCCATAACTCCAAGTCCAACGCTTCTTTCTCTTAAAGCTGAATAAGTTGCATCGCTAAATTGCTCAGGAGCATTTTCGATAAAATCTGTTAATACATTGTCCAAAAATCTCATAATATCATCTATGAAATTTTCATCATCTTTCCACTCATCGTATTTCTCAACATTCAAAGAAGATAGGCAACAAACTGCTGTTCTGTCTCTTCCCTCTCTGTCTATTCCTGTTGGTAAAGTTATTTCACTGCACAAATTAGATGTCTTAACAGTTAGTCCAGCAAGTTTGTGATGTTGAGGAATTTGTCTATTAACGGTATCTATAAAAATTATATAAGGTTCGCCAGTTTCTATTCTTGCGGTAAGTAATCTTATCCATAAATTTCTTGCTGATACGGTAGCTTGAATTGCACCATCCTTAGGACTTTTTAAAGCCCATTGGTCATTTGTTTCTACCGCTCTCATAAATGCATCAGATACTAAAACCCCATGATGTAAATTTAAGGATTTTCTATTTGGGTCACCACCAGTAGGCCTTCTCATTTCTATAAATTCTTCAATTTCAGGATGATCAATAGGAATATAACAAGCAGCAGATCCTCTTCTTAAAGATCCTTGGCTTATGGCCATAGTTAAAGAATCCATAACTTTTATAAATGGAATAATTCCAGATGTTTTTCCTACTCTTCCAATTTTTTCACCAATAGATCTTAAATTTCCCCAATAACTACCAATACCACCGCCTCTTGCTGCAAGCCAAACATTTTCGCTCCAAAGATCTAAAATTCCATTTAAGCTATCACTGGCCTCATTAAGAAAACATGAAATTGGCAAACCACGTGTAGTTCCTCCGTTGGACAAAACTGGAGTTGCTGGCATGAACCATAGATTGCTAATATAATTATAAATTCTTTGTGCATGTAAATTGTCATCAGCATAATGACTGGCTACTCTTGCAAATAAATCTTGAAAAGATTCGTTGGCTCCTAAGTATCTATCTTTTAAAGTTGCTTTACCAAAATCTGTTAAATTGGAATCTTTACTTCTATCTATTTTAACTGTTATACCTTTTGAATTTTGAAATAATTCTGTTTCACTATTAAGAGTAAATAAATCTAATCTTTTATCTTTAGTTTCTTGGTTAATTTTAGGTGAAAAATCAGAGACAGCTTTCCTTATAGCTTGAGATAAAATCTTGTTCATTTAACTCCCTTTTGTTAACTTACTTTTTTTTGTAAAACAACTAGATGTTGTATGTAGACCTGCTTTCTATACTATATAAACAACAAATCAAGAGAACATTTATAGAACTTAATAAAAATTTATCAATAAAAAAATAAAAAAAATGTACATATATTCACATGGAAAATTCTATAAAAATTGATCCCTTTGGTTTTAGAGAATATGACGCGCGATGGTTGTACCCCAAAAATGTAAATTTAAAAGGTATTGAGTCTTTAGGAAAGGGATTGGGCTCACAAATAATTATTCATACAAAAAAAAACAATCCTAGAGTTATAGTCGGGCATGATTATAGATCTTATAGTGAAGAAATAAAATCAGCATTAAAAAAAGGATTAATTTCTACAGGATGTTTTGTTGAAGATATTGGTCTGTCGCTTTCTCCAATGGTTTATTTTGCACAATTTAATTTAAATAGCGATGGCGTTGCTATGGTAACTGCTAGTCATAATGAAAACGGATGGACTGGCGTTAAAATGGGAATCAAAAAAGGTTTAACACACGGTCCAGAAGAAATGGAAGAATTAAAAAATATCACTCTTAATGAAAAGTTTAAAATTGCTAACGGTAACGAAAAAAAAATTGAAGGTTTTCAAGACGTATATAAAAATAATTTAATTAATAAAAATAAAATAGAAAAAAAAATTAAAGCAGTTGTTGCATGTGGAAATGGAACTGCTGGAATATTTGCTCCAGATATATTGAGAAGTATAGGTTGTGAAGTAATTGAGCTTGATTGTAACTTAGACTATACTTTTCCAAAATATAACCCTAACCCTGAAGATCTACAAATGCTTAACGAAATTAGTAAAGCAGTAAAGGATAATAAAGCAGATATAGGGTTTGGATTTGATGGTGATGGAGATAGATTGGGAGTTATTGATAATGAGGGAAATGAAATTTTTTCTGATAAAATAGGTTTGCTTATTGCAAGAAATTTATCTACAAAACATAAGGGAGCTAAATTTGTCGTTGATGTTAAATCAACAGGGTTATATTCAAATGATAAAATTCTCTTAGAAAATAACTGCAAAACAATATATTGGAAAACTGGACATTCACATATTAAAAGAAAAGTAAATATAGAAAAAGCTTTAGCAGGTTTTGAAAAAAGTGGTCATTTCTTTTTTAATCAACCTTTGGGCTACGGATATGATGATGGAATTAATTCAGCAATTCAAGTGTGTCATTTATTAAATAATAATGATAAAAAAATGAGTGAAATAATTTTAGATCTTCCTAATACTTATCAGTCGCCAACAATGGCACCTTTTTGTAAAGATGAAGAAAAATATAAAGTTGTTGATGATCTAGTAAATAAAATTAAAGAAATAAAAAAAGATAAAATAAAGATAGATGGTCAAGTAATTAATGAAGTGTTAACTGTAAATGGAGTCAGATTTTCATTTGACGATGGATCATGGGGCTTGATAAGAGCTTCATCAAACAAACCATCTTTGGTTATTGTAACAGAAAGTCCAGTCTCAAATGAAAGAAAGAAAAAAATATTTGCGTTTATTGATGAATTGCTTCAAGATACTGGAAAAATAGGTGAATATGATCAAAAAATTTAAATACCTAAAAATCTTAACAAGAAAATAGTTCCAATAACGTATAAAAATACTCCAAAAAGTCTCTGAACCTTAACTTTATCCATTCTGTGTGTGGTATTGGCACCTACTTTGGCCATATAAGTAGTAATTGGAATAAAGATCAAAAAAGCAGGGATATTAATAAAACCAACACTCAAAGGAAGATCTACATCTAAATAAAATCCAGAAATAAAGAATCCGATAGCTCCAGATAATGAAATCATGAAACCAATTCCAGAAGAGCATCCAATTGCAACATTGATTGGGTAACCAAAAAACCTTAAAATTGGCACATTCATCATTGCTCCAGTAATACCCATTGGTGCACAAATCATTCCGCTGAAACAACCAAAGATTAATTTTTTTAAAAAAGTTATATTAGTTTTAATTTTTTTATTTTCATTTTTTAACATCAAATATCCACCAAAGAAAAAAACTATTATTGAAAAGAATAACACTAAAGATTTTGTTTTTAGAAAAGCAGTAAAAAAAGTGCCAATTAAAACTCCAATTACAACAAAAATTCCATAGTTAAAAACTATATTAAAATCAAATGCTTTATTTTTTCTATGAGTTAGGACTGATGATAAAGATGTTAAGATAGTTATTGAAAAAGAAGTGCCAACTGACAAGTGCATTACATAATCTTTTTCAATATTTACAGAGTCAAACAAAAAGAAAAGAAATGGTACAGATATTAAACCTCCACCAATTCCAAAAAGACCTGCAAAAAAACCTACCGGTATGGCAGTAAGCATCATTAAAAAAATAAAATAAAAATATTCGCTAGAAATAATTTCGTTAATCAATTTGACCTGCTGAATGTAATTGTGGAATTTTGACTTTATCCATAATATGATCTATTTTTTTTACATCCGCATCTCTGACGCACAAATTCTGACTTAAATACTTTTT
>CACDOF010000013.1 GCA_902554315.1 uncultured Pelagibacteraceae bacterium
TTCTTGTAATTTATAGACCGCTCTAGATCTGTACCCTTCAATTTTTGATTGCTTAACGTAAATATCTCTTTTTTGCTTTATTATCCAATTTTTTGAAATTTTATTTTTTTTCAACTAATTTCCAAACCTTAAATTTTTTTCAATCACTTCTCCATCTAAAGTTTTAATTTTTGAAATAGAATTTTTATTTTTTCTAATCATGTCATTATTTTTACCAGCAAAATGAACAATTCCAATTTTATGATTTGGTAAATAAGGTTCCACTAAAGTATTTCTTTTTTTATCAAACTTTAAAGCATCAATTAAAGTCCAATTACAATAGGCAGGTAATATTTCGACATCAAGGTTGTCTGAATAAATTGTAATATTCATTGCAATTTGCTCTGATCCCCATATTTTCCCTGATGACAAAGCTTTTTTCAAATTTTTTTTCCAAATTTCCCAATGAGGAGCATCTGCTTCCAATGAGAATACTCCAATATTTAAATGAGGTTTAAGAGCTACCTCTCTTGATATCTTTTCACTAAATCCTGATGATTTAGCATGCTTGTAGTTTTGAGATTTTATTCTTGCAAAGCTGCCAAAAAACCATTCTGCTCTTAAAACTCTGCCATATGATCTGTCTGCTGATGTTGCAATTGCTAGCTTATTATTTTCACAACCCTTAATATATAATTCAATGGCTTCCCAAGAATTGACCCAAGCATCTGCATCAATCCATAAATATTTTTTATAATCCGGAAAGTAATCTGGCAAAAATGCTCTTGATACCTGACTTTTTAACCATTCTCTTCCTTTTATTTTAAATGTTGGAACCTTAATATCCCACTCCGCTTTTTTTATTTTTGTAACTTTTTTTTGTAGTATTTCAATTTGATTAGTTTCTAGTCCTGCATCTAAAATACAGATGTCAAATTCTTTGCTTTCTTGAAATCTCTTTATTGAATCTATCAATTCATTTAATAATTCAAAATAGTTTGAGTCTGCTAATGAAACAATTACATTTTTGTTCATTTACAAAACATCTTCATGATGATCTATTTCTTCGTTGTTAGTTTTATTATTCTTTTTAATCATATAAAAGTGAAAAGCACTCACTGGTATCATTAAAAGATATATAACTCCTGATATAATTATAGCATTAAAAGTATAAACTAAAACTAATCCAAAATACAAAATTACACTAAATAATAAAAATATTGATGCACTTCTTGGGACTACAATTTTTTTTAATGAATATGTTGGAATTTTGCTAATCAGTAAGATTGATATTATAATGAATAAAGTTGGAACTATTACTTGATAATTTATATTCAAAAATTTAAATTCACTTAAACTAAATACTAAAGGCATTAAAACCAAAACACCACCTGCGGGTGATGGAATTCCTTCAAAAAAATTATCTCTCCAAGAAGTTTCTGCTTCTGAAGAAACATTAAATCTGGCCAATCTTAAAGCAACGCAAACTACATATATTAGCGATATTAGCCAACCAAGTCTTCCTATTTCTGATAAAGACCAAAAGTACATAATAAAAGCTGGAGCAACTCCAAAGCTAATTACATCGGTTAATGAATCAAGTTCTTTTCCAACTTTTGAAGTTCCTTTGATTAACCTTGCAATTCTTCCATCAAGACCATCTATTATTGCAGCAATTATTACTGCAATGATCGATAATTCAAATTTTCCATCAAATGCAAATTTAATTGAACTTAGGCCAATGCAAACTCCAATTAATGTTAAAATATTTGGAAGAATTACTCTTGAGTTCTTCTTTGATACCAATTTAATATTTTTATTTAGTTGCTCCATTAAACTATTTTTTAGCTATTAAAGTTTCTCCTGCAATTACTTTTTGATTAACTTTTACTAATGGTTGATAATTTTCAAAATATAAATCTGCTCTACTTCCAAATCTTATCATGCCAATTCTTGCCCCTTGTTCTAACTCTTCATCTATTGAAGTTTCAGTAACTATTCTTCTTGCAACTAAACCTGCAATTTGTACAACAATAATTTCTTCCCCAAATGAATTTTTAATTTTATAGTAATTTCTCTCATTATCTTCACTTGCTTTATCTAATGATGCATTAATAAATTTTCCTGGTTTATAAACTATGTCTTCAATCTTTCCTGAGCAAGGTGCTCTATTCACATGGCAATCAAAAACATCCATAAAAATACTTACTTTTTTAAATTTTTTATTTTCTAAACCAAGTTCTTTTGGACCATCGGTCTCTAAGACCTGAAGCACAACTCCATCAGCTGGACTAGTTAAATAATTGTCATCATTAATAGAATATCTTTCGGGGTCTCTGAAAAAATAGTAACACCATACTGTTAGCATTAAACCTATGAAACCTAAAAAACCATTAATGAAATATAGTGCAATGGTTACGATTACAAAAATAACTAAAAACTTGTATCCTTCGTTATGAATTTTCGGAAATATCTTATCCATGTTAATCCTATAATTGATAATTTGAGATTAATATGTATACAAAAAGAAGAAATTCAACTATTAAGATATATCGAAAAATGAGTAAAATAGAGGTAAAAAACCCAATTGTTGAATTAGATGGTGATGAAATGACCAGAGTAATATGGGAATTCATAAAAAAAAAATTAATCTTACCATATTTAGATTTGAAAATTGAATACTACGATTTAGGAATTAAAAATCGTGACAAAACAAACGATCAAATAACAATTGACTGCGCAAATGCAATCAAAAAAAGTGGTGTTGGGATTAAGTGTGCAACTATTACTCCTGATGAAGCCAGAGTAAAAGAATTCAATTTAAAAAAAATGTGGAGATCTCCAAATGGTACTATTAGAAATATCATTGGAGGAACTGTTTTCAGAGAACCAATAATCTGTAAAAATATACCTAAATTGGTTCCAAGCTGGACCAACCCAATCTGTATAGGAAGGCATGCATTTGGCGATCAATATAGAGCAACAGATTTTCAAGTTCCTGGTAAAGGCAAGTTGGAAATTAAATGGACATCTGAAGATGGAAAAGAAAAAAAAGAATTTGAAGTTTTTAATTTCCCTGGACCAGGTGTTGCTTTATCAATGTACAATTTAGATCAGTCTATAAGAGATTTTGCAAGAGCTTGTATGAATTATGGCCTTAACAGAAAATGGCCTGTTTATCTATCAACAAAAAATACAATTTTAAAAAAATATGATGGAAGATTTAAAGATTTATTTCAGGAAATTTATGAAAAAGAGTTTAAGGAAAAGTTTATTGAAAGAGGAATAACTTACGAGCACAGATTAATTGATGATATGGTTGCTAGTGCGATGAAATGGAATGGAAATTATATTTGGGCATGTAAAAATTATGATGGAGATGTTCAATCAGATACAGTTGCACAAGGATTTGGTTCATTAGGTCTAATGACAAGTATTTTAATGTCTCCAGATGGAAAAACGATAGAGTCCGAGGCGGCACATGGAACTGTGACTAGACATTACAGAATGCATCAAGAAGGAAAAGAAACTTCAACAAATCCAATTGCCTCTATTTTTGCTTGGGCGAGAGGTCTTTATCACAGAGCAAAATTAGACAATAATAATGAATTAAAAAAATTTGTAAAAAAATTAGAAAATGTTTGTATAAATTGTGTAGAAACTGGATCTATGACTAAAGATCTTGCAATTCTTGTTGGTCCTTCATCAAAATATTTAACAACCAATCAATTTCTTGATGAAATTGATGGAAATCTAAAAAAACAACTAAATTAAATCTTTAAGTTTACTAAAAGCTTCTTCTATTTTACTTGAGTTTTGACCACCGGCCTGAGCAAAATCTTTTCTACCGCCGCCACCTTTTCCTTCAATAATTTTTGAACCTAGTTTTGCAAATTTAACTGCATCATATTTTTCTGTTAATTTTTCTGTAATTCCAACTGCTAAACCAACCTTGTCATCTTTTTTAGCAAAAACTATAATTATTCCATCCCCTACCTCTTTTTTTCCTACGTCAACCAATTTTCTAAGGTCTTTAGGTGGCAAGTCTTCAATTTTTTGAAATCTAACTTTAATTCCATTAATTGTGTCATCTTTAATTATATTTTTTGTCTTATCTGCTAAAACAGATTTAACATTTAGCTGTTCAAGTTGTTTTGATAGATCTTTTATTAATTCTTTTTGATTTTTGTTTTCTAAATTAGGTTTTTCTCCAAGTTTGATTATATCGTCAGATAAATTCTTGATTATAACTTCATATTTTTGAGCTGAAATGTCTGAGAGTTTCTCTTTATTTTTAAGATATTCATCTAATTGTTGATCTCTTAAAGCCTCTACTCTTCTAACTCCAGCTGCTATGGAAGATTGGTTAATAATTTTAAACTTTCCTATATCGCCTGTATTTCTAACATGTGTTCCACCACAAAGTTCTGTTGAAAAATAACTGTCATCTTCATCTCCCATTGATAAAACTCTTACTTCATCTCCATATTTTTCACCAAATAGAGCAAGTGCACCATCATCTACAGCCTCTTTTGGAGTCATAATTCTTGTTTTTACCTCTGATTTTTTTTCGACCATTTTATTTACTTGTAACTCAATTTTTGAAATTTCATCTGATGAAATTGGTTTCATATGACTAAAATCAAATCTAAGTCTATCAGGTTCTACTAAGGAACCTTTTTGCATAACATGAGATCCTAAAACTCTTCTTAAAGATTCATGTAATAGGTGCGTTGCTGAGTGATAAGCTTTTAGATTGTCGCGTCTATTAGTATCAATTTTCATTTCAACATTTTGATTAATTTTAATAGATCCACTTTTTACTTCACCATAGTGTACAAATAAATCGCCTAATTTTTTTTGAACATCTGAAACTTCAAAAATAAATTCACCTGATGATATTTCTCCTTTATCAGCAATTTGTCCACCAGACTCAGCATAAAATGGAGTTTGGTTTAATATCAACATTCCTTCATCACCAACTTTAAGTTCATTTACTTCTTTATTATTTTTTAATAATGATAAAACTATTCCTTCAGCTTGATTGGTTTCGTAACCTAGAAATTCTGTGGCACTTAATTTATCTTTTATACCAAACCATATATCATCAATTGCACTATCTCCTGACCCTTTCCAATTTTTCTTTGCTAATTCTTTACTTTGTTTCATTAAAGAATTAAATTTTTCATTATCAATTGTAAGTGATTTACTTTTTAAAATATCTTCTGTTAAATCCAGTGGAAATCCATATGTATCATAAAGTTTAAAAGCCACTTCTCCTGGAAGAACTTTGTCTATTTTAGATATTTCATCATTTAAAATTTTTATTCCTCTATCTAAAAGAACTAAAAATTTTTCTTCTTCCATTTTTAGAGTTTCTTTAATAAGAGATTGTGCTCTTTCTAGTTCTGGATAATTTCCCTTCATTTCATCCATCAAAGTTTTAAATATATTAAAAAAAATTGGCTCTTTAGATCCTAAAAGATGAGAATGTCTCATTCCTCTTCTCATAATTCTTCTTAAAACATAACCTCTGCCTTCATTAGAAGGTAAAACACCTTCTGCAATTAAAAAAGAGCTAGCTCTAAGATGATCAGCTATTACTCTAAAACTTGCAATATTATTTTCTTCTGCTTTTACTTTAAGAGTTTCAGAAATTGAATTTATTAATTTTGTGAAATGATCAGTTTTATAATTGTCATGTGTGCCTTGCAGTAATGCAGCTATTCTCTCTAATCCCATTCCTGTATCAACCGATGGTTTGGGAAGATTAATTCTTTTTTCTTTTGAAATTTGCTCAAATTGCATAAAAACTAAATTCCAAATTTCAATAAATCTATCTCCATCCTCATCCTTTGAACCAGGCAAACCACCTTTTAAATGATCGCCATGATCATAAAATATTTCAGAGCAAGGTCCACAAGGTCCTGTTTCACCCATTGACCAAAAATTATCCGAAGTTGCAATTCTTATTATTTTATCATCATTAAAACCAGCTATTTTCTTCCATAAGTTAAATGCTTCGTCATCTTCATGATAAACGGTAACGTAAAGTCTATTTTTGTCTAAACCAAAGTCTTTTGTAATTAAATTCCAAGCTAATTCGATTGCTCTATCTTTAAAATAATCGCCAAAAGAAAAATTTCCCAACATTTCAAAAAAAGTATGATGTCTTGGCGTATAACCTACATTCTCAAGATCATTATGCTTACCTCCTGCTCTTACACATTTTTGCGAAGTAGTAGCTGTTTTGTAATCTCTCTTTTCTAATCCAGTAAAAACATTTTTAAACTGAACCATGCCTGAGTTGGCAAACATTAGAGTGGGATCATTATTTGGAACCAAATTGCTTGACTCAACAATCTTATGATCATTTTTATTAAAATAATCTAAAAAAGTTTTTCTAATTTCGTTTAATGTTTTTGCCATATTTAATCAAAATACAGCATTTTATAATGATGTCTACATCTCAGAAGGGAAAAAAGGCGCCTAATTAAGCGCCTTTTTTAATAACTAAAAGTTATCTGCTAATTCTTTTTAGTAGGTACTTCTTCCTCTTTTTTCTGCGCTTCAAGCTTTTCTTCACTTAAAGGATTGCCTTCAATCTTCTTTGAAATAACACCTGCTTTTTCTCTAATTGCCATTTCAATTTCTGCTGCAGCTTTTGGATTTTGCTCAAGGTAAAGTTTAGCATTTTCTCTACCCTGGCCAATTTTTTCACCTTTATAAGCGTACCAAGCTCCTGCTTTTTCAACAATCTCAGCTTTGGCACCAAGATCAATTAGTTCCCCTACTTTACTAATTCCTTTTCCATACATTAAGTCAAACTCAACAACTTTAAACGGTGGTGCAACTTTGTTTTTAACAACTTTTACTCTTGTTGCATTTCCAACAATTTGCTCTTTATCTTTTATTGCTCCAATTCTTCTAATATCCATTCTTACAGATGAATAAAATTTTAAAGAATTTCCACCTGATGTTGTTTCGGGACTTCCAAACATAACACCTATTTTCATTCTAATTTGGTTAATAAATATAACCATTGTATTAGTTCTTGATATAGAACCAGTTAATTTTCTTAATGCTTGAGACATCAATCTTGCCTGAAGACCAACATGATGATCTCCCATATCTCCTTCTATTTCTGCTCTTGGTGTCAATGCTGCCACAGAGTCAACTACAAGAACTGACATCGAGCCTGACTTAATTAGAGTATCTGTAATTTCTAAAGCCTGTTCTCCTGTGTCTGGTTGAGAAATCAAAAGCTCTTCAGTGTTTACACCTAATTTTTTTGCATAAACTGGGTCTAAAGCATGTTCGGCATCTACAAATCCACAAATGCCTCCTGCTTTTTGTGCTTCTGCAACAACTTGTAATGCTAAAGTTGTTTTTCCAGATGACTCAGGGCCATAAATTTCAATAATTCTTCCTTTTGGTAATCCACCAATTCCAAGTGCAAGATCTAGACTTAAAGACCCTGTTGAAACTGACTCAATATCCATAGCCTTTTGCTCACCAAGTCTCATTACAGAGCCTTTTCCAAAGTTATCTGTTATTTGACTTATGGCTGCGTCTAATGCTTTATTTTTTTCTTTATCTTCCAATTCTTTATCTTTTGTGGATTTCACCACTTTTAAGTTATTTTTCGTCATTTTTTGCCTCTTTTTTTACGTTTTTTAACAATCGAATCATAAAAATAAATGTACACATTTTGTTCTCATTGGCAATATAATTATTAATTTAATCAAAAAAATGTGAAATTACTTAAGTTTTAGATAATTGCTATTAAGTAATCCAACTGATTTTAACAGCTTATATTGAGCTAATAAATAATTTCTTTCAGCTTCAGCAAGATTTATTTTTGCGTTTATAAGATTTGATCTTGATTGAAGAACATCGAAAGTAGATCTATTTAAACCACTCTCATATTCATAGCTTATACCTTCATTTGCAATTTCAGCTGCTTTAACTTGCGTCTGAACAGCTCTTAAAAAACTTTTAGAAGATTGTAAAGTTGACCAGGCAGCTGTTACTAATTGAGTATTATTTCTATGTGCATTTTCCAATAAAAGTCTTTTCATTCCTTTAACTTGAAGATTCTTATTAACTTTAGATTTATTTTTTCCTCCAAATTGAAATGGCCAACTTACAGTAGCTTGTAAGACATCTTTTTCTCTATGATCATAAGTTGCGCTTAGATCGTCTGTATATGTTCTTTCTAAAGAAAGTTTTGCAGTTGGAGAAAGGTCTGATCTTGCAATTTTAACATCTAATTCTGATTGTCCATACTCTATTTCAGCAATAATTAATTCAGGACTTTTTTTCTTTGAAATTTCCTTAGCCTCACTCAAATTAGAAGGAATAACTTCATTTGATTTATATATTTTTTTTAAATTTTCTTGATTGCTAATAGGTCCAATAATATTTTCATAATTTAATTTACTTGTTATAATATTATTTTGGGCTTCTATATATTTTGCTTGTGCGCCAGCAAGAGAAGATTGAGACTGCGCTAAGTCTGTTGCTGTAATTTGTGCTCTACTTAATCTTGCATTATCTATCTCGAATTGTCTTTGAAGTAAATTTACGTTTTCTTCATTAATGCTTAATTTTTCATATGCCAAAATTAATCCCGTATAAGCCTCAATTGCTTTTAAAAAAATTTCTTGTTCTTTTTTTATTAATTGAGCTTCAGATAAATTTAAACCTAACTTACTTTTTTCATATTCTGCATCTCTGCCTTGCCCATCCAATAAAGTTTGTTCTATTTTGATTGATGATGATAAAGTATCAACATCTTTAACTGAAGCATCCCCACCTGTTTGATTGGTAAGTTCGTGTGTTTCTTCAAAGTTTTTTTTACCTGTAAGAGTCATGGTAGGTAAAAAATCACTTTTAGAAATATTCAAAACTTCTTTCTGAACTTCTAAATTTTTTCTTTCAGCCTGTAACTCAAGATTATTTTCATATGAAAGTCTTAATGCACTTTTTAGAGTTGCTGAATAAGCATTGAAAGGGAATATAATTAAACAGTATATAATTAAAGCTGCTTTTTTCATATTTTATATTTTACTGATTTAATTTGATGATTTCTATTTAAATTTAAAATTATAGAGGAATATTTTGGCGCATGTTTCAACATATTTTGTGTTACTCTTTGGTAGGTTTGCATAAATTTAATTACATCTTTTTTATTCATAATCTTGCTATTTTTTATTCCCACATTGCTTAATCTAAGTTTTTTTTCTTGTTTCAATCTCCATTGTTGAAGCAAACTAAAACTTCCAGCTTTTAAAAATAATAAGCAATCTAATTGAGCATATAGTTTTTTATATTTCAATTTCAATTGTTGATTTACAAACTTTCTCCATACTAAATTTGTATCTTCTTTTCTTTCTAAAGCATTTATATGTTTTTTTAGAGTATTATTATTCTCTGCTCTGGCCCCTACACACCATCCTTCAAAAATAATGACATCAGGTCTTTTTTTAATTGAGTACCATAAATTTTTCTTACATCTGTCGTCAATAGCTTTGTTAAATTTAGGAAGTTTTAATGATCTAAAACTTTTACTTTTTGTTTTTTTAAAAAAATTTAACATAGTATTTATATCATGAGTTCCTGGAACACCTCTGGTCATTAAAAATGGATGGATTTTTTTTGATAAAGAAACTCTCTCTTTTCTAGTTTTATAAAAATCATCAATTGAAATTTTAAAAACATTCAATTTAAAATATTTTCTCAAGACTATTGCTATAATTGAACTAACTGTAGTTTTGCCAGTTCCTTGACCGCCTGCTAAACCAACAAAATAGGGTTTTGATTTATTTACTTTACTTGCTATCCAAAAACTAACTGGAATTAGAAAAGATTTAATCATCTTTTCTTTATTTTTAAATTTATCTTCTGATGTTTCTTGTAATTTGATAAATTTTAAACAATCTCTGCTAACTTTTCTATAACACTCAACAATTTTCATTATTTAAAAACTATTTTTTTTGATCTAAGGGGTGGTTGTCTCCATCATTGACCGGTACATTTTCTATTTCAAATGGTCTAATACCTTCTATACAAGCAATATTTACTCCATATATTTTTGGATTACTTCTAGGTCTATTGTGAGTATGAATACCACAAATTGAACAAAAGTAATGTTTAGCTGTGTTAGTGTAAAACTGATAAAGTGATAATTTATCTTCTCCTTTTATAAGTTTAAAATCATCTGGACCAAGTACCCCTATAATGTAACCTTTTCTTTTGCAGATAGAGCAGTTACAACGCATTATTTTTTCAACTCCTCCTTCAGGAATCTTAACCTCTGCTTCAATTGCTCCACAGTGACAAGTTAACTTTTTCATATTTTAATCTCCTTAAGGTTGGTTATTTTGAACTTGATTTTAAATATTCACTATATCTTTTTAAACTTTCTTCTGGCCATATTTTCTTTGGATCATACATCTTTTCAAAACAAATTACATCATCTGTAAGGTTTAGCCATGGATCTTTATCTTTGATAAAAATATTTACTTGTGGCGGAAAACTTTCTGAATTATCTAAAGTTTTAGTTCTAACTGTTAATCTACCTACAGCAGAGGCATAATCAGTATAAATATAAGTTCCACATTTAGTACAAAAATACGCTCTACAAGTAGCTCCACTTCCTGCTTTGAGTTCTGTTGATGCAACTTCACCTTCTACAACTAAAGTGTTATCTAAAACACTAGTATTGATTACATAAGAAGATCCAGTTATAACTTTACAATCTTTGCAATGACAAGCCTGAGTAAATAATGGTTTTTCGGTAATTTTGTATTTTACTTGTCCACAAATACATCCGCCTGTTAAGTATTTATTTTTTTCCATCTTTATTTTTTAGTTTTTTTTTTCAATATTTTTGAAATCTCATCTACTCTTATTGCAATTGCCAGCACAATTCCGAGTATACCCAATAATAACCAAGTTTCTAAACTCATATATTTAAACTATCTCTAGTTAAAGTTATCCACAAGTACGCTAAATGTGGTTTCGATGTTCACCTTTTGATTCACTTTTGATTCACTTCCAGACTCAAAATACAACCTGATTGACACTGTTGAATAACTTATATATTAATGAGAACAAAATAAGAACATTTATGAAGTTAACAGTACCATATTATTTACATAAAGCTGGCGCAGGTTTCCCGTCTCCTGCTACAGACTATATCGAAGAAGATATCGATCTAAATGTTCATTTAATAAAAAATGTTCCAGCAACATTCATTATAAGAGTTCAAGGCAAATCAATGGTGAATGTCGGAATTAATGATGGCGATCTATTAGTCGTTGATAAAAGCTTAAAGCCTAAAAACTTCTCAACGGTTATTGCAAATGTTCATGATGAACTAGTTGTTAAGAGTTTTGTTCAAGATAAAGATAAACAATTTTTAACATCTGGCTCTAAAAACTTTGAAGATCGAATTTTAATTAATGAAGAAGCAGATGTTTTTATCTGGGGAGTTGTAACTTATGTCATCCATTCAGTATACTAAGAAAATAGCATTAATAGATTGTAATTCTTTTTATGTTTCTTGTGAAAGATTATTCAATCCTAAAATAAGAAAGAAGCCTGTTGTTGTTTTATCTAATAATGACGGATGCATTGTATCAAGATCTAATGAAGCAAAAGCTTTGGGTATCAAAATGGGCGAACCTTATTTCAAAGCAAAAGATATAATTATAAAAAATAATGTTCAAGTTTTCTCATCAAACTACTCTTTGTATGGAGATCTATCTAGAAGGGTAATGAGAACGCTTAAAAGATTCAATGCTGATATAGAAGTTTATTCAATTGATGAAGCTTTTATGGATCTTTCAAATTTTTCTGATGATGAAGTATTAAATGTTGGACAAGAAATTAGATCAACTGTATTACAATGGACAGGTATACCTACAAGTATTGGTATTGCTAAAACAAAAACATTAAGCAAAGTTGCAAATCATATTGCAAAGAAAAAGAAATCTGGAGTTACTAATTTTATTGGAGTTGAAAATATAGATCCATTGTTAGAAAAAGTTGACATTAACGATGTTTGGGGGGTTGGTAGACAGCTAACTAAATTTTACCATAAAAATGGAATTTACAATGCCAAACAATTAAAAAATAAATCAAACACTTGGATTAAAAAAAATTCAAATGTTTTGGGATCAAGAACTGCTATGGAGCTTAGAGGTATTTCTTGTATTGACTTAGAAAAAACGGAGTCAAAGAGAAAAAGTTGTGTGGTATCTAGATCATTTGGTCAAAGAATTGAAAAATACCAAGAGTTGAGGGAAGCGGTTGCTAGTTATTGTTTAAATGCTTCTGAAAAAATTAGATCTGAGTCTTTAATTGCAAAATCAATAACTGTTTTTATAAGAACGAGTCCATTTCAAAGTCGTTTTGGTTATTATTCAAATTCAAAAACAGTTGATTTTCCAATTGCAACAAATAATAGTATTGAAATTGTTAAAACTGCTTTAACTACTTTAGAAAGTATTTTTAAAAATGGATATCGTTATCAAAAAGCTGGTGTAATATTGTCTAACTTATCTGAATCTGCAAATGGTAAAAATTTATTTTCTTCTGAAAAAGACGAGAAAATAAGCTGTTTAATGAGATCTATTGATAATACCAATTATAGGTATGGAAGATCATCTATAAGTTTAGCAAGTGCTGGGGTTCAAAAGAGATGGAATATGAAAAGAGAATACTCTTCTAAGATAGATACATCTGATTTTTATTGTCTACCAAAAATAATGACTTAAAAAAAAAGAAAATTAACTAATCATTTAAAACATACCAATCATCAAAAAGTGAGAGTTCTTTAAATTTTCTCTCATATCCATGCTTTTTAAGAAAATTATTAATTTTTTCCCTATTTTCAGTGTAGTTATGCTCACAAGTAATAATTTTAAATTTGTATCTATCGAAATCAAAAGATGACAAAATTTCATACTCACTACCTTCGGTATCAATTGAAAGATAATCTATTATTGAAGGAGCTTCATATTTTTCTAACATATCAATAAGAGAAATTGTATTAACGTAATGGCGAGATCCACTATTTCTTGTTTTGCTATGCATATCAGAATTTGAGAAAATTTCTAAAGTTGATAAATCACCAACTTCATTGAACATTAATTTTTCATTACTTAGTTTCCACACACAATCATTTTCAATATGAGCAGATCTGTTTATTCGAAGAGTATTTTTGTGCCGCTTTGATGGTTCGGCTAAAATACCATTCCAACCAAATTTTTTTTCTAACAAATAGGTATTAGAGAAATCAACTCCATTGGTTGCGCCAAACTCAACAAAGTAGCCATTTTTTTTAAAATCTAACTCACTTAAAACAAAAAGATCTTGTGCATTTTCAGAATGTGAGGCATCAATATTTTTGATAAATTCAGAAAGAATGCTTGGTGAAATTTTATGAGAGAGTTTATAGCATTGAACTAAAAGTGCCTTCCTATTAATTTCTTCAAACCGAGAATTTCGAACTAATCTCAAGTTAATAGTTTTTAAAATTGACTGTATAATTCTTTTTAAAAGCATTTAATAAACTATTCCCACTCAATAGTGCCTGGTGGTTTGCTTGTTGTGTCATAAACAACTCTATTAATACCCTTAACTTTATTAATAATATTATTAGAGACTTTCTTTAAAAAAGCTTGGTCAAAAGGATAATAATCTGCTGTCATGCCATCAACAGAAGTTACAGCTCTAATTGCACAAACATTTTCATAAGTTCTTGAATCTCCCATTACACCAACTGTCTTGACTGGTAGTAGAACACAAAAGGCTTGCCAAATTTTATCATATAATTTTTCTTTTTTTAGTAGATCAATATAAATTTTATCAGCTTGTCTCAAAATTTCTAATCTACTTTTTGTTACTTCGCCTAAAATTCTAATTGCCAAACCGGGACCTGGGAAAGGATGACGATTTCTAATATTATCACTAAGACCAAGTTCCTTTCCTAAAATTCTTACTTCATCCTTAAATAAAGTATTAAGAGGCTCAACAAGTTTCAGATTCATTTTTTTAGGTAGCCCACCAACATTATGATGACTTTTAATTGTAGCACTTGGAGCGCCAGTTACTGAACGGCTTTCGATAACATCTGGATATAAAGTGCCCTGTGCAAGATATTCTATGCCTTTATATTTGTTAGCACATTTATCAAATGTTTTTATAAACTCTTTTCCAATAAGTTTTCTTTTCTTTTCGGGGTCAGTTACTCCTTTAAGAACTTTCATAAACTGTTTTGATGCATCTACTGAAATAAATTTAAAGTTACTTTTTCTTTTAAAAAAATTATGAATCTCTTGTTTTTCTCCCATTCTTAACAATCCATGGTCTACAAAAATACAAAGCAATCTTTTACCAATTGCTTTATTCAAAAGAAGAGCAGCAACACTAGAATCTACCCCGCCTGAAAGACCACATATAACTTTTTTATTTACCAATTTTTTCTTCAATAAAGTAATATTTTCTTTCTTGAATTTCTTCATATTCCATTGGGATTTGCACTTACACACCTCAAACAAAAACTTTTTTATTATAGATTTTCCATCTTTTGTGTGAGTTACCTCTGGATGAAATTGAAGACCAAATATTTTCATTTTTTCATTAGCAATTCCAACAAAATTTTCATTATTACTCTTAGCAAAGCTTATAAAATTTTTAGGTAGTGTTTTCACACTATCTCCATGAGACATCCAAACATTATGTTTTGTTTTTGTTTTCCAATTATTAGGACAAATTGAAGAATTTTTTATAACTCTAATAGAAGTATCTCCATATTCTCTGCCTGAAATTTTCTTTATTTTTCCACCTAATGCTGATGAAATTAACTGCATTCCATAACAAATACCTAGAATAGGAATGCCTAAGAAAAAAATTTCTCTTTTTATTGAAGGAAAACCTCTCTTTGTAACCGATAATGGGCTGCCAGATAGAATTATTCCAACAGGATTTTCATTTTTTATATATTTTAATGAAAATTTATTAAACGGAACAACTTCACAATATACTTTTTGGCTTCTAACACTTCTTGCAATTAGTTGTGTTACTTGTGAGCCGAAATCGACAATCACTACTTTTTTTAGCATTTACATCTTAAAATCTTTAATATTAGTAGTCTCGTATTTTTCAAAAGGCATGTGTATCCAAGGAGAACCTTTTAAAAACTCTACAGAATAGTCTGGCTTAAATTGTGATTGTTCTTTATGCCAAAGAACAGCGGTTTTAACTTTTTCTTCTAAATAGAAACCATAAAATAATTCCAACCACTTTATGCTTTTAATTAAAGTTTTACCTGAGTCTGCAAGATCATCTACTAATAAAACATGTGAACCCAAGTTTGGTGTTGTCTTTGCTAAATCACGTGAAAATGTAAACTGCCCTTGTTGATCTAAAATATTTCCAGTACCTTTTTTATATGACTCCACTGACATTATTGCAAGAGGTACATCAAAGAGTCGGCTAAAAATATCGCCTACCCTAAGACCACCTTTTGCAATACAAATAACTTGATTGAATTTGCAACCATCCTCATAAACTTTGATAGCTAATTCTTCAATTTTTTTATTATATTCTTCCCAGGTAATATAAATATCTGACATATTAATAATTTATTCATTACTTTATTTTACAAATAAAATCTAGCAACCTGGGGTTGGATTTTTTAATTCTTTTCCAAAACTTTTACCGGAGAATAAGAAAAATTGAATTGAGACAACAAAAAATTTTTTCATCAAACTTTAAAGACCTCCTGAAGAAAACAAAAACTTTGCAACCTGTTCAACTCCAATCTGTTTTTTCATTTGACAGAATACATATGGAAGGCCATTTCTGGCTTTTTTCACATCATCTTTCATGCTTTCTAGATTTACATCTACGTATGGAGCCAAATCAGTTTTATTAATTATCAATAAATCTGATTTTTGGATTGCTGGACCACCTTTTCTAGGAATATCACCTCCCATTGCAACATCAATGACATAAATTGAAAGATCAACTAATTCAGGGCTAAAAGTTGCTGCTAAATTATCTCCTCCTGACTCAATTAGAATAAGATCAAGATCAGGAAATTTTTTTTTCATATTTTCTACAGCAAGCATATTAATAGAAGCATCTTCACGAATTGCAGTATGTGGACATCCTCCAGTTTCAACACCTTTAATTCTATCTAAAGGCAAAGCCTGTACTTTCATTAAAAATTCGGCATCCTCTTTTGTATAAATATCATTGGAAATTACAGCCATAGAAATTTTCTTTGATAAAAATTTACAAAGTTCAGCCGTCAAACTGGTCTTTCCGGCACCTACAGGTCCTCCGATTCCAACTTTTAATGGTCCGTTAATATTTTTCATGTTTTATATACGCGAGTTTTTAAATTTTCGTGTTTAATGCTATAGATATCACTATTAAAACAAATTCCTCCTAAGTCTTCTAGCTTCAAATTTTCACTTTCTTTTTCTATTTTCCTTATCACATCATATGTTTGAATAATGCAGTCTTGGCCTACTTTTTGTCCAATAGGTATATGTTTTACACAAACATTTATTAGATTTGATGCAAAAGATTGTAAGTAAGATATTATTGTTAAGTTAAGTGGTATATTAAAATGCCTTGCTGCTTTGCCAACAGAAATTGGATAAGCAGTATTTTCTGGAATTTTGTAATTCCAACTATCTCCTAAAACCTTTCTAAATGCATTGCCCATTTCAATAGTCTCTATTTTTCTCTCCTTGGTTGGACAAAGTGAAAGGGCTAGATCATTTAATTCTTCCCCTTGATAAGTATGTTTAATTAAAATTATATCATTTTTACCAGTACCATGTTTTAAAACACTTTTTAAATAATCTAAGATATCCTCCTTAGATTTAATTAAATTATCATCAATCATTGCTTCCAAGCCATGAGAATAAGAAAAACTTCCGACTGGGAATAAAGGAGAAAACCAAGTTTGAAGGATTTGTAATGACTCTTTTAAATCTTTTGTATTATTGTTGTTTTTAGTGTTTATGGCTGTGGGTTCTGCCAATTCCATATGCTCCTCCTTCCGGTATAAAAGGTTTAAATACTTTTTTAACCTTTCCTCCCAGTTTTAAAATCATTTTTTTTATTACTTCATCATGCTGAATTAAAATTTTATCTTTTTTAATTTGGCAAGGCATATGTCTATTTCCAATATGCCATATAAGTTGCATTAAATTTTTACCTTTAATTTCAAGTAATTTTTCCTTTTTATTTTTTATCAAAATGAAATTCCCACTTTCAAGTTTAAACGCTTGATTTTCAGAAAGTGATTTTGTTTCGGGTAAATTTACTAAAAATTCTAGACCATTATCAGAAACAAGTTTTTTTCTTCTTAAAAATCTCTCATCATAAGATAAAGATATGTGATCTTTTGCTCTAAATTTATCTTTTTTATTTACTATTAAAAAACAATTATCCATAAGTTAATACATAAAATATCTTTGAGCCAAAGGTAGTTCTTTTGCTGGCTCACATGTAATTATTTCACCATCAGCTTTCACTTCATATGTTTCTGGATTCACTTCAATTTTTGGACACTTACTATTTAAAACCATATCTTTTTTTGAAATAGATCTAGTATTTTCGACAGCTATCAAATCTTTTCTTATACTTTCATCTTTTAATGAATTTTTTTCTAGTGCCAATTTGCTAGTGAAAATTACCGAAGACTTTTCTAATGATGTTCCAAATGAAGAAAACATTGGTCTTGTATATACCGGTTGTGGGGTTGGAATTGATGCATTTGGATCACCCATTTGAGCACAAGCTATGCTACCACCTATTAATATCATCTCTGGTTTAGCGCCAAAAAATGCTGGATCCCATAAAACTAAATCAGCACGTTTCCCTTTTTCAATACTGCCAATGTATTTCGAAATTCCATGAGCAATTGCCGGATTAATTGTATATTTTGCTAAATATCTTTTAACTCTAAAATTATCATTATCTCCCTTTTCCTCTGGGAGACTTCCTCTTTGAACTTTCATTTTGTGTGCTGTCTGCCAAGTTCTAATAATAACTTCTCCCACTCTGCCCATAGCCTGGCTATCTGATGCAATAATAGAAAAAGCCCCCATATCATGAAGAATATCCTCTGCTGCAATTGTCTCTCGTCTTATTCTACTTTCGGCGAACGCTACATCTTCTGGGATAGATTTATCAAGATGATGACAAACCATAAGCATATCCAAATGTTCTTCAATAGTATTAACTGTGTATGGTCTTGTAGGATTTGTAGAAGAAGGAATAACATATTCCTCTCCACAAACTTTAATTATATCTGGTGCATGTCCACCACCGGCACCTTCTGTATGAAAAGCATGTATGGTTCTTTTGTTTATTGCTTTAATTGTATTTTCTACAAATCCACTTTCATTCAAGGTGTCTGTATGTATCATCACTTGAACATCATTTTTATCAGCAATATTTAAACAATTATCAATTGCTCCAGGAGTAGTTCCCCAATCTTCATGTAACTTTAAAGCGGAAGCTCCTGCAAGGATTTGTTCTTCAAGACCTTCGGGTAATGAAGAGTTTCCTTTTCCAGCAAAAGCTAAATTCATAGAAAAACCGTCAGCAGATTGTATCATTCTTTTAATATGCCATGGACCAGGTGTACAAGTCGTTGCAAGTGTACCATGAGCTGGCCCAGTTCCTCCTCCCAACATCGTAGTAATGCCAGAATGTAAAGCATCATCAATTTGTTGAGGACATATATAATGAATATGACTGTCAAAACCTCCTGCAGTTAAAATTTTCCCTTCGCCTGCAATAATCTCTGTTCCTGGTCCAATAATAATATTTACTTTCGATTGAGTATCTGGATTACCTGCTTTACCAATATCGAAAATTTTTCCATCCTTTAAGCCTACATCAGCTTTATAAATTCCATTAACATCGGCTATCAAAGCGTTTGTAATAACTGTATCTACTGCACCTTTTTCTCTGCTGATTTGAGATTGACCCATTCCATCTCTTATTACTTTTCCTCCACCAAACTTTACCTCCTCACCGTAGGTAGTAAGATCATTTTCAACTTCAATAAACAGCTCAGTGTCAGCAAGTCTTACTTTATCTCCTGTAGTTGGGCCGTACATATCTGCATATGATGCTCTAGAAATTTTAACCATTATAAATTACCCATTATTTTTTTGTTGAAACCAAATATCTTTTTTAGCCCGTTAATTTCTATTAGCTCAACATCCTTGGATTGACCCGGCTCAAATCGAACTGCAGTTCCAGAAGGTATATTTAATCTTTTTCCATAAGATAAATCTCTATCAAAAACTAAATAATTATTTGTTTCAAAAAAGTGATAATGACTTCCAACTTGTACTGGCCTATCTCCTGAGTTTGAAACTTTTAATTTAGTTTTTTTGGATTCTTTGTTTAAATCTATTTCACCTTTTTTAGTTATTATTTCACCTGGTTTCATAATCATTACCTTATAGGTTTATGCACTGTAACTAGTTTAGTTCCGTCTGGAAAAGTAGCCTCTACTTGAACATCTTTGACCATATCTGGAACACCTTCCATGCAATCCTCCTTTTTTATTACATGAGCACCAGCTTCCATGAGTTCCGAGACACTCTTGCCCTCTCTCGCTCCCTCTATTACGAAATCAGTTATTAGCGCTATCGCTTCTGGATAATTCAACTTTATGCCTTTTGCTAATCTGTTTCTTGCTACAATTGCTGAAAGGCTAATTAAAAGTTTATCTTTTTCACGAGGTGTTAGTTTCATTTTAAATATTCCATATTCTTGGTATTTGTGAATTTTCAAAAAAGTAAGATAAAATTTTATTAATAGCAAACTTCAAATTGTAGCTATCTTTAGAGATGCATCTTATGATTAATTTTTCATCCCAGGCTGAGTATTCTGATATTGTATAATTATTTTTTGTCATAAATTTTGACAATTCATCGCCAATATTTAAAAATTTTTTACCGACAAGAATTATAGTAGCAATAGCACAATTTTTATTTAAAATTGATTTATTTTTTAAAACTTCCTTGTTAAAATTACTTGTGTTCAAAGCTTCTGAATGAATAAGTTTATTATCATAATATATTTTCCAAAAATCTGAAAAAAAACCACTATTTAATTCCTCTTTCATTGAAGTTCTTCCAAAAACAATATTTTCACATAAAAATAAGTTTGAATCTTTTGAAAGATTAATATTAAATTTTCTTTTTAGATTGCAATTATTAAATAAAATTAATTCTTTTGGTAACCAAAATAAATTTCCGTTATCTGATATATTAATATTAATATTGACTTGGGCAGGGTCACCAAAGCCACTGTAGATTTTTTCTGCAGCTTGAGTTGAAACGCATATGTTTGAATTATCTAAGTCTATTTTTGAATAAAAATCGTCGCCGCTTGTAATACCGCCAGCAGTATTGATCAGCATCAATTGCAGTAAATTTTCATGAAAATTTGGCAATAAAGCTTTTAGAGAACCTTTCTGAAGTAGTTTTAAAAGTTTGTTATTTTTTATTTTAATATCTAGTTTACCATTAGATTTTTCTAATTTTTTATATGCAAAACTCATTAAGATAATATTAACACTAAAACTTTAAACTTTAAAAAGTTTATCTGATAAATTTTTAAGATTGTCGCCCCAAAAAACTTGTTTCTGAATTTCTTTAAATTCTATATCAAATACTGATGACATAGCAGAAGCATAAATAGATCTTGAGTCTATAGTGCTATTTAAATCTCTGCTTTCAAACAGATCCTTTTTCTTTAAACCTGGCCAATCTGTATAAACTTGAGATTTTTTTAATATTCCACCACCCATAAATATTGCAGATCCATATCCATGTTCAGTTCCAAGGCCACTATTTTGTTTAACAGTCCTTCCAAATTCTGTGAGAGTTACAATTAGTGTATTATTCATTTCTTTTCCTAAACCTTTTTCAAGATTTAAAAAAATATCATCCATTTCAATTAAACTATCAGAGTGAGAACCATCAATTCCACCTTGGGCGGCATGTGTATCAAAGCCTCCAACTTCAAAAACAGCTACTCTTGGTCCATTAATTTTTTTTAATTCTTGTCCAGCTTTAAATGCAAGTGAACTATTATTTCTAGACGAAGAAGAGCTCATTTTTATCATTGATCTTTGATATATAATTTCCATCATTTCAGCTAACTCATGTTCAGATTTATCTTTATAAACTGACCTTAAAACATCTATAATATCTGATTTTGGAAGTGATTTTTTTGCTGGATAATAGTTATCATTACTTTCAATACCTCTTAAAAGTAAAGGCATTGGCAAAGCAAGAGCTAATCCATCTCCTTTTAATTTTGCTACTTTCATTCCTCTACCAAGCCATCCAGTTTTAACTGAATAAGGGATATGACCTCCACTTTCCATTAAGTTTTGTCCATCAAAATGTGATCTATCAGTGTAAGGTATATTGGTAGCATGAACGATGGCTCCTAAATTTTTCTCCCATAAATTATGAAAATTTTTAAGTCTTGGGTGAAGTGCAAAATCAGTATTTAATTTTATTGTTTTGTCCAAAATTAGATCCTGTCTTCTTTTTTCAAAGTTTTTATCACCTATCACTGGGACAGAACATAATCCATCCATTCCTCCTCGAAGCATAATTACAACTAAATTTTTCTTAGTTTTATTATTTGCTAATACTGGTAAATTAAATCCTGCTAAAAATAAAGTTGTAGCAGTACCTTTTAAAAAATTTCTTCTTGAAATTTTCATGACTTTAGCATCTCCGGTAAATTAAATAATATTACATGTTTGTGATAAGGATTATTATTTTTATCTAAAATTTTTATAATTTCCTCAGGTTTATCAAAATTTTTA
>CACDOF010000014.1 GCA_902554315.1 uncultured Pelagibacteraceae bacterium
TTTAGATATTGGATGTGAGAGAAGTACTATAGTTTTTTATAATAAAAATAGACCAGTTTTTTTTAATAGTATTCCTATTGGCGGCAATCATATTACCAAAGACATTTCTAAAATATTAAAATTAACTTTTGAAGAGTCTGAAAAGATAAAAAAAACATTTAATAAATCAGAAATTGAATTTTCTTTTGATCAAAATATGAACAATGAAAAAAAAAAATTAATACAACAAATTATAGGAAAAAATATTTCAATTGATCTTCTAAAAAAAGTAGTACTAGCAAGAGTAGAAGAAATTATTTTTTTGAGTCTAAAAGAAGTTGATAACTTAAGATATTTCAATAACAGCCAAAATTGTTCCTTAATACTTACTGGCAATGGATCAAATTTGTTTAATAAAAATTCATTTCATCTTGATGACAAATATAATTTTGAAGAAATAAGTTTTTATGAAGAAAGTGACTCGGAAATTTGTAATGCAGGATATAATTTTGATAATAGTGGAAATAATTTGATGAAAATTATCAGTAAAAACCATAAAAAAACTGGATTTTTTGAAAATTTTTTTAACTTTTTCTCAAGGTAGCTGTATTTTCTTGTAATATTACTTGAATACCAAAACTCTACCCTTTTTATATATTCTAGTTAATGTCATTATTATCACAAAAAACAGTTGCTAAAAAAATTTCTATTTCAGGCTTTGGTGTTCACACAGGTAGCAAAGTCGACTTAAATATTTTGCCTTCAGCGCCACATTCAGGAATAATATTTAAAAGAATAGATGTAAAAAAAAATAATATTATTATACCTAATTTTTCAAATGTAAGTGACGCAACTCTTTGTACAACTATATCTAATCAGCATGGTGTTAAAGTATCAACCATTGAACATTTGATGGCAGCATTTTATGGATTGGGTATAGATAATGCAATAGTAGAAGTAAACTCACAAGAAGTACCAATATTAGATGGATCTGCAAAAGATTTTGTAAATTTAATTAAAAATGTTGGTTATAAAGCAAGTGATGTTCCAATTAAACTTATTAAAATAAATAAAAAAATAGAAATTGAAGAAGGAAAAAAATTCATTTCAATAGATAAATCTAACGTTTCTTTAGAAATTGATTTTGAAATAAAATATAAAAATGAATTTATTAATACGCAGAGAAACAAAGTTAATATATATGAAGACAAACTTGATGATATTTATAACTCAAGAACATTTTGTTTATATGAAGATATTGAAAAACTAAATAAACTTGGCCTAGGAAAAGGTGGAACTTTAGATAATGCCATAGTTGTCAAAGAAAATAAGTTGATGAACAAAGATGGATTAAGAAATAAAATGGAATTTGTAAATCACAAAATTTTAGATTGTATGGGAGATCTATATTTGTCTGGTTATAGAATAATTGGTTCATTAGTATGCTCACAGGGTGGACACAATTTAACTAATAAACTGCTTAAGAAAATTTTCAGCGATAATGAAAACTATTCTTTATTAGAGATTAAAGGAAAAAATTTACCTTATTCATTTGCAAATAAAGGTGAATATTTAAAATCTATTGCATAAAAATTAGAATTTTATAAATATTCTGATAAAATTCTTTCAATGAATTTTCATAAAATTTTTATTTTTCTTATTGTAATTTTTTTATTTTCTTCTTGTGCAAAAAAAGAAGAAAAAATTTCTATCATTGAAGAAGAAAACTTAGAAATGCAGATGATTGAAGCTTATAATGAAGGCATAAAAGAGCTAGAGCGTGGAGATGTTAGATTTGCAGCAAAAAAATTTAATGAAGTTGAACTTTTATATCCACAATCAGTCTGGGCTGCACGTTCAACCTTAATGGCAGCATACTCATATTATTCTGATATGTATTTTACAGACGCAATAATTGAATTAGAAAGATTTTTGGATAAATATAAAAATCATCCAAGAAGAGATTATGCTTATTACTTGTTAGCAATTTGCCATTATAATTTAATTGTTGATGAAAAAAAAGATTTAGGAGAAATAATTAAGGCTGAAAAATATTTTCAATTAATAATTAAAAATTATCCCAATACAGAATTTGCAGTAGATTCAGAATTTAAATTAGAATTGATAAATGAAATTCTTGCTTCAAAAGAGATGTATTTGGCAAGGTACTATTCAGATAGAGAAAAATGGATACCTGCTATAAATAGATTTAAAAAAATTGTTACAAACTATGATACTACAATATATGTAGAAGAAGCTTTACATAGGCTTGTAGAGATTAACTACAGAATAGGACTTGAAGAAGAAGCAAAAAAATATGCTGCATTGTTAGGATATAATTATCTATCAAGCGAGTGGTATAAAGCTTCATTTAAAATTATCAATAAAGATTATAAGTCAATTTCAAAAAGAGAGGATGAAGAAAAACAAAAATCGATTTTGGAAAGATTTAAAGAACTCTTTTATTAAAATGATTTTTTATGGATAAATTTGATATTAAAAAAAATTATCTTATCAAAGTAAATGAATACCAAAAGCATAATAAATTATATTATGAAAATAGCTCTCCAATTTTATCAGATAGAGAGTTTGATGATTTAAAAAATGAAATATTAAAATTAGAAAAAAAATATAATTATCTTTCCAATAAATTATCACCCTCAAATTCAACAGGGTATAAACCTTCAAAAAATTTTTTAAAATCAAAACACAGAGTACAAATGTTATCTCTATCAAATGCTTTTGATGAAGATGATTTAGTTAATTTTGAAAAAAAAATTTATAATTATCTTAATGAAAAAATACCATTGGAATATAGTGTTGAGCCCAAAATTGATGGAATCTCAGCATCTTTAACTTATAAAAATGGTAAATTAGTTTCAGGTACTTCCAGAGGAGATGGAAATATTGGAGAATTAATAACTGAAAATTTAAAAACTATTTTTGATATTCCTAATGAAATTAAAAATGATAATTTTCCAAGTGATATAGATATTAGAGGAGAGGTATTTATAAATAAAAACGATTTTAATAAACTAAAAGATAATTTTGCCAATCCAAGAAATGCTGCATCTGGATCTCTTAGACAAAAGGATCCAAATGAAACAAAAAAAATACCTTTAAAGTTTATTGCTTATACTTTTGGATTTTTTGAGAAAAATAATTTTAAGAATCAATCTGATTTTCTCAGGTCTTTAAAAAATTGGGGCTTTATTACTAGCAAACATAACAAGGTTTTTAAAAATATAAATGAGCTAATTAAATTCCATAATAAATTTGAAAATGAAAGATTCCATCTTGAATATGATGTAGATGGCCTGGTTTATAAAATTAATAATTTAAACTTGCAAAAAAGATTGGGATTTACATCAAATGCTCCAAGATGGGCTATAGCCCATAAATTTTCTGCTGAAAATGCATACTCAGAAATATTAAATATTGATATTCAAGTGGGAAGAACAGGAGCCTTAACCCCAGTTGCTAAAGTTAAACCTGTAAATATTGGAGGCGTAGTAGTTTCCAATACTAGTCTTCACAATGAAGATGAAATTAACAGAAAAGATATAAGAATAGGAGATACTGTAAAAATAGAAAGAGCTGGAGATGTTATTCCACATGTTATTGAAGTTGACAAAAAAAAAAGAAAAAAAAACTCAAAAAAATTTATTTTTCCATCTAAATGTCCATCTTGCGGTTCAATCACAGAAAAAGAATTTAATAAAATAACTAAAAAAATTGATGCAGTTAGAAGATGTACTAGTGACGGTTATGTTTGTGAGAAAATAGCTATCGAAAAAATAAAACATTTTATTTCCAAAGATGCTTTGAATATTGATGGATTAGGAAAAAAAGTTGTTGAAAAATTTTGGGAATTAAAACTAATCAGATTACCTCAAGATATATTTAAATTAAATTATAACAAAATATCAAATTTGGAAGGTTGGGGAAAACTGTCTGTCTCGAACTTAAAAAATTCAATTAATAATTCAAAAGAAGTTTTTTTAGAAAAATTTATATATTCAATTGGAATAAGACATATTGGAATTGAAAATGCTAAACTAATTGCAGCATATTCAAAGTCTATAAATAATTTTTTGGAATTTGTGAAAAATAATGATTTTGATCATTTATCAGATATAGATGGAATGGGAGAGACGCAAATTAAATCATTAAAAAATTTTTTTAATAATGCAACTAATAAAAATATTATATTTGAATTAAGTAAAATACTAAACATCAAAAAAAAAGAAACAGATCAAAATGGTAAATTTAAAAACAAAAATTTTTTATTCACTGGAAAATTGGAAGATATGAGTAGGGCAGAGGCAAAATCATTAGTTGAAAAAAATTCTGGATCTATTGTTAGTTCAGTAAATAAAAAATTAGATTTTTTAGTTGTAGGTGAAAAACCTACAAGTAGAAAAATTGACCAAGCAAAAGAATTAGGCATTAAAGTTCTTAAGTATACCGAGTGGAAGAAATTACTAAATAAGACTGGATAAATAAAAGATATTATAAATTATTTTTGTTATAAAAAATTAATTAACCATTTTTTTTCTTTTTTATTTAAATATTTGGAAATTTTTTCATAAACACTCAAGTGATAATTAAACAAATAATCTTTTTCAAATTTATTTAGCATTTTAAAGTTTATTAGATCTTTATCTATAGGTGCCAGTGTTAAATTTTCAAATTTAAGTTTCTTGGATATTTTTTTTATAAAGACTAAATTTTCAATTCTAATTCCAAAGTTTTTTTCTAAATAAAATCCAGGTTCGTTACTTACAATCATACCTTCTTTTAATTCTACTTTATTATTTTTTGATATACTTTGAGGTCCTTCATGAACGTTTAAAAAATAACCAACACCGTGTCCAGTTCCATGACGATAATCTAAACCTGCAGAGTTTAGACTTTTTCTTGCTTTTTTATCAATATTATGACCAGTTTTTTCTTTTGTTATATTGGATATAGCAACTGCTATGTGTCCTTTTAAAACTCTAGTAAAAATATTTTTTATTTTATTAGAGGGTTTTGAAAAACAAACTGTTCTTGTAACATCTGTTGTTCCCCATCTGTATTGTCCACCTGAATCTACCAATAATAAATCATTATTTTTAAGTTTTCTGTTTGAATTTTCATCAGATCTATAATGTATTATAGCTCCATTTGGACCAGAGCCAGCTATGGTATCAAAACTGGGAAATAAATAATTTTTATTAAGTTTTCGAAAACTTTCTAATTTAGACTCTACCTTTTTTTCAGTAATTTTTTTTATTTTAGTATTTTTTATCCAATATAAAAATTTAGAAAGAGCAACACCATCATCTATATGTGCTTTTTTCATATTTTCAATTTCAGTTTTATTTTTTATAGATTTAAAATAATAAATCGGATCAATTTTATGATCTATTTTAAATTTAGATTTAATTAATTCTTCGTCGAAAACAGAACAAGTTTGATTATCAATACAAAATTTTCCAAAATTTAACGAAGTTAAAACTTCAAAAAAATCATTCTCTTTAAAAAAATCAATTTTATTTTTTTTTAATTTTGATTTAATATTTGAAACTTTAAAATTTGGTGAAAAAAAATAAATTTTTCTTTTTTCAGTCAAAATTAATTTACAATTTGCTATTGGAGAATTGGGCAAATCATTTCCTCTAATATTTAAAAGCCAGCATATATTTTCACCTGCACTAATATAAAGATAATTTAATTTTTTCTTTTTTAAATATTTTATAGTTCTATTTATTTTTGAATTTGATCTTTCACCCGAAACCTCATCTCTAAGTATATAAAAAGGTTTATCTTTTTTTAATTTAGAATTTTTATCAAACAATTTTTGATTTATAGCTACGAGATTACATTTATTTTCAAAGTATCTATACAATATATTGTATGTGAATAGTGTTGGATCAAAACCTATTTTTAAATCTTTAAAAATATTCTTTGGCCATTTGTAAGGTATTTCAAAAATTTTAAATCTGTTTCCAGATTCTTTTTTTGCTTGAATTGTATATCTTCCATCAACAAATAGATAATTTTTATTTTTTAAAATTACTGCAAAACCCGCTGAACCAGAAAAGTTTGATACTAATTGAAGATTATTTAATTTTGAATATTCAGTAAAATATTTATCATTCTTTGGCAAAATATAGCCATCTAAATTATTATTTTTTATGAGATTTTTTATTTTATTTATCATTTTAATTTTTTTTGATATCGTATCCATCCTGGACTTCTAACTTCATCTTCAAAATCAATGTCTTGATTAAAATCAAAATCTTGGTTTGACTCATCCACAAAACTATTGTTTTTTTTTATATAATCTTCAGGTAATTCATCGACAAATCTCGAAGCCATACTATCCATCCAATCACCTTGATAAAATCTATTCATAGAAAAAGAAATTTTTGCAATTTTTTTTGCCCTAGTGATTCCAACGTAAGCCAACCTTCTTTCTTCTTCAAGCCCACTTTCTCCTTTTTCTTCAATACTTTTTTGGTGGGGAAATAAACCTTCTTCCCATCCTGGTAGAAAGACAATATCAAATTCTAATCCTTTTGACGCATGCATAGTCATGAGATTAACTTTTTCACTTTGCCAATCCTGATCTAAAGAGGTCGCAAGTGCAACATGTTCTAAAAAACTCTCTAAATTATCAAATTCTTTCATTGCGTTTAAAAGTTCTTTTATATTTTCTAATCTATTTTCATTTTCCAAATCTTTTTTATTTTTAAGCATTTCGCTATAACCTGACTCATCTAATATTATTTGAAGCAATTTATTATGATTTATTTTTTTTTGTAAATCATTTCTCCATTTTACTATTAAGTTTAGCAAAGAGTTTAATCCAATTTTTGTTTTTGGTTTAATTTTATTTAATTCAATTAATTTTCTACAAGATATTTCTAGAGAACATTTATTTTTTTTTGAAAATTCATTAATTATTTTAATTGTTGTATCACCAATAGATCTCTTTGGTACATTAATTATCCTTTCAAAAGATAAATCATCCAGTGGCTGATGCACAGTTCTTAAATAAGCAATACAATCTTTTATTTCTGCTCTTTCATAAAATTTAATTCCACCAATTATCCTGTAAGGAATTCCAGTTTTCAAAAACCTTTCCTCAAATTCTCTTGTTTGAAAAATAGCTCTAACCAAGATAGCCATTTGATTTAACGAAAAATCTTTTTTATAAGTTTCAATATTTGAGCCAATTTCGGTTGCCTCATCTTTAACATTTCTAAAACAGTTTAATGTAACAGGTTCACCATCTTCTTGGTTTGTAAAAAGATTTTTTCCAACTCTATTTTGATTATTTTCTATAAGTTTAGAAGCTACACTTAAAATATTTTGAGTTGATCTATAATTTTTTTCTAATCTAATAATCTTTGTATTTTTATATACTTTTTCAAATTGAAGAAAATTCTTTATTTCTGCACCTCTCCAACTATAAATCGACTGATCATCATCACCTACACAACATATATTTTTGTTGTATTCAGATAGATACTTTAACCATTCACTTTGTATAAAATTAGTATCTTGATACTCATCTACTAAAATATACTTAAATTTCTTTGAATAAATTTGAGATATGTCTTTGTATCTTTCAAATATTTTAACAGTGTGAAGTATTAAGTCACTAAAATCTACAGTATTTAAATCAGTTAATTTTTGTTGATAAATTTTATATATACTTAAAAAATTTTTTTCTAGAATATCCTTTTTTTTTAAAATTACTTCATCAGGATAAAATCCTTTATTTTTCCATTTATCAATAATAGCTAAAATAAATTTAGGTGATATTTTTTTTATGTCTATATTTTCTGCTTTACAAATATTTTTAATAAGTCTTAACTGATCATCCTGATCAATAATCGAAAAATTTGATTTTAATCCAACCGCATCAGCATGTTTTCTTAAAAGTTTTGCGCTAATAGAGTGAAATGTTCCTAACCAAGGCAAACCTGTGGCTTCTTTCTTTAAAAATCTAGATACCCTAGTTTGCATTTCTTTAGCAGCTTTATTTGTAAAAGTTACAGCCAATATCTGATCAGGGAATGCCTTATGATTTTTAATTATATGAGCTATTCTTGAAGTTAATACTCTTGTTTTTCCTGATCCGGCGCCGGCAACTATTAATAAAGGACCATCAATATGAGATACTGCTTTTTTTTGATTTTCATTTAAATTTAATAAATATTCTGAATTCATCATTTATTTTTTGTAGTATAAACCATATTAATTTTCATGAACAAAAGTAAAAAAAATAATTTTTTTCCCATAATAGTAACATTAATTATATTGTTTTTTTCAACAATAATATTTTTATCAATACCAGTTTTATATAATTATAAAAGCATAGAAAGAGAAATAGAAAAAAAATTTTATTCAAAGTTTAATATTAACCTAAAAATTTTAGATGAAATAAATTATCATTTTGTTCCAAGACCACATTTGCTAGTAAAAAAAGCGAATCTAAATTTAAATATTGAGTCTAAAAATTCTTCAAATATTGAAACTGAAAATCTCAAAATCTTCATATCACCTAAAAATTTATACTCTAAATCCAATTTAGAATTTGAAAAAGTAGAAATCGTAGATACAAATTTTAAATTTAAATTACAAGATATAAAGAACTTCCGTAATTATCTTTACGATAAAAAGAATAATTCAATTCTTGTTAAGAAAAGTAAATTATTCTATTTGGATAAAAACAATAATACAATTCTTATATGTCCTATAAGCAAACTAATTTATTCAATAAATGAGAAAGAAAATTATAAAAAACTAAAAATTGATGGAAGTATTTTTGATATAAATTATGCATCAGTGTGGAAAAGTTATGATGAAACACCTAAGAATTCTAATACTGAAGTTAAATTTAGAAATCCAAATGTATTTTTAAAAAATTTATTTGAATTTAAAAGTATTTCACAATTTAGTGGATTAAGTTCATTAAATTTTTTGAATGAAACTATAACAATTAAATACAATTTTAATAATCAAAAAATCAAAATTGAATCTCCAAACTTAAATGAAAGAGTTAAAATTAAATCAGATATAGAGTTAAATCCATTTTTCTTTGAAACAGATGTAACTTTTTCTGAATATAAATTAAATTTTTTAATTGATTATATTTTAAATTTAATAATTGATAGTAACCCAGAATTTTTAGGTAATTTAAATGGAAATTTAATATTTAACTTAAATAAAATTGAAAATGATTTCATCAACAGGGGACAAATATTAATAAATATAAATGAAAAACTTGCAGAGGTAAAAAAATCTTCTTTTAAAATTGATGGAGGAACAATTAAATCAAAAATTTCTTATATGGATGACAAAGGAGACTTAATTTTTTTATCAGAAAATATATTAAATATTAATAATAAAAAAAAGTTTGCTAAAAAATTACAAATTAACGCAAGAAAAATTAATCATGTAGATAAGATATATTTTAATTTGCAAAAAAATGTAGATACAGGAAAAATATCAATTTCAGAAATTAAATTAAATGATATTAAAAATCAAAATTTGTTAAAGCAAAACTATCATATTAATAATGTACAAGAATTAAGGTCTTTATTAAAAAGTATTCTATATACTTAACTAGGTGTAATCATTTTATTTGGATTAACAATTTTATCATATTCTTTCTCATCTATTAGACCTGATTTTAATGCTTCAAATTTTAAGGTAGTTTTATTTTTTAATGCCTTTTTTGCAATATTTGCAGCATTGTCGTATCCGATTTTTGGAGAAAGGGCAGTTACAAGCATTAAAGAATTATCTAGCAATTGTTTTATTCTATTTTTATCAGCTTTTAATCCAGATACACAATATTTTGCAAAGCTATTAGTACTGTCTGACATAATTTGAATTGACTGAAGAATATTATGAATAATTAGTGGTTTAAAAACATTTAATTCAAAATGACCGTGAGATCCTGCCATTGTTATCCCATTATGATTACCAATAACTTTTACACAAACCATAGTTACTGCTTCGCACTGTGTTGGATTTACTTTTCCAGGCATAATTGAAGATCCAGGTTCATTTTCAGGAAGTATCAATTCACCATATCCAGCTCGTGGACCTGATCCAAGAAAACGAATATCGTTAGCAATTTTCATTAAGCAAACTGCAGTTGTATTTAATGTTCCTGAAAAATTAACAATTGCATCGTGTGCAGCAAGAGCAGCAAATTTATTTTTTGCTGGTTTAAAAGGAAGTTTTGTAATTTTCCTTATTTCATTAACTATTTGTTTATCAAAATTTTTTCTTGTATTTATTCCTGTACCAACCGCGGTCCCACCTTGTGCTAAAAAATATATTTCATTTAAAGCATTTTTAATTCTTTCAATACATTTCTCAAGTTGAGACTGATATCCTGAAAATTCTTGTCCTAATGATAAAGGTGTGGCATCTTGTAAGTGCGTTCTTCCAATTTTTACAATTTTATTAAACTCTTTAACTTTTTTTTTTAATTCTTTATTTAATAAATTTAATCCTGGAAGTAATAAATCTTTAGTTTTCATCGCAATTGCAATATGCATTGCTGTCGGAAAAACATCATTGGTAGATTGAGATTTATTAACATGGTCATTTGGGTGTACTGGTTTTTTTGATCCTTTTTTTCCTTTAAGTATTTCAATAGCTCTATTTGAAATTACTTCGTTAACATTCATATTAGTTTGAGTTCCAGATCCAGTTTGCCAAACTTTTAACGGAAAATGATTATCTAACTTTCCCTGTATTATCTCATTTGCAACTTTTACAATTGTTTGTGAAATTCTTTTATCAATATCTTTATTTTTGTGATTAACAATTGCTGCCGCTTTCTTTATTATAGCTATTGATCTTATTAAAATTGGTCTTACTAAAAAATCACCTATATCAAAGTATTTTTTTGATCTTTGGGTAGATGCACCCCAATACTTATCCACAGGTACATTAATTGATCCAATACTGTCATATTCTTTTCTAAATTTCATAGTTTAAATTTTGAGAGTATAATTAATCATTTATACATTAAAAAAATAGTAAATCATATAGGAGTTAAATGACAAATTTTGAAAAAGTTGGATTGTTTATGAAAACCTTTGGACAAGAAGTTAAAACCAATTCTGGTCTAAGTAGTGAAAAGATTAATTCTTTAAGGTTAAGCTTGATATACGAAGAACTTGAGGAGTTAAAAAAAGCAATTTCAGACAATGATATCGTAGAAATTGCTGACGCTTTAACAGATATTTTATATGTAACTTATGGAGCAGGTCATGCATTTGGAATAAATTTAGACAAATGTTTTAACGAAGTGCAAGACTCAAATATGAGCAAATTAGGTAAAGATAAAAAACCAATTTATAATGAGCATGGAAAAGTTATGAAAGGACCAGATTATTTTAAACCAGATTTGTCGAAATTTTTAAAGTAGTTACATCCATTCAGGTTTAATAATCTTAATTTTAGCATCTCCACATTTTAAACTATTTTCAAAATTAAAATTTTCACTATTAAATTTTATTAAAGCAAAAGGATTTTGATTGTTGATTAACAACCTCCCTATCTCTTTATTTTCAAATGTAATCTCATTGCTGTTAATTTTGCCATCTAAAACTTTAATTGCAAAAAGTCTTTTATTTAATTTTTTTTTTAATTTAATTCTTGCTGTGTTTTCTTGTCCAACATAGCATCCTTTTTTAAAGTCAATGCCATTTAATTCTTCAAAGTTACATTCTATTCCAAATATTTTATTTTGAAGTTTATTTGTATCAATTTGAGCAATTCCTAGATTGTGACTTAATTTATAATAATTTTCAGTATCTGTAATTTTTAATTCTAGTTTTTTTAAAGATAGATGTAATTTTTCTAAGTTTATAATTAACCTTGCGCCCAACCCATTAGATCTTGGGTCTAAAAAAATAGAGTCTTCTCTAAATTTAATTGTAAATCCCTCTTCATCTTTTGAATTATCCAAGCTTAAAAATTTCTCTTTACTGAGTACTGCTACTACAAATTCATTACTTAAATTTAAAATTTCAACTTTAGATCTAAGTTTATACAAATTTAATTGTTTGTATAATTCTTCTAAATTTTGTTTTTCACAATCTAAAAAATATCCTGATTTATGTTTAATAACTAAAAAATCGAAAAGATATTTTCCTTGAGGACTTAAAAGAGCTGAAAAACAACTTCTATCTTCTGTAACATTTTCAATATTATTTGTAATAATATTTTGCAAAAATTCTTTTGCGTCATCTCCGTTTATATAAAGAAGACCTCTATCCTCAAGTATGAATACGTTATCAATTTTCATAATTGCATATAATAAGATAATGATATAAGTACTTTTTTTTAAAATGTTAGATCTAATAATCAAAAACGGCCAGTGTTATATAGATAATGATCTTAAAGAAGTTGATATAAGCATACAAAGTGGAAAGATTGTTAAAATTGGCAACTTAGAAGAAGAAGCAAAACAATCTGTTGATGCTAAAGGATTGACTGTTTTACCTGGCTGTATAGATACCCAAACACATTTTAGAGAACCAGGATCAACAGATACTGAAGATTTAGCTTCTGGAAGTAGAGCTGCAATAGTTGGTGGTATTACTTCAGTTTTTGAAATGCCAAATACTAATCCTGCAACTACAAACAGAGAGGAATTTAATAGAAAAATAGGTTTAGCCAAAAACAGAATGTATTGTAATCATGCATTTTACTTTGGCGCTACTCCCGATAACCAAAGTGAATTAGCAAATCTAAAAGATTTAGAAGGTTGCTGTGGGGTAAAATTATTTGCGGGCTCATCAACAGGAACGTTATTAGTTCACAAAGAGGAAGACATAGAAAAAGTATTTGAAAGTACATCTAAAATAGTTGCAGTGCATTCAGAGGATGAAGATATTTTAAATCTTAGAAAAAAATTAAGAGAAAATGGAAATGTTCATTCTCATCCAATATGGAGGAATGAAGAGTGTGCAATTTCATCTACTAGAAGGATTGTTAAAATTGCTAATAGATTAGGTAAGAAAGCACATATTTTGCATATTACCACAAAAGAGGAAGTGGACTTTCTATCTCAGAATAAAGGAAATATAACTTTTGAAATAACTCCACAACATTTAACTCTGTTTGCTCCAGATTGTTACGATAAACTTGGAACGTATGCCCAAATGAATCCACCTATTAGGGATAAAAGTCATTATGATCGTTTATGGTATGCAGTTCGAAACAATTACAATGATACTATTGGCTCTGATCACGCTCCGCATTTAAGAATAAATAAAGATAAAGAGTATCCTAACAGCCCAGCTGGAATGCCGGGTGTACAAACCTTATTACCTGTAATGTTAAATCATGTTAATGAAGGTAAATTATCTTTAGTTCAGTTAATGAATCTTTTGTGCGAAAATCCAGCAAAAATTTTTGGCATTATTGATAAGGGCTATATAAAGAAAGATTATGATGCTGACTTTACAATTGTTGATATGAATAAAATTGTTGAAATCAAAAATGAAAAAATAGAAAGTAAGTGCGGATGGTCACCTTTTGATGGATATAAATTTAAAGGTACACCAGTTTATACAATAATAAATGGTGAGATTAAAATGAAAGAGGGCAAAATTCTAGGAGAACCAACCGGAAAACCCATAAAGTTTCAAAACTAATACTGTTTATTTATTAAGAATATTATTTTCTATCAAACTTTGAGTTATTTCTTCTAGTATTGCAGGATCATCGATAGTTGCCGGTATTTTATAATCTTCTTTATCAGCAATTTTTCTAATAGTTCCTCTTAATATTTTCCCAGATCTTGTTTTAGGTAATCTTTTTATGACAATTACAATTTTAAATGCTGCAACAGGTCCAATTTTATCTCTTACCATTTGAACACATTCTTTTGAAATTGTATCATTATCTTTTTCAACTCCAGATTTTAAAACAATCAAACCTATTGGTAATTGTCCTTTTAATTTATCTGCAATTCCTAAAACTGCACATTCTGCAACTGACTGATGTTCAGATAATACTTCTTCAATTGCACCTGTAGATAATCTATGTCCTGCAACGTTAATAATGTCATCAGTTCTAGACATAATCCAAATATAGCCGTCTTCATCTATGTGACCTGCATCATAAGTTTGATAATACCCTTCATAGTTAGTCATGTAATTTTCTTTATATCTTTTATCCGCATTCCAAAGAGTAGGAAAAGTTCCAGGTGGAAGTGGTAGCTTAACAACGATATCACCCATTTCGTTTGGTCCAGCTAATGTTTGATCAGGTTTAATTATTTTCACATCATAACCTGGCACTGCTTTACATGCAGAACCATATTTTGTTTTTTGCATTTCAATACCTGTGCAATTTGAACTTATTGCCCAACTTGTTTCTGTTTGCCACCAATGATCAATTACTGGAACATTCAAAAGATTTTCAGCCCACTTTATTGTATCAGGATCTGCTCTTTCTCCAGCAAGAAATAGAGACTCAAAAGAACTCAAATCATATTTGGAGAAGAACTTTCCTTCAGGATCTTCTTTTTTAATAGCCCTGAATGCTGTTGGAGCTGTAAACAAAGATTTTATTTTATACTCAGAAATAATTCTCCAAAAAACACCAGCGTCAGGAGTGCCAACTGGTTTGCCTTCAAATAGAACTGTAGTACATCCTTTAAAAAGAGGAGCATAAACAATATAAGAATGTCCAACAATCCATCCTATATCACTTGCTGACCACCAAACATCATCTTCATTAATGTTATAAATATTTTTCATTGTCCATTTAAGAGCTACGATATGTCCTCCAATGTCTCTAACTATACCTTTTGGGATTCCCGTTGTTCCTGATGTGTAAAGGATATAGGCAAACTCGTTTGATCTCATTTCGACACAATCCTTATCTTTTGAATTAACTAATGCTTCTTCCCAACTTATTTCTATAGGTTTATTTAGAGTGACTTCATGATCTTTTCTTTGAAAGAAAATAACTTTATCAACTTTGTGCTTTGCAAGCTTTAATGCACCATCTACCAAAGGTCTATATTCCACAGTTCTCCCTGGCTCAAAACCGCAGGATGCTGTTATTAAAATTTTTGCCTTGCTATCATCTATCCTGCTAGCAAGCTCGTTTGATGCAAAGCCACCAAAAACTACTGAATGAATTGCTCCAATTCTGCCACATGCAAGCATTGCAATAACAGCCTCAGGAATCATTGGCATATAAATAATTACTCTATCCCCTTTTTTGATACCTTGGTTGTCTAATGCTCCAGCAAACTTAGATACTTTTTCTTTCAGCTGATTATATGTAATCTTAGCTTTATTGTCTGTTATAGGACTATCATAGATTAATGCTATTTTTTCTCCTCTACCCTGATCAATATGTAAATCAACTGCATTGTAGCAAGAATTTGTTATGCCATCTTCAAACCACTTGTAGAATGGAGGGTTAGATTTATTTAAAATTTTTGATGGTTTCTTAAACCAAAAAATATCATTTGAAATATTTTCCCAAAATTTCTCAGGTTTTTGGATAGAATTTTGATAAATCTCATTGAAACTGGTTTTCATAGTGATTTGTTTTTTGATACCCTTTTATAATGATTTTGTGTAACAGGTTGTATTTAATTTCATAAAGTAAGTAAAATCAATACTTTTTAGAGGTCAAAAAGTCTTCAATTAAGTAAATTTATTTGATATCTAACCCGTAACTTTGGGCTAATCATTAGGTTAGTCTGTAGTTTAAATTTAAACTATAAAAAAACTAACTACGAGGGAGTTTTTTATGAAGACAATGAAAATGTTAGCTTTAGCTTTAGTGCTTTTTGGAGCAACTACGGCGGCTAATGCAGCAACTGCCTTTTTAGCTACGGATGATTTTGTAGGTATTTCATTCTGGTTAATTTCAATGGGTATGTTAGCAGCTACTGCATTTTTCTTTATGGAGCAGGCAAATGTCGGAGCTCAGTGGAGAAAATCTGTAAATGTAGCTGGTTTAGTAACTGGTATTGCATTTATCCACTATATGTACATGAGAGCGGTTTGGGTTGAAACGGGTGATACTCCAACTGTTTACAGATACATTGATTGGTTAATTACTGTACCTTTACAGCTAGTAGAATTTTACTTAATTCTTTCAGCAGTAAGAAAAGTTGACGGCAATATATTCTGGAGAATTTTAATAGGTTCTTTAGTAATGTTAATTGGTGGATATCTTGGAGAAGCTGGATTCATTAATGCTACACTTGGTTTTATTATCGGGATAGCAGGTTGGATTTACATTCTTTATGAAATCTTTTCAGGTGAAGCAGGAAAAGCAGCAGCTAAATCTGGAAACAAATCTCTAGTAACAGCATTCGGAGCATTAAGAATGATCGTTACTATTGGTTGGGCAATCTACCCATTAGGTTACATTTTTGGTTACCTAACAGGTGGTATTGATGCAAATTCACTTAACGTTATTTACAACTTAGCAGACTTTGTTAATAAAATCGCATTCGGTTTAATTATCTGGTCTTGCGCTGTTGCAAACTCTTCTAGAAGATAATTAGTAAGAGTAAATAATTAATTAATAGGGCAAGTTTAATTACTTGCCCTATTTTTTTTTGCGTTTATATAAATTCCATATGGCCAAAATAAAATATATAGAACATAGTGGCGAAGAACATGAAATTGAGGTTTCAAATGGCCTAAGCGTGATGGAAGGAGCTATTCAAAACGATGTACCAGGAATTGACGCCGATTGTGGAGGAGGAATGGCCTGTGCAACTTGCCATGTTTATGTCAAAGATGATTGGTTTAATAAATTATCAGAAAAATCAGTAGGAGAGGATGATATGTTAGACCAAGCTTATGAACCTAAATCAAATAGCAGATTGAGTTGTCAGATCATAGTATCGGATGAATTAAATGGACTCGTTGTTCATCTACCAGAAAAACAATTATAATGATTAATACTGATGTTTTAATTATAGGAGCAGGACCAACAGGATTATTTTGTGCACATCAATTAGGAATTATTGGACTTAAATGTGAAGTAGTAGATAATTTAGATAAAATTGGTGGACAATGTATAGAGCTTTATCCTGATAAACCAATTTATGATATTCCAGCAATTCCAGAATGCACTGGTGAAGAACTAACAAATAATTTAATTCAACAAATTAAACCATTTAATTTTAATTTTCATTTAAGTGACAGGGTGCAAGAAATAAAAAATGAAAATAGCAAATGGATTGTAAAAACGTTAAAAGGCAAAGAGTTTTTAACACCAAATATTGTAATTGCAGGTGGAGTTGGTTCTTTTGAACCAAGAAAATTTCCTACAAAAAACTGTGAAAAATTTGAAGGAAAAAATGTTTTATATTCAGTAAAAGACAAAACTATCTTTAAAGACAAGAAAGTAGTTATTTTTGGAGGCGGAGATAGTGCATTAGATTGGGCAATAGAACTATCAAAAAATTCAAAAGTTACATTGATACACAGAAGAGATGAATTTAGAGGAGTTCACACAAGCGTTGACAAAGTTAAAGAGTTAGAAAATGAAAAAAAGTTAGAAGTTTTTACGAAATATTCAATTAAGGATGTAGAAGGCAACGAAAATCTTGAAAGTGTTGAAATTAAAAATGAAGAAGGTGAAAGTAAAACAATTAAGGCGGATTATGTGTTAGGGTTTTTTGGTTTAATTATGCAACTAGGACCTATTTTAGAATGGGGATTAAATATTGATAAAAAAACAATCCCAGTAAATACTGAAAATTTTGAAACTAACAAAAAAGGTATTTTTGCTATCGGTGATATTTGTACTTACCCAGGAAAATTAAAATTAATTTTATCTGGATTTCATGAAGGAGCTCTTGCAGCCAGAGGTTGTTTCAAATATGCCAGACCCGATGAAAAATATAGATTTGAATTTACAACCACATCCAAGACTGTAAAAAATAGAATAGGTGCAAAGGAGTGATAGAATTATTTTCCGCTGACACTCCAAATGGAAAAAAAATAAGTATCATGCTTGAAGAGATTGAGTATGAATACAAAGTAACCAATGTTGATCTTCACGAAAAGAAAGAACAATTTAAAACTGAATTTAGAAAGATAAGTCCATTTAGTAAAATTCCTGTAATTATTGATCATAATAATAATAAAGAAGCTATTTTCGAGTCAGGCGCAATTCTGATGTACCTGGGTGAAAGAAGTAATAAATTTTATGATAAAGAAAATAAACTTAAAATTAATCAGTGGTTAATGAGCCAGATGGGGTATGTGGGTCCTATGATAGGACAACACCATCAATTTCATCATTATCATAAAGGGAAGAGTGAATTTGGCGAAAAAAGATATTTTGAAATAACTAGAAGAATATATGAAGATTTAGATGAAAGATTAGGTCAGTCAAAATTTTTAGCAGGAGACAAATATACTATTGCCGACATAGCTACATGGCCATGGATTGCAAGACATCCTATTCACGATATTGGACTATCAAAATTTAGTCACCTTAGCAGATGGTATTTAGAAATTTCTAGACGTCCAGCAGTTGTTAAGGGTTTCAAATTTATGAATAAAGAAATAGAAATTCCTTTACCTTAAGTATCAGCGTATACTTTTTCTTCTTTTTCGTGTTTTTCTTGAGCCGCAATACTTAAAGTAGCAACTGGTCTTGCCAT
>CACDOF010000015.1 GCA_902554315.1 uncultured Pelagibacteraceae bacterium
CTTTATATTCTGCATAGATTTCATTTCTAAAGTTTTTTCTTGCAGAATCGAAAATTACTGCGAAATGTGTTGCTTGCTCCTTGTTTTCTTTGGACTTTGTATCTTCTAATAATTTAAATAACATATTGCAAAAACCACTTACTGCTCCAACTGGCAAACCATCACTTTTTCTTGTTAAAGGAGGAAGTGCATAATACGCTCTAAAAATATAACCTGATCCATCAATTAAGTAAAAATGGTCACTTTTTTTAATTTTACTCATATTGTAATGTTATCCTAATTTAACTTAATGTAATAATTCTATAATTAATTATGAGTAAAAAAAATGTTTTAACTGTTAAAAACTTAAACAAAATTTATTCTAAAAATGGATCAAAAACTGTAAACGCAATAAAAAATTTAAACTTAGAAGTGAAAGAGGGTGAAATTTTTGGCTTATTAGGTCCAAATGGTGCCGGAAAAAGTACTTTTATAAATATTCTAGGTGGGTCAGTTATGAAGAGCAGTGGTCAATTAAACGTATGGGGTTTTGATATAGATAAAAACCCAAGACAAGTAAAAGCATCAATCGGTATAGTTCCTCAAGAAGTAACATTAGATCCTTTTTTTAGTCCTAGAAAATTACTTGATTTGCAAGCTGGATTGTATGGAATAAAAAAAAAAGATAGAATTACTGATACAATTCTTAAACTTGTTTCATTAGAAGAACAAGCCAATAGTTATGCAAGAAGTTTATCTGGAGGAATGAAAAGAAGACTGCTAATTGCAAAAGCAATGGTTCATCAACCACCTATAATAATTTTAGATGAACCAACCGCAGGTGTAGACGTTGATCTTAGAAAAACATTGTGGGAAAACGTGAAGTCTTTAAACGCTCGGGGTGTTACAACAATACTTACGACACATTATCTTGAAGAAGCTGAAAAAATGTGTGATCGTATTGGAATTTTAAATAAAGGCGAATTAGTTGCATTAGATACAACAAAAAATTTATTAGAAAGAATACAAACAAAAATTGTTAGTTTTTTAATTGATAAAAAATCAAATATTATTAATAAAGAATTAAGTTCAGTTAAAGTAATTGCTGATGATGAAAATAAATTAATAATATCTTATGAAAAAAGTAAGATCAGTATTGATGAAATAATTTTAGAATTAAAAAAAGAACATATAAAAATTTTTGATATTTCTACTGATGATGGAGATCTTGAAGATGTATTTTTAAGATTAACTAAAGATTAAATTTTTTAAGTTTAAATTTTATCTAGGTGATCTTTTAGATAAAATTCTTTGTAAAGTTCTTCTATGCATTTTAAGTCTTCTCGCTGTTTCAGATACATTCCTATTACATAACTCAAATACTCTATGAATATGCTCCCATTTCACTCTGTCAGCTGACATTGGATTTTCTGGAGGTGCTGGTTTTTTATTAGGATCTGCTAAAAGAGCTTTTTCAACATCATCAGCATCAGCAGGTTTTGCAATATAATCGATTGCACCTTCTTTAATCGCCGCGACTGCAGTTGGAATATTTCCATATCCGGTTAACATTATAATTCTACTTTCAGAATTAGTTTTTTGAATTTCTTTTACAACCTCAATACCATTTCCATCATTCAACCTTAAGTCAACTACGGCAAAAGCTGGTTTTTTTGATTTGATTGATTCTAATCCAGCCTTTACTCCCTCTGCTTGAGTGACTAAAAAACCCTTTTTTTCCATTGCTCTTGCAAGCCTTTGTCTAAAAGGATTGTCATCATCTACTATTAGTAGTGATTTATCCTCAAATTCAGTAATTTTTTTTAAGCTTTCTGGTTGAATCATGATCGGTATATGGAAATAATTTCTTAAATTTCAATAGCATTATTTACTTTACTTTATCTTTTATATCGCCTAAATGCTGGTTTTAATGAAACTTGCATAGCTGATATGCAGTTTTTTTTGTTAAATTTTTTTTAGAGGTGACTAAATGCAAAAATTTAAAACGGTAGAAGAACTAGTAAACCGACTAAAACCTGTTGAACCGGTATATTGTATTAGAAAAAAAGCAATACAATTGGCTTCAAAATATTTTCAAAATAAGTTTCCTGGAAAAGTTCTATACGCATTAAAAACTAATCCAAATCTAACTGTATTAAAAACTATAGTTGAAAGTGGAATTAATAATTTTGATGTCGCTTCAATTAAGGAAATAGAAACAATCAAAAAAATAAGTCCAAGTGCAAATTGTTCATATATGCACACAATCAAGAGTAGAGAAAGTATAGAAGAAGCATATTTTAAGCATAATATAAAAACATTCTCTTTAGATACAAAAGATGAATTAATTAAAATTCTAGAAAGTACAAAAAAAGCGAAAGATTTAGAACTATTTGTTAGAGTCTCTGTTTCTAATGAGCACGCTGAAATAGATCTGTCAAAAAAATTTGGAGCTTCTTCAGCAGAAGCTACTGGCTTATTTAGATTAACAAAACAGTATGCTAAAAAAATAGGATTGAGTTTTCATGTTGGCTCTCAATGCATGCATCCAATATCTTATTCAAAAGGTATTAATGAAATAGGTAATATAATTAAGAAAACAAAAATTGTTCCAGATATTATTAATGTTGGTGGAGGTTTTCCTACTATTTATCCTGATCTAATTCCACAATCTTTAGAATTTTATTTTGAAGAAATAAAAAAAGGTCTTAAAAATTTAAAATTAGAAAAACTTCCAGAAATTATTTGTGAACCTGGAAGAGCAATAGTTGCTGAAAGTGGTTCAACAATTGTAAGAGTAAATTTAAGAAAAAAACAGAAACTTTATATTAATGACGGAACCTATGGCACGCTTTTTGATGCAGGAGTCCCTAATATTGTATATCCATCTAAAATAATTACTAATGGAAGAATTATTTCAAAAAAACTAACTTCTTTTGATTTTTATGGACCAACCTGTGACAGCATGGACTATATGAAGGGTCCATTTTTGTTACCAAACAATATTAAAGAAAATGATTATATTGAATTAGGTCAATTAGGAGCTTATGGATTAACGTTTAGAACCCACTTTAATGGTCTGTATTCAGATAATATTTTTGAAGTAGAAGACGAACAAATAATGACTATGTATGACAAAGAAGCTAAAAAAGAGTTTCTTGTTGCTTAATGTCAGATAAAAAAAATCAATTAAACAACAGAAAAAAAGACCTTTTAAATAAAGAGGTTCAGCACATTGACATTACAAAATTTGATTCAAGAGAAATTATTTCTTCAATGGAAAAAATGTCATTTGTTTCAAGAGAAACGGCAAATGCAGCAAATATTTTCAATGAAATGTTAAAGGATAAAGATTGTACAATTTTTTTAACTTTAGCTGGATCTACTTCTGCAGCAGGTTGTATGCATATTTATAGAGATTTAGTAAAATACAATATGGTTGATGCAATAATAGCTACTGGAGCATCAATAATTGATATGGATTTTTTTGAAGCATTAGGTTTCAAACATTATCAAGGTTCTCAGTTCCAAGATGATGCCGAATTAAGAGATAATTATATCGATCGAATATATGATACATACATTGATGAAGATGAACTTCAGACGTGTGATAAAATAATTGGAGAAATCGCAGATAAACTTGAGCCTAAAAGCTATACATCAAGAGAATTTATATACGAGATTGGAAAGTACTTAAAAATTAATGCAAAGAAAAAAGGTTCATTAATTGAAATGGCATTTGATAATAATGTTCCAATTTTTTGCCCTGCATTTACAGACTCAAGTGCTGGCTTTGGTCTAGTTATGCATCAAGAAAGAAATCCAAAAAATCACATTACTATAGATTCTATAAGAGAATTTAGAGAATTAACTGAAATAAAAATTAGATCTAAAGGCTCTGGCTTATTTATGGTAGGCGGCGGAGTTCCAAAAAATTTTATTCAAGATACTGTTATCTGTGCAGAACTACTAGGAAAAAATGTCGACATGCATAAATATGCTGTACAAATTACTGTAGCAGACCCAAGAGATGGTGCTTGCAGTAGTTCAACTCTTAAAGAAGCAAGTTCATGGGGCAAAGTAGACGTAACAAAAGAGCAGATGGTTTTTGCTGAAGCTACTACAGTATTGCCTTTAATAGCTAGTGATGCATATCATAAAGGTGAGTGGAAAAGCAGAGATAGAAAAAACTTCTCAAAAATATTTGGTTAAAAATTGAATTATTTATCTAACAAAAAAGGTTTTTTAGGAATTGATAATAGATTTTCAATTAAACAAAAGGTAGTTGTTGTTCCCTTTGGTTTAGAAAAAACTGTTAGCTATGGTGGAGGTACTAAAAATGGTCCCAAAGAAATAATCAAAGCCTCTCATCAAGTAGAGCTTTATGATGAAGAACTAAAATGCGAACCATATAAAAAAATTGGAATTAAAACATTAAAACCATTTAAAATTGATAAAAGTATCAGAAAAGCCTTAAATAAAATAAGTAAAATAAATGAGGAAATTATAAGTAAAAACATGTTTCCATTAACTTTTGGCGGAGAACATTCGATTACGCCTGGTTGTATTACTCCATTTGTTAAAAAATATAAAAAATTATGTCTTTTACATTTTGATGCTCATGCAGATTTAAGAGATAGTTATGAAGGAGAAAAATACTCTCATGCATCTGCAATTAGAAGATGTTTGGATAATAAAAATGTCTCTATAATATCATTAGGAATTAGAAATATTTCTAAAAGCGAGATTCATTACTTAAAAAAAAATACTGGTAGAATTAAAATTTTTTGGGCTAAAGATAAAAAAAAATGGAATTTAAATTCATTTAGAAAATTAATAAAAAATAAAACAGTTTATTTAACATTTGATGTTGATGGTCTTGATAGCAGTATTATGCCTGCAACTGGTACGCCAGAACCAGGAGGGTTATTGTGGGATGAAACATTAGAAATAATTAAAATTGCGATGAAAAATGCTAAAGTTGTTGGAGCTGATATTAATGAACTTGCTCCAATAAAAGGTTTTAATTCTTACAATTTTTTAGTGGCAAAATTAGCCTACAAAATTTTATCTTATAAATTTCTTTGTTAGGCCGCTGGTTTAAAAGTATTTAATAATAATCTAAATGGTATTAACATGATTAAAGCAACAAAAAGCTTAACTGCAAGATCTCCAAAAGAAAGTGTTATCCAAGGAACTCCTGTTCCGACAAAAGCTATTGAAAAAAATAAAAATGTATCAACTATAGATCCAACTGATGAAGATATTATAGGTGCAACATACCAACTATTTTTTCTAAGCTTATCAAAGATTTGAACATCTAATAGTTGTGCAACTAAAAATGCTGAACCCGAACCGAAAGCAATTCTAATTGATATCAAATCAGCAAAATTAGTTGAAAAAAATAATGTAAATACGATTCCAATTAAAAAACCTAAATATACTATTTTACGAGCAACAATTTTTCCATATGATCTATTTGCAAGGTCTGTGATCAAAAAAGCTATTGGATAACTAAATGCCCCATAAGTTAGTATCTCATTTAATCCATAATAATTGACAGGAAATTGGACTAAGAAATTAGATGATAAAACAACCACTCCCATAAAAAACGAGAGTAAAATGAATTTTCTATTCATTAGGCTAATTTACTAATTAATGATTTTTTTAATTTTTTTAGTCTAAGTGAAAGATCTCTTGATTTTGCTGATCTAATAAACTCGTCAAAACTACCTTTTTTATCAACAGATCTAACACCTGCGTTAGAAACTGTAAGTCTTAAACTTTTTTTTAATATTTCGCTTTTAAATTTAACTTTTTTTAAATTTGGTAAAAATCTTCTCTTAGTTTTATTGTTAGCATGACTAACATTATGTCCTTTAAGAGGATTTTTTCCAGTAAGTTCGCATTTTTTAGACATAAATTATCAGACTGTATAGGTTCTGAATTACAATGCGTCAAGGTCAATTTTTTGTTCCAATAGCTTCAGAAATATTTTTAAAACCTTTGTTTTTCAATATATCTATTAACTCTGAACTTATTTTGGAAGCAATACTTGGTCCATTATAAACCATTCCAGTATATAATTGAACTAAGGTAGCTCCACATATTATTTTTTCAAAAGCTGCTTGTCCTGAATTTACTCCGCCTACTCCAATTATTTTAATTTTATTTCCAAGAATTTTATAAAATTTAAGTATTATTTTATTTGATATTTCTTGAATTGGTTTACCTGAAAGACCTCCTTTTTCTAGTTTATTGATATTATTTAGATCGTCTCGATTTTTATCAGAAGTATTAGAAATAATTATAATTTCTATTTCGTTCTCTAATAAAACTTCAGCAACACTGGCAATTTGATATTCATTTAAATCTGGAGAAACTTTGATTGCAATTGGAATTTTTGAATTATGTTTTTCTTTTTCTTCCTTTAATTTTTTAATTAAAGAATTAAGTTCTTTCTCTTCATGAAAATCTCTTAGATTTTCAGTATTTGGCGAAGATATATTAATTGTAATATAATCACCCAACATATGAAATTTTCTAAAACAGATCAAATAATCTTCAATTCTATTTTGTGAGTCTTTGTTAGGACCAATATTAATACCTAAAAAACCTTTTTTAACTTCTGTCTTTATTCTTAAACTTATTTCATCTGATCCAGAATTATTAAATCCAAGTCTATTTATAAGAGCTTCATCTTCTTCAAGCCGAAATACTCTAGGTTTAGGATTGCCATATTGTGGATTAGGAGTAATTGTACCCACTTCAACAAAACCAAATCCTAGATTGAAAAGAGGATTATATACTTCAGCATTTTTATCAAATCCTGCCGCAACTCCTATTGGGGAAGACAATTTTTTTCCACAAAATTCGGTTTCCAATAATTTACTATTAATTGGTTTTTTAAAATTTAAATTATTTAATTTTAAAGCTTTTATGGCTAAAGAATGAGCAACTTCTGGGCTAAATTTAAATATAAATGGTCTAAAAAAATTAAACATCACTTAATTTATTTTCTATCAACTCCCTTGTCTCTTTAACACCAAAAAAGCTTATAAAAAAACCCATTCTAGGACCATTTTCATCACCAAAAACAACTTCATATATAAGCTTGAACCATTCTCGTAAATTTTCTTTATAACCATTTTCTTTTCCAACCGTATAAATGTTAGTTTGAATATCCTCAGGCTTCATATTGTCATTGCAATTTTCTAAAACTTCAATCAAAGCTTTTAAAGCAGTCTTTTCATCTTTATTTGGTTTTTTATAAACTTTTTTTGATTTAATTACGTCATTAAAATATTTTATGGCATACTCAATTAAATTATCAAAAATAGGTTGCTTGGATGCAGAAATATCATCTTTATATTTTTTTACAAACTTCCATAGCAGTTCTTTTGAGTCTGCATTACTGGCTTCAACTAAATTTAGCAACATTGAAAAGGACATTACAAAATTTTCATCTGGAATTTTACCATTATGAACATGCCAAACAGGATTCATCAAATTTTGTAATTCAGTCTGAGTTTTGCTTTTTTCAATAAATTCTAAATATTCATCTACAGCTTTAGGTACAACTTCTCGGTAAAGTTTTTTAGCTCTTTTGGGATTTTGATACATGAAAAGTGATAAACTTTCAGGAGATGCATATTCTAACCATTCATCAATAGTTATTCCGTTACCCTTAGATTTTGATATTTTTTCACCTTTTTCATCAAGAAAAAGCTCATAAGCAAATCCTGCTGGATTTGGCTTTCCTAATAGTTTAATGATTTTTGTAGATAAAATTGCACTTTCAATTAAATCTTTTCCATACATTTCAAAATCAACATCTAGTGCATACCATCTCATTGCCCAATCAACTTTCCATTGTAATTTGCAATTTCCATCTAAAATACTTTTTTCTAATTTTTTTCCATTATTATCAAAAATAATTTTTGAATTTTTTTCATCAATTTCCAATACTGGAATTTCTAAAACTATTCCTGTATCAGGACAAATTGGCAAAAATGGAGAATAAGTTTTTTGTCTTTCTTTGCCTAGCGTTGGAATTATTACATCCATTATACCTTTATAATTTTTTAAAATATGTTTTAAAGTTGAATTAAAAGTTCCTGATTTATAAAGTTCGGTAGAACTTTTAAAAGAATATTTAAAATTAAATTTATCTAAAAATTTTTTTAACATTTCATTATTATGTTCACCAAAGCTTTTAAATTTTTCAAATGGATCTGGAATATTTGTTAAAGGCTTGTGCAAATTTTGCTCTAATTTTTCTTTATTAGGAATATTTTCTGGAACTTTTCTTAGCCCATCCATATCGTCAGAAAAAGTAATTATTTCTTTTGGAAGATCTGTAAGTTCATTAAGCGCATTAACAACCATAGAAGTTCTTGCAACTTCACCAAATGTTCCTATATGTGGCAATCCGCTAGGACCGTATCCAGTTTGTAGTACAATTTTACCCTTTTGTTCAATATTGTTTTTTCTTTCCCTGAGGATTTTTTTTGCTTCAATAAACGGCCAAGCGTTTGTTTTTTCTATGTTAGCTTTATCTATCACAACAATGTAAATAACCTAAAAAATAGTGTTTTTAATAATTCTTATAGAGTTGAAATTTATTTACCATAAAATAATGTCCATTCAAAATGTCCAATTATAAAACTGTTTTTTTTATACTAGGAGCTTTACAAATTATTTTAGGCTTATCAATGATTGTGCCTATTTTAGCCCAGTTTTTTTACAATCAGATTGATGCAGGCTTCATAAGTTCAAGTTTAGTAACTATTTTATTTGGAGTATTATTCGTTTTATCAAATCTTGATTATGACAAAAAATTAAGTTTACCCCAAGCATTTTTACTGACAGCTCTTTCCTGGTTAAGTATTGCTATATTTGGTTCTCTTCCTTTCGTGTTTTCTGAAATAGAATTGAGTTTTACCGATGCATTTTTTGAAAGTATGTCAGGTATAACAACAACAGGTTCAACAATTATAACAAATTTAAACGAAACGCAAAAAGCTATTTTACTTTGGCGAGGTATGCTTCAATGGTTAGGTGGCATAGGAATTATTGTGATGGCAATTACTTTAATGCCATTGATGAACATCGGAGGAATGCAATTATTTGTTATATCAACAAGTAATACCCCTGAAAAAATATTACCAAAATCAAAAGAGATTTCTATTAGATTAATCATAGTTTACTTTTCATTAACTTTAGTTTGTGCTCTATTTTATAAATTATTTGGAATGAATTTTTTTGATAGTATCGTTCATTCAATGACTACAATAGCAACTGGAGGGTTTTCAAATTATAACGAATCAATCGGCTTCTTTGATAACTCATTAATAGAATTAAACTCAATTATATTTATTATTTTAGGTAGTATACCATTTATATCTTATATTAAATATTTGAATGGAGATAAAAAAATTTTTTTTAAAGACTCCCAAATTACAACATTTTTTATAATTGTTATTTTTTCAATCCTTTTATTATTTTTTTATTTATCTTTTAAAAATCAAAGTATTTTCGATACAAATTTAAGAGCAATTATATTTAATGTTATTTCGATTTTAACTGGAACAGGTTATGTTACTCAAAATTTTAGCGAATGGGGTAATTTTCCGTTGGTTTATTTTCTGATTTTAATGTTCATAGGTGGATGTGCTGGATCAACAGCTTGTGGTATAAAAATATTTAGAGTTCAAATATTATATAAATTTATATCAAATCAATTAAAAAAAATTATTTATCCGAGAGGAGTATTTAAAATAAAATATGAAAATAATACAGTTGATGAAAAGTTTTTAGCTTCTATTATTTCATTTATATTTTTATATATTTTAATTTTTTTTATAATTACTGCACTTTTATCAACCAGTGGTTTAGATTTTGTTACTTCTTTATCTGCAGCAGCAACATCTATATCTAATGTTGGTCCTGGTTTAGGTGATATAATCGGTCCAAATGGCAATTTTTCTCAATTGTCTGACTTTTCTAAATGGATTTTAAGTTTAGCTATGATTTTAGGTAGATTAGAATTGTTTGCTGTATTAGTATTATTTATTCCATCATTTTGGAGAAAATATTGATGATTGAAAAGAAACAAAGTTGGATAGACTCTTTGCTAGTATACAAAGATATAAGGATGCTCAGAATTTTACTTCTTGGGTCTATAAGTGGATTTCCGTGGGTATTAATAGCAAGCAGTTTAAGTCTGTGGTTAAAAGAAGAAGGTCTAAGCAGATCAACAATAGGATGGGCAGGATTAATTTTTGGTGTTTATGCTTTTAATTATTTATGGGCACCAATAATAGATAGGATTCAAATACCATTTTTAACTAAAAAACTCGGACACAGAAGAGGATGGATTGTTTTAATGCAAATTGCAATTTTACTGAGTTTGATAGTATGGAGTTTTATAAACCCTACTCAAAACTTGGCACTTCTAATTACTGTTGGATTAATTATTGCAATTGCATCTGCCACACAAGATATAACAGTTGATGCTTTAAGAATTGAACAAATAAATGTAGATGAAGGAAAGTCTATGGCAGCTGGCGCGGCTATGGCTGTAGTTGGTTGGTGGACAGGCTATAAATTAGGAGGAGTTATTGCATTGTTTACTGCAGAATATTTTGAAAAAATAGGTATTTCTGATTATTGGCAAGCTACATTTCTAGTATTGGGAGTTGTAATAATTTTAATGAATATAGCTTTGATGTTTGTCCATGAACCAATAAAAACTGACAGACAATCAAAGCAAAGAGAAACTGATAAACTGATAGAAGAAAAACTTGGTTCAAGAAATATTATAACTACTTTCATAGCTTATATTACTGGAACTATTGGTGGTCCCATAATTAGTTTCTTTAGAAAAAATGGATTTGCTATTGCTGTAGGGATATTAGGTTTCGTTTTCTTATTTAAGATTGGAGAAGCATTTCTTGGTCGTATGTCTATTGTTTTTTATAAAGAAATTGGATTTTCTAAAGGTCAGATTGCAATTTATTCAAAAGGGCTTGGATGGATTACAACTGTCGTTTTTACTTTACTAGGTGGTGTAATGGCGATGAGAGCCGGAACAATCAAAACAATGTTCTTTGCAGGAGGTTTAATGGCTTTAACTAATTTACTATTTGCAATTCTTGCTTGGACTGGCAAATCTGAATTGCTATTTGCAATTGCTGTAGTAGCTGATGATATTACAGCTGCTTTTGCAACAGTTGCTTTTGTTGCTTTTATATCATTATTAGTTGATAGAACTTATACAGCCACTCAATATGCATTGCTTGCTTCAATTGGAACGGCTGGAAGAACAACACTTGCTTCATCTTCTGGAGCATTAGTTGACTGGTTAAATGGAGACTGGGGAACATTTTTTGTATTAACAACGGTTATGGTTATACCATCTCTAATTTGCTTATGGTTTATAAGAAATAAAGTAAAAATTGGTGCAAAATAATTTTTTTTGTAACTATCCATATATCAATATATTCGAAAATCCTTCAAGCAATTCTAAAATTAGTTCACAAATTATTTATGGTGAAAAATTTAAAGTTTTAAAAAAAGTAAAAAATTTTCTTAAAATAAAAACATCTTACGATAAATATAATGGTTATATAAAAAACAAAAAATTTGAAAAAAAAATAAAAACTACTCATAAAGTAAAAGTTTTAAAAACTAAAATTTTAAACTCAAATAAATTTTTACCCTTTTCAAGTGAAATTAAGATTTTAAAAAAGAAAAAAAATTATGTAATGTTTGAAAAAAATAAATGGATAAAAGCAAAAGATATTAATCCGATTAAACAAAAAAATAAAAATATACTTAAAATACTTAATCTATTTTTAAATTGTAAGTATAAATGGGGAGGAAAAACCTATGATGGTATAGATTGTTCTGCATTAATACAATTATTATATAAATTTAATAATAAGTTTTTTCCAAGAGACACTATTGATCAAGTAAAACTTAAAAAAGGTATTAATATAAAAAAATTTAAACTTGGTGATATTATTTATTGGAAAGGACACGTTGCAATATGTATTAACTCAAAGAAGTTAATTCATGCATATGGTCCGAGAAAAAAAGTTTTAGTTATGAATATTAACAAAACTATTAGGCTTATTAAAAAAACTGCAAATTTAGATGTAAGAAAAATCTTTCGAATATAGTCTTACTCTCTTCCAAAATCTGGCTTTGCAATATCCTGTTTTAGATTGATTATTTGCTGTCTTACTTTTTTAGAATTTATAAGTTTTTTTCTCAAATTATTATCTTCTAAATTTTTTATATTTTTTTTGAATGAATTTAAATTTTTAATAAATATATCGATTGCATCAATCATATTTTTTTTATTATTAAAAAAAATATCTCTCCACATTATTTCATTTGAAGCAGCTATCCTGGAAAAGTCTCTTAGCCCGCCAGCGCTATATTTAATAATATTTTTTTTTTGTTTTTTTTGAAAATCTTGAGCAGTTTTTATTAAATTGTATGCAATTAAGTGTGGAAGATGACTGGTTAATGCGAAAATCTTATCATGATCTTTTGGTTCCATTAAAATTATTTTTGATCCAAGTTTTTTCCAAAATTGTATTATTTTTTTTTGTTTTTTAACATTTTTGTCTTTAATAATAATACACCATTTATTTATAAATAAGCTCTTTGAACCATACTTAGGTCCGCTTACTTCTGAACCAGATATAGGATGACTTAATATCCAGTCTAAAGATTTATTTAATTTTTTATTTTTTAAATTTAATACGTTTTGCTTTGTAGAACCAACATCTGTAATTATACTTTTTTTCCTTAAAAACTTGTTTAAATTTGGAATAATTTTTTCGTACTGGCTCATTGGAATTGATATAATAACAATATCAATATCTGATATTTTTTGATCCAATTTTTTTAAAATAGTTATTTTTGAATTTATTTTTTTTATTTGAGAAATATTTTTTTTTGATTTTTCAAAAACAAATATTTTTTTTGAAATTTTTTTATCAATGCACCCTCTTAATATTGAAGATCCAATTAATCCACATCCTATAATTAGTAATTTTTTAAACATATTTAAAAATAGATTTCATTTTATTTATTAAAAATAAATTTTCACTTTTATTTCCAATTGTAAGTCTTAAACAATTTTTTATTCCATAAGATTTCATCTCTCTTAATATAATTCCATATTTTTCAAGTTTTTTTTCAACTTTATCTGCTGAAAATTTGCACTTATTAAAATTTAAAAGAAAAAAATTTGGACCAATGCTGTTTGTAGTTATCTTATATTTTTCAAATTCTTTTTTAATTCTTTTGCACCAAAAAATATTATGATTAACTGATTTTTTTAAAAATTTTATATCCTTCAATGACTCTTTAGCGCAAGCTTGGGCGATCTTATTAACATTAAAAGGTGGTTTTATTTTATAAAGTTCTTTAACTATCTTTCGATCTCCATATCCCCAACCCACTCTTAGTGCTGCTAATCCATATATTTTTGAGAATGTTCTCAATATGAATACATTGCTCTTATTTTTAAAAAGATCTAATCCTGATTTATAATCTTTATTTAACATATATTCAAAATAAGCATCATCAACAACAAGTAATATATTTTGTCTAAGTTTTTTTCTCAATTCTAATAACTCATTTTTAGAAATATAAGTTCCTGTTGGGTTGTTAGGATTGGCTAGAAAAACTATTTTGGTCTTCTTAGAAACTTTCTTTAAAATTTCTTTTATTGAAATTTTAAAATTATTTTCTTTAGAATAAATTATTTTAGCACCAACTATTTTTGCATAAATTCTATACATTAGAAAACTGTATTGCGGCACTATTACTTCATCTCTATTGTTTAAAAAAAGCTGACACAACATTTGAATTATTTCATCTGATCCTGCTCCACAAATTACTTTGCTTCCATCACAATTATATTTTTTTGAAATTGCATTTATTAGATCTTTAAATTTTCCATCAGGGTATTTTGAAATATTTGAATTAAAAGTTTTTAATACTTTTTTAGCTCTATCGCTTATACCAAGTGCAGATTCATTGGCTGATAGCTTTATAACACTATTGCTTCTTTTTATTATTGATCTTCCAGGCTTATAAGCTTTTAGATTTATTTTTTTAAAAGATGGATTAATCATTATGCAAATTTTTAGTAATAAATAGTCTTATAATTAAATAATACAATCAAATATTTTTTTAAAAATTGACATATAATTATCTATCTTATAAAACGTTTCTGCGCTGATTTAAACTGAATTGCGAGCGCTATAAAAAACCTGCTAAACAAGTTTTTTACCTCACAATTCAATAAAAAAGTTATGAATAATTTAGACAAGGTAAAAAGTATAATAGTAAATAAACCATTAAAATTAGATTGTGGAAAAGAAATTTCCAACTTTCCTTTAGCTTACGAAACATACGGTAAGCTGAATGAAAAAAAGGACAATGCTATTTTAGTTTTTCATGCTCTTACCGGAGATCAATTTGCTTCAGGCAAAAATCCCATAACAAATAAAGAGGGATGGTGGAATTATGCAGTTGGACCTAATAAAGCATTTGATACTAATAAATTTTTTATAATATGTGCAAATGTTCTAGGTGGCTGTATGGGCTCTTACGGGCCAGGCTCAATTGATCCAAACACAAATAAAGCTTTTGGAACAAACTTTCCAGTAATTACAATTAACGATATGGTAAATGCTCAATATAATATTTTAGATTTTTTTAATATTGAAAAACTATTTGCTGTAGCTGGAGGCTCAATGGGAGGAATGCAAGTTTTACAATTTGTATCAAATTTTCCAGACAAAACTAAGGTTGCTTTACCAATTGCATGTACAGCTAGCCATTCAGCACAAAATATTGCTTTCAATGAACTTGGCAGGCAGGCAATAATGTCTGACTCAAACTGGAATGATGGTTTATATGAGACAAATAAAGATAATCCTGACAAAGGTTTGGCAGTCGCTAGAATGGCTGCTCATATCACATATTTATCAAAAAAAGGTTTGCAAGAAAAATTTGGAAGAAAGCTTCAAGAAAGAACCGATTTAAAATTTGGTTTTGATGCAGATTTTCAAATTGAAAGTTATTTAAGATATCAAGGATCTGTTTTTGTAGATAGATTTGATGCCAACAGTTACTTATATATTACAAGGGCAATGGATTATTTTGATTTGACTAAAAAATTTAATGGAAATCTTTCAAAAGCATTTGAAAAAACTAAAACTAAATTTTTTATTATTTCTTTTACTTCTGATTGGCTATATCCAACTTCAGAAAATAAAGATATTGTAATAGCTTTAAATGCTTTAGGTGCTGATGTTGGTTTTATTGAAATAAAAACTGATAAAGGTCACGATTCATTTCTTTTGGATGTTCCTGATTTTCTAAATACTATTAAAAATTATTTAAATACAACATATTTTAAATTAAATGAAAAAGGAATTTAAAGTCATATCTGATTTGATTGAAGAAAAATCAAGAGCACTTGATATTGGGTGTGGAGATGGAAATTTAATGGAATATTTATTACAAAATAAAACAAAAGATATAAGAGGATTAGAAATATCTAAAGAAAAAGTACAAAAATGTCTTTCAAAAGGATTGGCTGTTATAGAGGGAAATGCTGAAAATGATTTAAAACAGTTTCCAAATAAATCTTTTGACTATGTTATTTTAAGCCAAACTCTTCAAGCTTTTTTAAGTCCTGAAAATGTTATTAATGAACTATTAAGAGTTGGAAATAGAGCCATAGTTACAATTCCTAATTTTGGACATTGGAAAGTGAGAATTGATTTACTAACTAAGGGCACAATGCCGGTAACTAAAAACTTACCTAATGAATGGTTTAATACTCCTAATTTGCATATGTGTACAATTTTAGATTTTTATAATTTTTGTAAAAAAAGAAATATTAAAATTTTTAAATCATTATCTCTTAATGGAGAAAAAATTTCAGATATAAGCCAGTCAAATTTAAAGTTTAAAAATTTAATATCTGAACTAGGTATATTTTTAATTGAAAAATAAAAATGGAAATCAAAATAATCAAATGTTTACAAGATAATTATTCATATCTTTTAATAGATAAGAAAAATAATTCAGCTTGTGTTATTGATCCAAGTGAGTCAGATCCTATAATCAATTATGTTGAAAAAAATAAAATAAATTTAAAATTTATACTAAATACTCATCACCACTTTGATCATATTGGAGGAAACAAAGATCTTAAAAAAAAATATAAATCAAAAATAATTGGTTTTGAAAAAGACAAAAACAGAATTCCCGAGATAGATATCTGCTTGAATGACAGAGATATTTGGAAAGGAGATAACTTTGAATTAAAAATTTATCATATACCTGGACATACTTTAGGTCATGTTTGTTATCATTTTTTTAAACAAAATATTTTATTTACAGGAGATACCTTGTTTTCTTTAGGTTGTGGTAGAATTTTTGAAGGAACATACAACCAAATGTTTTCTTCTTTACAGTTAATCAAGTCATTTCCTTTAGAAACAAAAATATATTGTGGACATGAATATAGTTTAAAAAATTCTGAATTTTGTATAAATCACGATAAAAAAAATTCTGCACTTATAAAAAAAATTGAATTAATAAAGGAAGCAATAAATAATGGACTGCCTTCAATGCCTTCTACGATTAAAGAAGAGTTAGAATGTAATATTTTTCTAAAAGCAAAGGACGTGGATACATTTTCAAAATTGAGAGATTTAAAGGATAAATCCTAACTAATTCGACTTGACTAAAACAAGGCTCTGACTATATTGCTGGATATAAAAATAAGGATTAGCAATGTCATTCGCAGTAATACAAACAGGTGGAAAACAGTATAAAGTTAAAGCTGGAGAGATAATTAAAATTGAGAAATTGGAAAATTCAAAAGCTGAAACTAAAGTAGAATTTAAGGAAATTTTAGCTTATGGCGATGAAAAGAATTTAGAATTAGGAGAACCAATTATTTCAGGCGCAAAAGTAGAGGCTGATTTAATAAAAAATGGAAAAAATAGAACTATTCTTATTTTTAAAA
>CACDOF010000016.1 GCA_902554315.1 uncultured Pelagibacteraceae bacterium
GAATAATGTTAATATTTCTAGCGTCGAAATGGTTGAAAAGACGAATAATACAATAAACTTTAGATTTAATCTGATTATACATGACTTGAAAAACTTTACAAAATTAATCAGTGAGCTAAAACAGAAGGAATACAATTTCAAAATTATAAGACACAAAAATAAAAAATATGCTTTCTTTAAAAGACTCTTTAGCGGTTTTAAAAAAAACTAAAGCTCTACTAGAAGGTCACTTTGTTTTATCATCAGGCTTACATTCACCTTCATATGTTCAATGTGCTAAATTACTTAGTCATCCAAATAAATCAAAAGACTTTTGTATTTCATTAAGTAAAAAAATTAAAAAAGATATAAAAAAAATTGATATTATTTTATCACCTGCAATCGGAGGAATCGTTGTTGGTTATGAAATTGGTAGGCTTTTAAAAATAGAAACGATATTCTGCGAAAGAGTTAATGGAAAATTTAAACTAAGAAGAGGATTTTTCATAAAGAAAAAATCTAGAGTTCTAATTATTGAAGACGTAATAACAACTGGAAAATCAAGTTTAGAATGTGTTAAATTAATTAAAAAGAATGAAGCAAAAATTGTAGGTTTTGCCTGTCTAATAGATAGGTCAAATAATAAATCTTTAAAAATTAAAAACAAAAAAATAATTTCACAAGTTAAATTAAATATACCAACATTTAAAAAAAAAAATTTGCCAAAATCACTTAAAATAATACCTATTACTAAGCCAGGAAGTAGGTTTTTAAAATGAATATAAGACTTGGTGTTAATATCGATCATGTAGCCACATTAAGAAATGCCAGAGGTGAAGCGCATCCCGATCCTTATGAAGTCGCAAAAAAAGTAATGAAAAGTGGAGCAGACTCTATAACAATACACTTAAGAGAGGACAGAAGGCATATTAAAGATAGAGACTTAAAAATTTTATCTAAAAATAGATCTATACCACTTAATTTAGAGATAGCTTCAAACAATGAAATTATAAATATTGCTTTAAAAAATAAGCCTAATTTTATTTGTATCGTCCCTGAAAAAAGAAATGAAGTTACAACTGAAGGTGGTTTACAATTAAAAAAAAACAAAAATAAATTAAAAAATATATTAGAAAAATTTAATAAAAAAAAAATTAGAACAAGTTTATTTATAAATCCTTCAATCGCAGATGTTAAAATATCAAAAGATATTAATACTAAATGTATAGAATTTCATATGGGTAAAATTTCTAATTTAGTTAAAAATAATAAAAAATATTCAAAAGAGTTAAAAAAAATTAAATTATGCTGTAAATACGCCAGATCATTAAATTTAGAAGTTCATGCTGGTCATGGAATTGATTACAAAACTGCGAAAATTCTTAAATCTATAAAAGAAATTGAAGAGTTTAATATAGGGCATTTTATAATTGGAGAATCTATAACTTTGGGCATTAATAAAACTATTAAAAAATTTAAAAAAATTATCAAATAATGAATATTATTGGCAATGGTGTTGATATAGTACAAAACGAAAGAATCAAAAAATCATTAAAAATAAATGGGTTTAAAAGTAGAATTTTTACTAAATATGAAATTTTACATTCAAAGAAAAATAAAAATAAAACAAATTATTTTGCAAAAAGATTTGCTGCAAAAGAAGCTTTCGTAAAGTCTCTAGGAATAGGTTTTAGAGAAAATATTAACTTTAAAGATATCGAAGTAAAAAATAACAAAAAAGGTCAGCCTTTAATTAATTTATCAAAAAAAATTAAAATTATGTTAAAAAAAAAATTTAATATAAGCAAATATAAGATTTTTTTATCTTTATCTGACGAGAAAAATTATTCTATGGCTTTCGTAATATTAAATAAAATCAAATGACTAAAAAATTTATTATTGAAAATTTAAAAACTTTATTTTATGCTTTAATAATAGCAATTTTAATAAGATCTATATTAATTCAACCATTTTTTATTCCATCATCATCAATGGAGCCAAATCTTCTTGTTGGTGATAGATTGTTTGTAACCAAATTTTCATATGGATATAGCAGACATTCTTTTCCTTTTAGTCCACCAATTTATAACGGTAGATTGATTTATTCCAATCCTAAAAGAGGTGATGTTGTTGTTTTTAAAACTCCCGCTGACAATAGAACAGATTACATTAAACGTCTTATTGGTTTACCAGGAGATAAAATACAATTTATAGATGGAGATTTGTTTATAAATAATAACCAAGTACTAAAAACTATTAAATCTAAAAATCAAGTTATGTTTTGTGGTAATTCAAAATTTAATGCAAACCTTTTTGATGAAAAATTACCAGATGGAAAATCTTATACCGCAGCATATAGAATTGAACAAAGTTTTAAAAATTCTGATGTATATTTGGTTCCTGAAAATCATTTTTTCTTCTTGGGAGATAATAGAGATTGTTCAAAAGATAGTCGTTTTTTATCTGAAGTAGGATATGTTCATAAAAATAATCTTGTCGGCAAAGCACAAATACTTTTTTTTTCTTCTAATCCAAGAAATGGAAGTATTATAAAATTTTGGAAATGGAATGAAATTTTAAGAATAAATAGATTTTTTAATAAAATAAAATGATTATTTCAAATATAACAAAATTACAAAAAAATCTTAAAATAAATTTTAAAAATAAAGATTTACTTAATCAAGCTATTACTCACAAAAGTTATGATCCAAAAAAAAATTATGAAAAACTTGAATTTCTGGGTGATAGAGTTTTGGGATTAACGATTTGTAATAAGTTAATCGAACTTAACTCTAGTGAAAATGTTGGAATTTTAGATAAAAAGTTAGCATCTCTTGTTAATAAAAAAATATGTTTCTTAGTTGGAAAAAAACTTAACCTTGAACAATTTATATTAGTTGGAAATAAATCATCAGTTAAAAATAAAATTGAAACCAAAATTATTTCAGATTGTTGTGAAGCAATTATAGGAGCCATATATCTTGAAAAAGGTTTAAATATATCAAGAAAATTTATTTTGAACATGTGGAAGGAATTTATAGATGACAGCAATATGATTATAGTTGATTCTAAAACAAAACTTCAGGAATATTCTTTAAAAAATTTTAAAACTTTGCCCATATATAAATTAATTTCAAATACTGGACCTAGACATTTACCAAAATTCAAAATTGGTGTTAAATTAAAAAATAGCAAGTTTACTTTTGCAGAAGGTTCATCAAAAAAAGACGCTGAGCAAACAGCCGCATTTGAGTTATTAAAAAAAATTAACTTACCATGATTTGGCAGGACAAAGGTTTTTTGTTGTCTATTAATAAATACAACGAGAACTCATCAATTTCAGTTTTTTATACCAAAAATAAGGGAAAGGTAGTTGGTACAATATTTGGTTCGACATCCAAAAAAATAAAAAATTATTTGTTAATAGGTAATAAATTTCATTTAAATTCAAATTTAAAAGATGATGGGAAAGTAGGATATTTTAAAGTTGAAATAGATGAAATTAAAACGCCAATCTTTTTAGAAAGTAAAAAAAAACTTTATTGTATTAAATATGCAATGAATATTTTAAATATTTTGACTGTTGAAAATCAAAAAAATATCGATGTTTATAAATTAATAGAAAATTTTTTTGAATTACTAAAAGATGATTATTGGTTAAAAAATTTTATTTTTTGGGAATTAGAATTTTTCAAATGTATTGGTTATGACATTGATTTTAAAAATTATGTAAAAAAAGTTATTATTAATAATGAAGAAAAATTTATCGTTGATAATAATCAGAAAATTATACCTAATTTTTTAATCAATAAAAATAATGAACAATTAGACAATAAAGAGATTTTCAAAGGATACAATATTGTTGGAGATTTTTTAGAAAAAACTATACTAAAACCCAACAACTTAAGTTATCCAAATAGTAGATTTAATTTTGTAAATTTAATTAAATAAATTTAAATCAATTTGATCAGCAAAATAAGTGACTATGCTACTAGCTCCAGCCCTTTTAAATGAATACAAAGTCTCAATAATTGAATTTTCGTCAATTATTTTATTTTTAATAGCATTTTTTATCGAGCTATATTCGCCAGAGACTTGATAAGCAATAATTGGAATTTTAAAATTATTTTTTACGTTTCTAATAATATCCAAATATGGCATGCCTGGTTTTACCATTACCATATCTGCACCTTCCTTAATATCTAAACTAATCTCTCTTAAAGCTTCATCACTATTTTTAAAATTCATCTGATAGGTTTTTTTATTACCTTTAAGTGCCGATTTTGATCCAACGGCATCTCTGAATGGACCATAAAAACTTGAAGCGTACTTTACAGCGTAAGAAATTATTTGAACATCATTCAAATTATTTTTATCCAGCTCTTTTCTAATTTTTAAAACTCTACCATCCATCATATCAGACGGTGCTATGACATCGCATCCTGCTTTAGCTTGTATTAATGCTTGTTTAATTAAAATTTCATTTGTTTCATCATTTAAAATTTTTTTATTTTTAAATAATCCATCATGACCGTGACTAGTATATGGATCTAGAGCTACGTCACACATTATTCCTATTTTATTTTTATATTTTTTTTTTATATATCTTAAGGCTTTGCATACTAAATTATTTTCATTTAAAGCCTCACTTCCAAATTGATCTTTTAATTTGTTATTTATTTGTGGAAATAAAGCAACCATCGGAATTTTTTTTTTTAAAGCTTTATCAATTATTGAACTTAAGTTATTTATAGAATAACGATAAACACCTGGCATATTTTTAATTGGTATTTTTTTATTTTTCCCCTCTGTAATAAAAATTGGGAGAATCAGATCATTATAAGATAGATTATTTTCTTGAACCAATCTTCTAGACCAATCATGCATTCTTGATCTTCTCATCCTTAAATTTGGATATTTTCCAGTGATAATCATTCTCAAATAATATATATGATGCGACAATTGTTATATGTTATATAAGATAAAATAAAGTATTTATTTATCGCATGACCCGGAACAACGTATCGTACCTCAAAGAAGTTAAAATAAACAATCAAAGTAGTGATTTTCATATTCAGGATATTAAATTTGATATTAAAAAACTTCAAAATGCATGTGATGAGGTTTTGAATATGAAAGGTTTCGACACAAGTCTTGGCATACCTCACTTTGCCGGGATATCATTAAATCAAATTCCAGGAGATCCGGACTCAATCAAAGGAAGCAAAGTTAGAGGTGTCTATTGGACCAAACCTGACTCATCAGGAAAAGAAGTTAGTAGAGATGTGGCTATTGAAGAAGAAAAGTATACGGAATTTGTAAAAGATTTTGAACATACATATTTTAAAGAAGTTTTTGATGAATTGACTAAAAGATATCAACTTGGAAGAATGAGACTTTTGTTAAAAGAGCCAAGATCCACTTTAAGTTGGCACAGGGATCCTGAACCTAGACTTCATATTCCAATCTACACAAATCCTGGTGCAATTATGGTTGTAGATAAAGTTGCTCAACATATGCCTGCAGATGGTTCTGTTTGGGTTACAAACAATACTAAATACCACAATGCATTTAATGGTGGTGAAGAAAACAGAGTTCATTTAGTTGCTTGCGTATTAGATTACAAATTTAATTAATTTTGAAAAAAATTTATATTGCTTCTGACCATGCTGGATTTAATCTTAAATCTGAAATCATAAAAAAATATTCTAAAAAATATAAAATTGAAGATTTAGGCACTAAAACAAATTTTGTATCAGTTAATTATCCTGATTATGCTCATAAACTTTGCAAAAAAGTAATTAAAAATAAAAAAAATATTGGTATTTTAGTATGTGGATCTGGAACAGGAATGTCAATGGCTGCCAATAAACATAAAAAAATAAGAGCCGCTCAATGTTATTCTGTTAAAAGTGCAAAATTATCAAGATTGCATAACGATGCCAATGTTATAACATTAGGAGAAAGATTAATTAATAAGTCTTTAGCTTTTAAATGTGTCAATGCATTTCTTAATACAAAATTTGAAGGTGGAAGACATTTGAAAAGAGTTAAAATTATATAAATTATTATGTCTAGTGAAAATAAATATATTAATTCTCAGTTTGAAGAATTTTTTGAAAAAAACCTAGCATCAAGTGATCCAGAAATTTTTAAATCCATAAATGATGAACTTGTAAGACAACAAAATCATATAGAGTTAATTGCTTCTGAAAATATTGTTTCTCATGCCGTACTGGAAGCACAAGGTTCTGTTTTAACAAATAAGTATGCTGAAGGATATCCTGGCAAAAGATATTATAATGGATGTGAACATGTAGATGTAGCTGAAAAACTTGCAATTGATAGATTAAAAGAATTGTTTAATTGTAAATATGCTAATGCTCAACCACATTCTGGCGCTCAAGCAAATGGTGCAGTATTTCTGGCATTACTTAAACCGGGAGATACTATAATGGGTATGAGTCTTAATTCTGGAGGTCATTTAACTCATGGATCGAAAGCATCTGCATCTGGAAAATGGTTTAATTCAATATCTTATGATGTTGATAAAGAATCTGAATTGATAGATTATGAAATTGTAGAAAAAACAGCACTAGAAAAAAAACCTAAGTTAATTATTGCTGGAGGAAGTGCATATTCAAGAGTTATTGATTTTAAAAAATTTAGAGCAATAGCAGACAAAATTAATGCTTATTTGATGGTTGATATGGCTCATTTCTCAGGACTAGTTGCTGGAAAAGGTTATCCAAATCCAATTGAGCATGCTCACGTAGTTACTTCAACAACACATAAAGTTTTCAGAAGTGCACGTGGAGGAATTATTTTAACAAATGATGAAGCAATATCTAAAAAAGTTGATTCTGCAGTTTTCCCAGGGTACCAAGGTGGACCTTTAATGCATATAATTGCAGCTAAAGCCGTTGGCTTCAAAGAAGCTTTAAAACCAGAATTTAAAGAATATATAAAGTCTGTTTTAGCTAACGCAAAAATATTAGCTGAAACTTTAAAAAATAATGGCTTTAAAATTTACTCTGGTGGAACTGATACACATTTAATGTTAGTTGATTTAAGACCTTTTAATGTTAAAGGAAATGTTGCTGCAGAGAGTTTATCAAGAGCAAATATCACATGTAACAAGAATGGAATTCCTTTTGATAATGAAAGTCCAATGATTACCTCAGGAATTAGACTAGGATCTCAAGCTGCTACAACTAGAGGATTTGGGTTAAATGAATTTAAAAAAGTAGCAGAGCTAATAACTAAAGTAATAAAAGGATTATCTTTAAATCCTAATGATAATAGTAAAATTGAAGATGATGTTAGAAAAGAAGTTGTAGATTTATGTTCAAATTTTCCTATATATAAGAGTTTAAGGTGATTTAGATAATGATATGTCCGTGTCCTAAAAAAGGAGAAACATCAGTTGTAGATTCAAGACCAACAGAAGATGGAACAGCTATAAGAAGAAGAAGGCTATGCAGTTGTGGTGAAAGATTTACTACATTTGAAAGAGTCCAGTTTAGAGAGCTAACTGTTGTTAAAAAAAATGGAAGAAAATCTTCCTTTGATAGAGAAAAATTGTCAAAATCTATTTATGTAGCTTTAAAAAAAAGACCTATAGATACTGAAACTGCTGAAAAATTTATATCAAAAATTTCAAGAGCTCTAGAAGAATTGGGACAAAGTGAAATTTCATCAAATACAATAGGAACTATGGTTATGGAAGGTTTAAAAGAGCTTGACCCCGTTGCTTACGTTCGTTTTGCTTCTGTTTATAGGAACTTTAGAGAAGAAAAAGATTTTGTCCAATTTGTTGATAAGATCGATGTCTTTAAGAAGAGATAATTTTACAAAAAAAGATAAGTATTTTATGAATATTGCTATTAATTTAGCATATAGTCACAAAGGCTACACTGGGTCAAATCCATCTGTAGGATGCGTAGTTGTAAAAAATAATAATATTGTTTCATATGGTGTAACCAGTTTTTTTGGTAGACCTCATGCAGAAATTAATGCTTTATCAAAAATTAATAAAATTAAAAATTCTACTGTTTATTTAACTTTAGAACCTTGCGTCCATTTTGGCAAAACACCCCCTTGCACTTCAGCCTTAATTAAAGCTAAAGTAAAAAAAGTAATATACTCTTTAGAAGATACAGACCCGAGAACTGCAAATAAATCAAAAAAAATATTGAGTCAAAAAAACATTATAGTTAAATCAGGTCTTTTACAGAATAAGTCAAAAAAACTATACAAAAATTACAATTATTCAAAAAAAATAAAGATTCCATATTTAATTGCAAAATTAGCTTGCTCAAAGAAATTGAAAATCTTTAATGACAAAAGTCAAATCTCAAACATTTATTCAAAACAAGTTACACATGTTTTAAGATCTCAAAACCAAGGTATACTTACAACTTATAAAACAATTAATATAGATGATCCAAAATTAAACTGTAGGATTTATGGTCAAGAAAAATTTTCACCAGTAAGAATTATCATTGATAAAGATTTAAGAATAAAAAAAAATTGTTATGCTATATCTAATTCAAATCCAACTATTATTTTTCATTCATCAAAAAATAAATTAAAGTTAAATTTTTTAAATTCTTCAGGTATTAAAACATATTTTATTAATAAAGATAAAGATAATTTGTTAAATATTTTAGATATATTAAAAAAAGTATATCAAATTGGTATTACTTCATTATTAATTGAGTCAGGACCCACTTTTTTAAAATATATGCTTAAATTAGATGTAATTAATGAGTTTTATTTGTTTAAATCAAATATAAAAATCCCCAAAACCAAAACAATAGATATAAATCATATTATAAAACAATTGGCAGAATGTTATAAATTATCTAGGAAAGTCAATACATATCTAGATAAAGACTTATTATTACACTATTACTAAATATATTATGTTTAATGGAATTATTTTTAACCAGGCCAAAGTAATAAAAATAGTTAAGCGAAGCAAGGGTATTAATTTATTTTTATATAGCCAAATAAATCTGTCAAAAAAAGACTTAGGATCATCTATATCTTGTGATGGAGTATGTTTAACATTGACTTCATGTAAAAAAAATACTTATGAATTTTATCTTTCAAATGAAACTTTGTTAAAATCTAAATTTAAAAAAATTAAAGTTGGAGATAAAATTAATCTTGAACTATCACTTAAATATGGACAACGTATTTCTGGCCATATATGTCAAGGTCATGTAGATACAGTAGGTAAAGTTGTTTCAATTAAAAAGTCTGATAAATCTAAAATTTATGAATTTAAACTTGATAAAAAGTTTCTAAAATATTTAGTTGGTAAAGCCTCTATTGCAATAAATGGTGTATCTTTAACAATTTCTAAAATAAATAAATCATCTTTTGAGATATGGGTAATTCCGCATACTCTAAAATTAACTAATTTAAAATTTCTTAAAAAAAACCATTTAGTTAATATTGAGATTGATATTTTGTCAAAATATGTAAAAAAATTCATAAATGTTAAAAAATAGATACAGCTCAGTAGAAAATATAATTAAAATTGCAAAGCGGGGTGGAATGTACATTCTCGTAGATGATGAAAATCGTGAAAATGAAGGCGATCTTGTTTTTTGTGCTTCTGATGTAAATCCTCATAAAATTAATTTTATGGCACGTTACGGTAGAGGCTTGATATGTCTGACACTTAATACAAATCAGGCAAAAAAATTAGGATTAAATTTTATGACTCGTATAAATGAGTCAAAAAATCAAACAGCTTTTACAGTTTCAATTGAATCAAGGAAAGGTATCACAACAGGTATTTCTGCCAAAGATAGAGCTAAAACTATAAAAGTTGCAACAAAAAAAAATATTAAAAAAAAAGATATTGTTTCACCAGGTCATGTTTTTCCAATAATTTCAAGAGATGGTGGTGTGCTCGTTCGTGCAGGTCATACTGAAGCTTCAGTAGATATATCAAAATTAGCAAAAAAAATTCCGTCAGCTGTAATTTGTGAAATAATGAATGAAGATGGCACAATGTCAAAGGGTGATGATCTTTTTAAATTTGCAAAAAAAACATAATTTAAAAATAGCTAAAATTGATGATTTAATTTCATATAGACTTAAAAAAGAAAAATTAATTAAATTAAAAAAAACCTCAAAAATTAAAGTTAAAAATCAAACTTATAAAATCAAAGTTTTTGAAAATTTATTAGATGGATCTGAACACTTTGCTTTAATAAAGGGTAATTTAAAAAAAGGTTCTGTGCCAAGATTAAGAGTTATATCGTCAAATGTAGTGCAAAATTACTTAATAAATCAAAAACTTCCCCATTCATTTGACAAAACAATTAGTTATTTCAAAAAATTTAATAATTGTGTTTTGATATTTATTAGAGATCCAAATCTTCAATCTGTCACTCAAACTCTTAAACAGTACAAAAGTAAAGATTTTTACAATAAAGGACAAGATAAACTAATAAAAAATTATGGTATTGGTGCTCAAATTATTAAATCGTTAAAAATTAAGAATATGATATTAGTTACAAGATCTAAAAAGAAGGTAGTTGGTTTAGATGGATATGGTATTAAAATAAATAGACAGGAAATAATTAAATGAAAAAAATACTTATTGTTTCGGCCAATTATTATAAAAATATTTCATCAAAGATGCTTAAAAGTTCAATTGAATTAATAATTAAAAATAATTTAAAATATAGAATAATTAATGTTCCAGGTGTTTTTGAAATACCTGTTACAATTTCCAAAAACATTAGGAATTTTGATGCATTTATTGCTTTGGGTTGCGTTATCAAAGGCGAAACTCCACACTTTGATTTCATTTCAAATGCAGCAACACTAGCTATAATGAATTTATCAGTTGATAGCAAAAAACCAATTGGCAATGGAATAATAACATGTTTGAATTTAAAACAAGCAAAAGCTAGATATAAAAAAGGCAAAGAGGCAGCTCAAGCAGTAATTTCAGTAATTTCTCAGTAGTATGAACTTAAAATATGGTCCAAATAAAAACCCAAGAGTTATAATTATACAAAAATTATACGGAAAGTTTTTTAATAAAGAGGAAAATTTAACTTTCCCAAAACATAGATTTAAAAAATTTATTAAAGATGTTGTTAATGGCACTATAGAAAGAGATGAAATTATAAGCGAAGAAATTAATAATCATTTAAATTTAGACCTTAACATGAAAAATTTAGATAAAGTTTTTCAAATAATAATAAAAAGTGCAATTTTTGAGTTTTTATATAAACCAAAAACATCAATTAAAATTATTATTAAGGAATATTTAAATGCTTCAAATTTTTTTATCGAAGACTCACAAACCAAATATTTAAATGCACTACTAGATAAAATATCAAAAAAAATTAGAATTTCTAATGGATGAATTTAAAATAATAAAAAATTATTTTCAGAAATTAACAAAAAATAACCCTAATGCTTTAAAATTAAATGATGATGTTTTTTTTGATAAAAATAAAAAAATAGTCATTTCTGTTGATACCTACAATGAGGGTTACCATTATTTAAATTTTAAAAATCCATATCTGGTTATAAAAAAAATTATAAGATCTTCAATTTCTGATTTATATTGCAAAGGTGTAACTCCAAAATATATTTTTATTTCAGGTAGTGGTGATAAAAAACATTTTAATATAAGAAATCTAAAATTAATCTCTAAATCTATAAATGAAGAACAAAAAAAGTTTAATATTTTATTGTCTGGTGGTGATACTGTTAATTCAAAAAAATCATCGTTTTCTGTTACTACATTAGGATATTCCAAAAAAATTGTTAAAAGAAATAAGACCAAATTAGGTGATGATATATATGTAACAGGAAATTTAGGAGATAGTTACGTTGGTCTAAATATACTTAAAAAAAAAATAACAATAAGTAAAAAAATGAAAAATTATTTTATAAGCAAATATTACAAACCAGATTTACCTGTAAATATACATAGTTATTTAGCTAAGATTGCTACATCTTCTCTTGATATTTCTGATGGATTGATTTCTGATTTGAAGAAGCTAATTAATGAACAAAAATTTGGATTTAATTTATTTATAAATAACTTACCAATATCTAAAAATTTACACCATTATGTAACAAAAAATAATAAAAAAATTATTAATTATGTTTCAAGAGGTGACGATTATCAAATAATTTTTTCATCTTCAAAAAAAAATAGACCATACATCAAAAATCTTTCAAAAAGAATCAATCAAAAAATTACTCTAATTGGAACAATTACAAATCAATCTCATGTATATAGAATTATTAACAATGAAAAACAGTTAAAATCTTTGAATTACGAAGGATATTTCCATAAATTTTAGTAAGTTAAATATTGCCTTTTATGCTTTTTTTTGTAATGTCCGGATTTTAAAATTAAACATTAAATCTATTTAAGGAATATATGAACACTTCAATTGAAACTATTTTATACTACACAATATTTGCTGGCTTATTATCAATCGTTTACGGATTTGTTACAGGAGTTGGTATTATTAAATCAAGTTCGGGTAATAATAAAATGCAAGAAATAGCTTCAGCGATTCAAGTTGGTGCAAAGGCTTACTTAAATAGACAATATAGAACAATTGCAATAGTAGGATTAGTAGTTTTAATAATTATTAGTTTTGCATTTAGTTTTTTAGTTGGAATAGGATATTTAGTTGGTGCAACTTTATCTGGAATAGCCGGTTATGTTGGAATGCTTGTATCAGTGCAGGCAAATGTGAGAACTGCCGAAGCTTCAAGAAAAGGTCTTGCCCATGGTTTGTCAATTGCTTTTAAATCTGGTGCAATTACTGGAATGCTTGTTGCTGGATTAGCTTTATTATCTATAGCAGTATATTATTTTATTTTACTAAAACTTGGTGTTGATGAGAGGGAAATAGTTAATGCTTTAGTTGCATTAGGTTTTGGTGCATCTTTAATTTCTATATTTGCAAGATTGGGTGGTGGAATATTTACAAAAGGTGCTGATGTAGGAGCAGATTTAGTTGGTAAAGTTGAAGCTGGAATTCCTGAAGATGACCCAAGAAATCCCGCTGTAATTGCTGACAATGTTGGTGATAATGTTGGTGATTGTGCTGGTATGGCAGCTGATTTATTTGAAACATACGCTGTTACTATTGTTGCCACAATGGTTCTATCTTCAATTTTTTTTCATGGTGACATGAATATGATGATTTATCCTTTAACAATTGGTGGTGCCTGTATATTAACATCAATAATAGGTACCTTTTTTGTTAAACTGGGAAATTCAAAAAATGTAATGAATGCTTTGTATAAAGGATTTGTTGCAACCGCTGTAATCTCATTGATAGTTTTATATCCAGTTACTGATTATGTGATCGGTTTTGATTCATATTATAGCGTTGGAGATAAATCTTTTTCAGGTTTAAGTTTATATTATTGTGGAATTATTGGTTTAGTAATAACAGGACTAATTATATGGGTTACAGAATATTATACGGGGACAAATTATAGACCTGTAAAAAGTGTAGCTGCATCATCAACCACTGGTCATGGAACTAATGTAATTCAAGGATTAGCGGTTTCTATGGAGGCAACTGCAATACCAGCTATAATAATAGTTGCGGGTATCCTCCTTACAAATTATATAGCTGGACTTTTTGGAATTGCTATTGCCGTGACTACAATGTTGGCTCTTGCTGGTATGGTAGTTGCTTTAGATGCTTATGGTCCTGTTACTGATAATGCGGGAGGTATAGCCGAAATGTCTAATCTTCCAAAAAATGTAAGAAAAACTACTGATGCATTGGATGCCGTAGGAAATACCACTAAAGCTGTAACTAAAGGTTATGCAATAGGATCAGCTGGTTTGGGTGCTTTAGTTCTATTTGCTGCTTACACAGAAGATATAAAACATTTTTCAAAAGTCGCAGGATCAAATTTGGAAGGAATTGTAGTAACATTCGATTTATCAAATCCTTTTGTTGTTGTTGGCTTATTAATTGGAGGAATGCTACCTTATTTATTTGGATCTATGGGTATGCAAGCAGTTGGTAGAGCAGGTGGCGCTGTTGTTGTTGAGGTAAGAAGACAATTTAAAAAAATACCTGGGATAATGAAACGTAAAGCTAAACCAGATTATGGAAAATTAGTTGATTTATTAACACAAGCAGCAATTAAAGAAATGATTATACCTTCACTACTTCCTGTTCTTTCACCAATAGTATTATACTTCGTAATTTATTCTATAGGAGGACAGGTTGCTGCCTTAGCATCTGTAGGTGCTATGTTGCTTGGAGTAATAATAACAGGTTTATTTGTTGCAGTATCAATGACAGCAGGAGGTGGAGCTTGGGATAATGCAAAAAAATATATAGAAGATGGAAAATTTGGCGGAAAAGGGTCAGAGGCTCATAAAGCTGCAGTTACAGGCGATACTGTAGGCGACCCATACAAAGATACAGCTGGTCCAGCAGTAAATCCAATGATTAAAATTACAAATATTGTGGCTTTACTACTTTTAGCTGTAATAGCAGGTTAATTTTATTTTTTCTTGTTACGTGTTGGCGCGTTAATTTTTTCTCTTAATGATGAAAAAACATTATACAAAAAATTATCTTGCTTGAATTTTTTTTCAGTTTTATTTTTATTAAAGGCAATCTTATTCATGTCCTTTAAATCTAGCATTTTTTTATCTTCTAATATTCCAAAATTATTGAATTGTAATACAAGAATATTATTTTTTTTTATTTTTTGTATTCCTAATTTAACTATTGATTGATTTGTTTTTTCTCTTTCTATATAAAACCATTTATTGTTATCAAAATTACTTATACTTGAAGGTGGGCCAATTAGCTTTCTAACATCATTTTTATTATCTTTATTTATTTGGATTTTTTCATATTTATTTTCGATTAATCTCATTCCATGCACTTTTGAAACTTTATTTGTTGAGCAATTCAGTGTAAATAAAAAAATAAATAAAACTAATATTTTCATATGACTAATAATAAATTAAATATTTACAACAATTTGATAAAATTAACTAGAAATAAAAAATTTTATTTGAAACTTGAGCAAAATGAAACCTTTTCTGATAGATTGATTATTCTTTTTTTTCATTTTGGTTTTTTTTTAAAAAATTATAAAGGGAATATTTCTAAAAATGAGAGTCAAGATATTTTTGATTTTTTTATGAGGCAAATTGAATTATCGATTAGAGAAATCGGTTATGGCGATGTGTCTGTTAATAAAAAAATGAAGCAGTATATTAATTTATTTTATTCTATAATTGAAAAAATTGAAACTTGGCCTAATTTAAATAACATTTCTAGAATCAATATTTTAACCAATTTTCTCAAAATTGGTGATGATATTCAGTTTTATGTTGATTATTTTGAAAAATATAGAAAATTTCTATCAGAAAATACTTTAAATCAGTTTACAAAAGATATATTAAACTTAAAAATTTAATTATGGCTGTACCAAAACGCAAAACAACAAAATCTAGAGCGGGAAAAAGACGTTCTCATATTAAGTTTTCTTCAAAGAATATAGTTGAGGATAAAAAGTCTGGTGAATATAGACTGTCACATCATTTAGATTTAAAAACTGGTTTTTATAAAGGTAGACAAGTTTTAGATCCAAAAGAATAATTTTTATGAAAAAACCCATTACAATTGCTATAGATGCAATGGGTGGTGATAATTCTCCACAAAAAGTTATCGAAGGAATTTCGATTCATGCAAAATATTCAAAAAATGTAAATTATAAAATTTTTGGTGACAGGTCATTAATCGATCCGCTTATTGAAAAGTTTAGTATTAATAAAAATAAAATAGAAATTTTTCATACAAATAAATTTGTTGAAGGTAAGGATAGTGCATTAGCTGCAGCAAAAAAAGGTAAAGATACAAGCTTATGGCTTTCAATTGAATGTTTAAAAAATAATGAAGCAGATGCAATTATTTCAGCTGGTAATACAGGCGCATTATTTGTTATTGCCAAACTAAATCTTAAAATGATTGAGAATATTGATAAACCAGCACTTTCTGGATTATGGCCAAATAACAATGGTATGAATTTAGTTTTAGATTTAGGTGCCAACATTGAATGTAATGAAAAAAATTTAGTCGATTTTAGTTTAATGGGTTCAGCTCTATATAGGGCTTTATTTAATAATGATACACCTAAAGTTGCACTATTGAATGTTGGCTCTGAGGAAATTAAAGGCAACAATGTAGTTAAAAATACATATCAAAAACTTAATGAGATTAAAAATCCTCTTTATGAATTTCATGGATATGTCGAAGGTAATGAAATTATGGAGGGAAGAGTTAATGTAATTGTTACTGACGGATTTACTGGAAATATTGCATTGAAAACTGCAGAAGGTACAGCCAAATTCATTGTCAGTGAATTAAAATTAGCATTAACAAATTCAATTTTAGGAAAAATTTCATCATTGTTAAATTCAAATAATTTAAAAAAATTTAAAAATAAACTTGATCCAAGATTATATAACGGAGCAATTTTATTAGGATTGGATAAACCAGTTATAAAAAGTCATGGATCGACAGACGCATTAGGCTTTTCTCATTCTATACAAGTATGTGAAAAAACAATCAGAGGTGATTTGATTAATAAAATTAAAGAAAATATAATGTAGCTAAATGAGAATCAATTTAACAAAAAAAGAAATTGTTAATTCAATTTATATGCAAATAGGATTTTCAAAAAAAATAAGTGAAACTTTACTGGAAGATATTTTTCAAATCTTACTAAATAATATAATTAAAAAAAATAAAGTAAAAATTGCAAAATTTGGGACATTT
>CACDOF010000017.1 GCA_902554315.1 uncultured Pelagibacteraceae bacterium
ATTTAATGGCATCACAACAGTCATCAATGGAACAGAAATTAATGATATAGATCCTCCCAAACCAGATTTTGCTATTCCATACAAAATAATTGCGGGAACAACACTAATAAAAAAAAGTGAATTAATTTCCATCAATGTATAGATTTTAAAAAATATTCAAAAACTTTTTCCGATGATAGATTTTTTAGATCAGTGACTTGTATTGCTTTAAAGTTTTCTCTTTCAATGCTTACTTTAAACGCTGTTGTATGAGATCCAAATAACACTAAACCTTTTGCGTTTAAATGAGCTGCAATATGAGCAGGTCCAGTATCATTTGCAATAACAAACGAGCTTTGCTTAATCATTGATGATAATTGAGAAATATCTAATGATTTTCCATTATTTAAAACGCATAAACAATTAAATTTTTCAGCTTCATTAATTTCATCAGGTCCTGGGACAACAACAATTTTATAATAGTCCTGGTACTTATTTTTAATTTTATCAATAAGTTCATTGTAATAAGGCCATTTTTTTATTTCTAAATGTGTTGAACAAAATGGAAATAAAATAATATATTTATCTAATTTGTAATTTGATTTAATATTGCTGATATCAGAACAACTCCAAGTAAAATCAGGCGACATTGTTTTAGTAGTTTTTAGATCACAAGATTTAAGTTGATGTTTAAATCTTTCAAGCACAGGTTTTTTATCGAATTCCTCTTTTGTTTTATCTGAAGGAAGAGTCGTTTCAGATGATGACCAAATATTTAGGCTTGCGTTGGGAAATAAAATTTTCTTATAAAAAGATGTTCTGCTTGAATTTTGAAGATCGTATACTTTAACAAAATTATATTTTTTTATAACTCTCATGAGTCTGTAAAGGTAAATTAGATTAAATCTAGATAGTCTTTTGTCTAAAATTACTTCCTTAATGAATGGATTTTTTTTAAAAAGATCAACATAAGGTTTTGTTGTAAGGATAAAAATTTGATCATTATTATGATTTTCATATATATCTTGAATTGCACCGCTAGCTTGGGCTATATCTCCTAAAGATCCATGTTTAATTACTAATATATTGGACATATTTTTAACAATTTAACATACTATAAATTTTTATGAACAAAATTCTAGTTGAAGTATCAGTTGGTGAACTTTTAGACAAAATATCAATTTTGGAAATCAAAAAAGAGAAGATTAAAGATGATGCAAAACTTAATTTTATTAATAATGAATATAATCTTTTAAAAGACCAAATGACCAAAAATGTAAAATCAGATGAAAAATTAGAAAAACTTTTTCAATCCTTGAAAGAAATCAATTCTAAACTTTGGGTTATTGAGGATGATAAAAGAATGTGCGAAAAAAACTCTGATTTTGGAGAAAAATTTATAAATCTATCTAGAGATGTACATTTTTTAAATGATAAAAGAGCAAAAATTAAATTAGAAATTAATAATATTACTGGTTCAAAAATTAAAGAAATCAAAGAATATACTAATTACTGATAGCTAAATTTCTTTTCTAAATATTTTATAAAATTATGAATGACGAATGTCATAAATAAATAAATTCCACCAGCAACTATAAATACTTCCACAGGTTTAAATGTTGTTGAAATTATATATTTAGCAACACCTGTTAAATCCATCAAAGTTACAGTACTAGCTAAAGAAGTTCCTTTAAGCATTAAAATTATTTCATTACCATAAGCAGGTAAAGACTGTTTGATGGCTATAGGAATTTGAATTTTATAAAAAATAAATTTTCTAGGTAAACCTAAACTTTTCCCAGCTTCAATAAACCCAGGCTTAATTGTTTGAAATGCAGATCTTAATATTTCTGAAGTATAAGCGCCAGTATTTAAAGAGAAAGCTATAATTGCACACCAATAAGGTTCTTTTAGGACTACCCATAAAAAAGTTGATCTTAAATATTCGATTTGTCCTAAACCAAAATAAATAATAAAAATTTGGACTAATAAAGGTGTGCCTCTAAAAATATAAGAATATCCATATGCAAATTTATTTATAAATAAATTTTTATTCATCCTTAAGATTGCAAAAAAAAGACCGATAAATAATCCTATTATTAATGATACAGACAAAAGTTTTAAAGTAACCATTGTTGCACTTAATAACTTCGGAAAACTGTTTGTCATCAACTCTAAATCCATTAAAAACCTCTGCTATATCTCATTTCTAATTTATTAATTATTTTCATACTAAAAAAAGTAAGAAGCAAATATAAAACTGCTGCAAATGAATAAAAAAATAAAGGATCTCTTGTTGACCCAGCTGCAATATAAGATTGTCTCATAATTTCAACTAAACCTGTAACTGATATAAGAGATGTATCTTTTAAAGTTATCTGCCAAACATTGCTTAAATTTGGCAAAGCTAATCTTAACATTTGAGGTAAAATTATTTTGTAAAATTGAACGTATTTTTTTATTCCCAAGGTTTTAGAAGCTTCAAACTGTCCTTTATCTATCGATTGAATGGCACCTCTGAAAACTTCTGTAGAATACGCTCCTGATATAATACCAATTGAAAATGCGCCTGTTATAAAGGCATTAATTTCTATGTATTGATTATATCCAAATATTGAGGCAACATACATTATAGCTCCACTTCCACCGAAAAATAAAAGATAGATTATTAAAAGTTCTGGAACTCCTCTGACTACGGTAGTGTAGAAATTTCCAATTAAATTTAGTGATTTATGTTTAGATAATTTTAGCGGAGTAAAAATTAAAGCGAAAAAGAAACCAATAATCATTGCCGTAATAGATACGGCCAAAGTCATTAATGTTGCGTAAAATAACTCATCTCCCCAACCAGTATTTCCAAATGCGAGAAGTTCCATATAGATTGGCGACTATACATTATAGTCGCCAAATCTTAAATTAATTACATTGAAGCGTCAAAACCGAACCATTTAATAGCAAGTTTGCTAATAGTTCCATCGTCTCTAGCTTTGTCAATGGCAGCATTGAAATCATTAAGAAGTTTAGAGTCTCCTTTTCTAATTCCTACACCAACACCATTTCCAAATGCACCTCCAGAAAATGTAGGTCCAGTTAATACCACAGCTTTACCAGATTTTTCAGCATAATCTGTAAAAGAAACTGCAGCAGCAAGAGCAGCATCACATCTACCTGAAGTTAAATCTAAGTTAACTTCGTCTTGTGTTTTATAAGTTCTTACTTTTACTTTTCCAACATCACCTGAGTCTAAAAAGTTTTGATGAATTGTAGCAGTTTGAACACATACAGTTTTTCCTGCTAAAGCTCCAGTAAGTGTTTTAAGTGCTTTTGTAACTTCTGATCCGCCGATTGATAGGTTTATACCTTCTGGTGTATCTAAGTTTTCTAAACTAGAACCTTTCATTACAGCTAACGAAGCTACTTCATCTGCATAACCTTGAGAAAAGTTTATAGTTTTCTTTCTTTCATCAGTAATTGACATGCCAGCCATTATTGCATCAAATTTTTTTGATGTTAAAGCTGGTATCATTCCATCCCAGTCTTGCTCCACAATTGTACAATTATGTTTCATTATTTCACATAAAGCATTTGCAAGTTCAACCTCAAAGCCAATTAAATTTCCTGAAGCATCTTTAGAATTCCAAGGAGGATAGGCTCCTTCTGTTCCAATTTTAATAGAACCTGCGTTTGCAGTAAACGATAAGAAAAGAGATACAATTAATCCCAATCCAAATTTTTTTAATTTATTCATTTTCCCTCCTAAAATAAAAAAAATATTATTTCACAAAAAATGAGATTTAAAAAGAAATTAATGATTTATAGATGATGAAAAATTCCAAGAACAATCAAAGCTAGGTATATAAACTCTTGATAAATTTGTATTCCCAAAACTTTGGTTAAATACATTCATCCATTTTTCAACCTGTTTTGGTTTTTTATCCTGGCTTCCTACTTGAGCGGTAATAACACCTTTTGGCTTAAGAATTCTTACTAAAGAGTCCATATTTTTAGCAGCTAGGTCTATACAAAATTGATCATCGTTAAGATCAACATAAATTTGATCATAAGTATCATCTTTAACTGTATTTATACTTTCAAAAGCATCACCCCAAACACACTTTACAGAATTTTTTTCAGATGCTTTTTCTCCAATTTTACTCAAGTGCTTGTCACATACCTCAACAACCTCAGGATCTAATTCGTACCAGTCTATAAAACCAAAGTTTTGTGATATGCATTCTCGAGCAACCCCACCATCTCCACCACCAATAATAGCTGCTTTTTCTTTTTTTGGATTTAATTTCAATCCTGAATTCACAAATGTTGAACTGTATAAATGCTCATCTGTTTCAGCTACCTGAATTTCATTATCAATAAAAAGAGATTTTCCAAATTGCTCTAGTTCTAAAATTTCAATATATTGACCAGCCTTTGATTTAAAATTTTCTAAAACTTTATTTACAACATAAGACTTTCGCAAACCCGGAGAGCTATAATTGTCATGATACAAATCTATAGTATCTCTATTAAATTCTTTTTTAATTATGTGTGTATGCTCAATTTCATTTTTAATAACATCTATAGCAACTGATGGAGAAACTTTAGCACAAGTAAAAAAATCAAAACTTATAATTCCATTTTCAGGAAATGTATGAAAGCTCATATGACTTTCAGCTAATAAAGCTACTAGAGTAAAACCTTGTGGTTCAAATTTATATTTTGAAATCTCTAGAACAGTTACTTTTGCCAACTTAGCAATTTTATAAACTAATTTTTCATAAAATTCTGGACTATATTCTTTGGTAGTTCCAACAATATCAACTGTTATATGTTCGCCTACTTTTATCATTAAAGATTCTCCTAAATATTCAAATAATCAAATTTTTCCTCTTCTTTCAAATAAAAAACTAATATAATAATTTGTTGAGGAAAAAACTTTGAAAAACAACTGGTCAAATTCAGAAGCTAAAAAATATATCAAGTCTTATAAAAAGGTTGGTCATTCTAAAGATATGGCTCTAAGAGTTTATACAACCAGATTATTAGGCAGAAATAGCAAACTAGTCCTTCACGGTGGTGGAAATACTTCAGTTAAAACTAAAATAAAAGACCTAGATGGAAAAAATTATGAAGTTCTATGTGTAAAAGGAAGTGGTTGGGATATGGCAGAAATAGAACCTGAAGGTCTTCCAGCGGTAAAATTGCAACCTCTATTAGCATTAAAAAATAAAAAAAATCTTTCTGACGAAGATATGGTTGCTTATCAAAAAAGAAATTTGCTAGATATTAAATCTCCAAATCCTTCTGTTGAGACATTTTTACATGCATTCCTTCCATTTAAGTTTGTAGATCATACCCACTCCGATGCAATAATGAACATAACTAATAGACCTAACGGTTTAAACTTTTGTAAAAAAATTTTTGGGAAAAGAGTCAGTATTATACCTTATGTTATGCCTGGCTTCGGACTGGCCAAAAAAATTAATGAAGTTTATTCATTAAATCCAAATATTGAATGTTTAATTTTATTAAATCATGGAATATTTACATTCGCAAACGAAGCAAAAAAATCTTATGACTTAATGATAAAATATGTTTCAAAAGCTGAAAAAGAAATAAAAAAACTCAAAGTTAAAAAAATAAAACAAATTAAAAATTATCAAACAAATTTTAATCCTGATGAAATCTCTCCAATTCTAAGAGGTCTACTGTCAGAGAATAAAGAAAGAAAATTTATTGTAAGTTATAGAATAAACAAGGATTTAAAATATTTTATAAATGGGAAAAATGTTTATAACTATTCTTCAAAGGGAACTGCTACACCAGACCATGTAATTAGAGTTAAACCTTTTCCACTAGTAATTACTCCTAAACCAAATTCATCTATTGATGATTTTATAATTACCGCAGAAAAAGCATTTAAAAATTATAGGAAAAAATACATTAACTATTTCAATAAAAATAGAAAAAAAGTTAAAGAGAAAAAAACAATGCTAGATACGTCACCAAGAGTTATCTTGGTTCAAAATGTTGGTTTATTTACAGTAGGAGATAGTCTTGGAGCAGCAAAAATTGCAGGAGATCTTACAGAAACTAATGCAAGAGTAATATCTTCAGTTGAAGAGACGTCAAAATATAAGTTCATACCTGAAAAAGATATTTTTGATGTTGAGTACTGGTCATTAGAACAGGCAAAAATAAAAAAAACTAAGAAAGAACTTCAAGGAAATGTTGTGGTAATTACAGGTAGTTTTGGAGCAATAGGATCAGCAACATATAAAATTTTCAAAAGCTACGGAGCTGAAGTTGTGCTTTTAGATTATAATTTAAAAAAAGTTAAAGAAATGCAATCAAAAGTAAATGATTTATGTATACATTGCGATGTTAGAGATAAATCAAGCGTAAATAGAGCCTTTAAATTGATTTGTGAAAAGTATGGTGGAATAGATATTTTAATATCAAATGCAGGAACTGCTATCGGTGGACCTATTGCTGAAGTCGATGATAAAATTCTAAGACAAAGTTTTGAGGATAATTTTTTTTCACATCAAAATTGTGCTTCTGAAGCAATTAAAATAATGAAAAAACAAAATATTAATGGTTGTTTATTATTTAATATTTCAAAACAATCGGTTAATCCTGGAAAAAACTTTGGCCCTTATGGTTTGCCAAAGTCTGCTTTGCTTAATTTATGTAAACAATATGCACTTGATTACGGCTCATTTGGTATTAGATCTAATGGGGTAAATGCTGATAGAATAAGAAGTGGTTTGCTAAATGATAAAATGATTAAATCCAGAGCAAAAGCTAGAGAAGTTTCAACTGAAGAATATATGAAAGGAAATTTACTTTTAAATGAAGTTAAAGCTAAAGATGTTGCTAAAGCATTTTTTCACTTAGCAATTTCAAAAAAAACTACTGGTGCCGTATTGACGGTAGATGGTGGAAACATAGCAGCTTCACTAAGATAAAATATTTTTATGTCTTTTCACAAACCTGATAAATTACCAAGATTAATGGTAGCACCAAATGGAGCAAGACCAATGAAAAAAGATCATCCTGCTGTACCAATTACAATTGCAGAAATAGTTGAAACTGCCAAAGCTTGTTATGAAGCAGGCGCAGGAGCTATTCATTTTCATATAAGAGATGATATGGGTCAGCATGTATTAGACTCTGAACTTTGTAATAAAGCTCTTACAGAACTTGAGAAAAAAGTTCCTAATATGCATTTACAAGTAACAACAGAAGCTATTGGAAAGTATTTGCCTAATGAAATGCGAAAACTAGCATATGAAGTTATGCCACCAGGAATATCTATTGGAATTCGGGAAATGATACCATCTCGAAATCCTACGAGTGATGATTTGAAGTTGTATAAAAGTTTGACTGATGCTGGAACAAAAATTCAGCATATTTGTTATGAGCCAGAAGATCTCGATCTTTTGTCAAATTTATTATCAATGTCAAATATTTCAAAAAATGGAGTATGGTGCTTGTTTGTTATAGGTCATTACTCTGGTAAAGTTAGTAAGCCTGAAAAAATATCCATGTTCATAGATAGACTAAAAGAGCATAATATTAATGCCGATTGGGCAGTTTGTGCTTTTGGTAATGAAGAAATATCTTGTCTTAAAGAAGCAATAAAGCTAGGTGGAAAAATCAGAGTTGGTTTTGAAAATTCAATACTAATGCCAGATGGAGAAATAGCTTCAAATAATGAAACAAAAGTAAAAGCAGCAAATTCTTTGTTTGATTAAAACTTATTAAATAAATTAACTAATTTATTAAAATTTTTTGTTTTATTGCATGATTGAAAAATAAATCTATCTGGTCTAACAATAACAGCAAAAGAATTAATACTTTCTAAATATTTACTTAGACCAATCACATTTATATCTTTTATATGGTTTAATTTTGTTGGAATTTTTTTTTTTATTTTTGAAGAAACTATAAGTAATGGATTTTTTGAAAATTTTTCATCAAGATTTTTTCCATTTTTTTTCTTAAATTGTGGAAAAATTTTTCCTCTATTTTTATCTCTTTCCGGCCCCAAACCTATGCCTAATCCAGGTTTTATAGATTTCATGCTTTTAATTCCATCCGTACTTGAAGAAATATTATCAGTTATTTGAATTGACTCTGCGGCATTTACAAATTCTCCCATTCTCATTGTTGTTTCAATATATTCTTTAACATTCGAGAATCTTTCAGACTGATATGTGTCTAACAACTTTTCATCATGGTTATTTTCTAAACATTTCATAATTTTCCATGCTAAATTTGATGCGTCTCTTATACCTGCACACATACCTTGACCCATAAATGGGGGCATAAGATGAGCTGCATCACCGGAAATAAAAATTCTCCCCTTCCTCCATTTTCTAGAAATTGCAGACTCAAAAGTATAAATTGTTTTTCTTTCTAAATAAGCTTCATTTTTTTTTAGCCATGGTTTTAAAAAGTTCCAAATATATTTTTCTGATAATACTTTTTTTTCACTTAAATTATTTTTTATAGCAAATTCCCATCTTCGTCTTTTTCCAACATTTCTACAATAGGTTGCTGGTTGTTTTGGATTAGAATATTGAATCGTTCTATCAGGTAAATTTTTTTTATTTTTTTTTAATATTAGATCTACTACTGCCCATTTTTGTGTAAATCCTAAGTTATCCATTTTTGTTCCCATTAGTTTTCTAGTTATTGAATTTGCACCATCACAACCAATTACATATTTGGCATAAATTTCATGAGTTTTTTTATTGACACTATTTTTATATATTATTTTTGCAAAACCGTTCTTGATATTTTGAACTCTTCTGACATCTGCATTTTGCTTTATTGTGACTTTTTTGTAATCCTTAAGTTTTTTTCTGAGTTTTTTTTCCAAGTCTGGTTGATTAAATCTATAGCTTGGGTACCATCCATTTTCAGTAAGTTTTCTTGGTCGTGGCCAATCTAAAATTACTTTTCCTTTAGAATTAACAAACTTTGTACCTTTGTTAATTATCGTATGATTTAAAAAACTGTTAGTTATTCCGATTGTTTGAAAAACTCTCATAACTTCATCATCAAAATGAACAGCTCTTGGTAGTGGATAGAAACTTTTTTCTTTATCTAAAACTATTACTGAAAAACCTCCTAATCCAATTAAATTAGCCAATGTTCCGCCAGTGGGTCCTAATCCAATAATTGCTACATCGTAATTTTTCATTTTTTAGATTTAACTGATTATGAAATTATTTTTTGTTTTTTATATTTGTATATAACCATGGACAGTCAATTAGCAATGGAGCTTGTTTTCCTTCTGCTGCAGTTTCCATTCTTTTATTTCTAAATTTCATTCTCTCATCATCAGGTAAATACAATCTTTCGTGGCCCCAAAAACTTGGTCCTTCAAAAGTTTCGATGGGCTTCCAATTGCCAGGATCAATTATTCTTCCTCCCCATCCATTTTCAACAAAAAAACCTGATGGAGTAATTGAATAAAATGAAGTCATATAATCATTTGTGTGCCTGCCAATTGTATAAGCAATTTTTCCTTCTTCGTACTGTATTAAATCATAACCTTGCCCAACATCGTCTAGATTATTATATTCAACCATAAAATGGTGAAATCCTAATTTACCAGAACCAAACAATGCCATACTATGATGACGTCCATTTACATGAAAAAAACAAAGTGATATTGGTGTATGGCTATAATCGCTAATTTTAAATCCCATTAAGTCTTTATAAAAAGGAACAACTGTATCAAAATCTTTAACATGCAAAACAACATGACCCATTCCAAGAGCTCCTGTCTTAAAACCAGATATTGGACGAGATGGTTTGAAAGGATCTTTGTCTTTCATGGGGCTATAAACAAGCTCTATACGATTTCCCTGTGGATCATTAAAATAAATCAATTCATCTACAAATCTTTTATCTGAGTAAGATGAATTTCCTAAAGTAACAGGAACATTATTCTTTTCTAATTTTGCAGCATAGGTTTGTAAATCTTCTTTTTTTTCTACTTCCCATCCTATAAAAGCTAGACTATCTCCCGTATCTCCAGTTATGGCCAAACGTTGCTTTTGATCATCCATTCTAAATGATAGAGTTCCTTTTGCTCTATCAACTCTTTGCATTCCTAAACACTTTTCAGAATAATCAGACCAATCCTCAATTTTATCTGAATTTACACCAATGTAGCTTAATGCATTTATTGCCATGAAAATATTATACTAAATTAATTTTGAGCCCGCCATGAATAATGCGGGCTCAATTGAAGATTTTATTTACTAACCGTCTATAGCTGTAATAATTTGTCTTGCTCTATTCAGAACAGCGTCACCGTCAAGACCTTTGCCTTTCATTTCGTCTAACCAGTCAGATTCTATTGGTGCTAATATTTTTTTATATTCAGCAATTACAGAGTCTGATGCAATGATAATTTCATGACCTTCTCTTTTCGAAATCTCATTTTTCATTTTTGCATTTTGGTTATCAATTAGATTTGAAGCCCAGTCACCAAAAGCATGACCGCTATATTTATCAATACAACCTTGTGCTTTACTTGAAAGACCATTGTATTTTGCTTCATTCATTATTAGACCAAATGTTGCGTTAGTTACATGTAACTCAGTATGATACTTAGTTACATCAAATAATCTAAATGAACCAATAGCAGTGTAAGGGAATGGAGTTCCATCTACTACACCTTTGTTAAGTGCTTCTGAGGTACCTGGAGCAGGAACTTTTACACCTGTTGCTCCCAAAGTTTTAAGAATAGTTCCAGCAATCTTACTAGGTACTCTCATTTTTTTTCCTTTAAAATCTGAAGGATTAACTACTTTAGTGTCTTTCATGTGTACGTGGTATCCTGGATTAGAGTGTAATCCTATTACTTTAATACCAGCCATTTCTTTATCTAAATATCCTTCGTTAAACAAAGTATTTAAAGCTGTAGTTCCTGCTTTAGAAGTTTTTGTTAGAAAAGGTAATTCAATTACTGAACTAAGTGGAAATTGACCTCCAATATATCCAAGAACTGTCCAAGAAATATCAGCGACACCTGAAGTCACAATATCGTATTGCTTTGGAGGACTTCCTAAAACTCCTCCTGCATACATTTTAACATTTAATTCTCCAGCAGAACATTGATTAACTTTTTTTGCCCAAGCAGCTAAAATTTTACTAGCTATGAACGCTTTAGGTGGTTCAAAAGTTGCTAATTTAAGCTCAGTATGTCCATCTGCATTTGCAGCGGTTACTATACTTAAAGAAAAAATACCTATAATAAATCCAATTAATTTTTTTTTCATTTTATCCCCCATTTTTTTTAATAATATTTTAAAGTTTAACGTGAAATTTAAATTATTTCATCCTTAATTGTGTTTGATAAAACACCAATATCCGTGATTTCTACTTCAACATTGTCACCCGGTTTCATAAATATTGGTGGATTTCTCTTAAATCCAACTCCACCAGGAGTTCCTGTAACCAACACATCTCCTGCTCTCCAGGCCATTGCTTTAGATACATAAGAAATTAAAATTGGTATATCAAAAATAAGTTGGCTAAGTTTTGCATTTTGCATCACCTCTCCATTAAGTCTTGTCTCAAGTGTAAGTTCTTTATAGTTTTTGATATCTTCTGATAGAACCATGTGAGGTCCAAAACTTCCTGTCTTTTCAAAATTTTTACCCATACCAAATTGTCTGGTATGTCTTTGCCATTCACGAATTGTACTTTCATTATAACAAGAGTAACCAACAATATGTTTAAGAGCATCTTCAGGTTTAATATGTTTTCCAGCTTCTCCCATAATAACGGCCATTTCACCTTCGAAATCTAAACTTTGAGATGCAATTGGTCTTTGTATAGGTTGTTGATGTGCAGTTTGACTTTCGGGAAAACGATGAAATATAACTGGATTTTCTTCAACTGTTCTATTTGTCTCTTTAACATGTTCGCTATAATTTAATCCTACACAAATAATTTTTCCTGGATTTGGAATTAATGGCAAATATACAATTTGATCTAATTTAATATTTCCAGGATTTTCAGCTGCATATTTTTTAGCATTTGAAATTCCTTTTTTTTGAATAAGTTCTTTTAATGTTTTAGAATCCAAAACCTTTCCTGTAAGGTCGGTTATTAGATTTTCGTTTATAACTCCAAATTTGGCTTCTTTATTGTGCAAAAAAGAAATAAATTTCATAATTAATGCTTTCTATTTATGGAATGGTTTATATGTTAAAGTTTGTAAAATTAGAAGTGGCATTTTGTAATGAAATTTAAAATAGACAAAATTTTTAGTTATTCATCAACCGCTTCGGGTTTGGTGTTGTTTTTTCTCGCTGTATTAACTTTTTGTGATGTTTTTGGTAGGCGTTTTCTTAACTCACCAGTAACTGGAACCATTGAATTAGTAGAAATTGGTATGGCCTTAGTTGCTTTTTTAGCTATGCCCAGAGCTTTTTTTTTGAATGCAAATGTTTCAGCAGATTTTATAAATAATTTAAATCTCGGCGTGTTCAAAACTTATCTTGTTATTTTAAAGTTTATTTTAATGATAGGAATTATGTCTTTGATGGCCTACGCAACAACCATTACTTCTTTTAAATTTATGGCTAATAAAAGAGTAACTCTTGATCTTGAATTATATTTTTATCCTTTTTATTTTATTTGCTCAATAGGCATGTGGTTAAGCGTTTTAGCAATTATAGTTTGGTTCATTAAAACAATTTTTAACAATAAATATCAATCTAAAGGAATTTGATGGGAATTGAATCAGTTATAAATGGAGGTTTGTCTTTTGCTGCTGTTTTAGTTTTAATGGTACTTAATGTTCCTATAGGTATTGCAATGCTAGTAGTTGGTTTTATTGGTTTTGCATTAATATCAGGCTTTGATCCAGCTATATTTGTTTTGGGAACGGCTCCTTTTGATGCGGTATCAAAATATACTTTATCAGTTCTACCTCTTTTTGTTTTAATGGGAAATCTTGCAAATAGTTCTAATTTATCAAGAAATTTATATGATGCTGCATATGCTGTTGTTGGGCACTATAAAGGTGGTCTTGCAATGTCTACGGTAGGAGCTTGTGCGGGGTTTGGAATGATTTGTGGATCTTCAATTGCTACTGCAGCTACCATGTCTCAAATGGCTGGTCCAGAAATGCGCAGACATGGATATAGTGATGCTTTAATAAGTGGATCAATTGCTTCAGGTGGTACTTTAGGAATTATTATTCCTCCAAGTGTAATATTAGTAATTTATGCATATTTAACAGAACAATCAGTTCAAGAACTCTTTTTTGCTGCATTAATTCCAGGTTTAATAGCAGTTGTTTTATATATGATAGCAATAAGAATATATCTTTTAATTTATCCTTCGCAAGGTGGTTATGGAACCAAAATGCTGTTTAAGGATAGAGTTGCGGCTATATCAAAAGTCTTTCCTATATTTTTAATATTTGTAGTAATGATGGGAGGACTATATCTAGGCTTTTTTACTGCAACGGAAAGTGCAGCTGTAGGAGTTATACTTGTTCTTATTTTTATATTTTTTAGAGGTCAATTAACTTTAAGTCTTTTAAAGGATGCTGTTTGGACAACTATCAAAACTGTAGGTTCATTATATTTAATTGTAATTGGTGCAAGTATTTTTAATTATTTAATAACAGTTACTCAATTACCTTTTGCTGTAGTCGATTTTATAAATCACTTACAATTGACACCTTTGGGAATAATTCTTGTAATTTGTGCAATATATTTAGTTCTAGGAACTGTAATGGACTCTCTTGCAATGTTGTTTCTTACAATTCCAGTTTTTTATCCAGTCATAGTTGATGCAGGTATAGATCCAGTTTGGTTTGGAATTTTTGCAGTGATAGTAGTTGAATTTGGATTAATATCTCCTCCAGTAGGAATGAATCTATTTGTTATCAAAGGTGTAATGCAAAAGACACCTTTGCAAACAATTTGGTTTGGAACGCTTCCTTTTCTTATGACAGATGTAATAAGACTTGCTCTTATTATAGCTTTTCCTGCAATATGTTTGTATTTACCAAGTCTTATGTATTCTTAAAATTTAGAGGTATCATATTATTTTTCGTAGAAACATCTTTGCCTCTAGCCTGATATATTTTTGTTATTGAAAAATCTCTTGTATTGAAAACAAACCTATGATCAAAAATACTAGTAGTTGGCATAAACCTCATAGTCATTGCTCTTCTTGAATTTGCCGATTTATTTTCTTCTGATCCATGCACCATATAAACGTCATGTAATGATATTTGACCTCTTTTTAAAATTAAATCTACAGGGTTTTTCTCTAAATACTCAGACTTAAGTAATTCTTGATTAAGAGTTAATTTTTTACTTTTATTAATTTTATGCTTTTTTAACTTTTTTTCTTTATGTGAACCTTTTATAAATTTTAAGCAGCCATTCTCTGGTGTTGCATCATCTATTGCCAACCAAACAGAACATGTGGCTAGAGGTCTTATTGGCCAATATTGTCCGTCTTGATGCCAAGGTGTTGCGTGACCATTTAACGCTGGTTTTGCAAAGAAACTAGAATTCCATAGAGCAAAATTTTTTCCTATAAGTTGTTCAATAATGTTTAGTATTTTTTCATTAAAACAATATTTTAAAAATCTTTCATCATGTAATAATACAGCCGGACAATAGTTTCTAAACTTAGGAAATTTTTCAACCAATAAATTGTGGAGTTCTTCTATTTCAAGAAGATCTTTTTCAGGCATTTGAAAATTTGGGATTAAATATCCATCCTCTTTATATTTTTTAATTTCTTCACTCGTTAACATTATTTGAATTATTTTTTATTTTCTTTAAATAGCTTAAATATAAGTAGCCAAATACTGCACCAACTAAAATTAAAATATATTGATAAAATTTTAATAATACAAAAACAATTGGAAGTTCTTTTTCATCTGGATTTTTTAAAAAATAATTATTTGTCCCATCTTCATATAAATCAATAGGACCTAAAGTTATGTAAATTCCATAAAACAAAATGTATATGCAAGGGATAAGGGATAATAATAAGAGTAATCTATTCTCTCTAATTAGTTTAATAAGATTTGCTGAAACACCTACTAGAACTAAACAAATTAAAGATAAAATTAAAGGATTCATAATTACCAAACTCCTATCATTATACCATCTTCTTTTGTGTAATCTCTATCTTTCATTACAAATTCATCGGTAGCCGTAACTCTATTCTTTCTACTAATAATTCTTTGCAAAAGAAGCTCTTTCATATCTTCTCTAATCTTTGAATAGTCTTCATTTTGACCTAAATCGTTAAATTCACTAGGATCTTTTTCTAAATCAAATAATTGAGGTGGAAAACCCTTATAATATATGTACTTCCATCTACTATTTCTTATCATGTATGCTCTGGCATCCGAAGCTCCAAGGTTTAAAATTTTTCTAGCCTCGTTAAATGAATAATCTATTTCACTAAAAACACTTTCTCTCCATTTAGAAATTTTTTTACCTCTTAACAAAGGAATTAAAGAATGTCCTTCAAGTCTATGTCTGCTTGTGCTGCTTTCTACAGCGTCTAAAAAAGTTGGTAGCAAATCAATAGACTCTATAAATCTATCTTCTTTCACTCCTCTATTAGTGTTTGCAGATAAATTTGGATCATAAATTATCATAGGTACCTTTATAATTTGTTCATGAAATAATTCTTTTTCTCCAAGCCAATGGTCTCCTTGGTAATCTCCGTGATCAGATGTAAAAACTATCATTGTATCTTCCATTTTTTTTTTATCTTCTAAAAATTTAAATAATCTTCCTAAGTTGTCATCAATTTGTTTTATTAAACCCATATAACCTGAGAGAACCGTATCTCTTACTTCGTCTATTGAAAATGTTTTTGAAATACTATTCTCCATAAATGCTTTATAAACTGGATGATTAATATCTTTTTCACTATCAGATCTATGAACTGGATAAAATTGATTGGATGAAAACATATTGTGATATGGGGCTGGTGCAATATAAGGCCAATGTGGTTTTATATAAGATAAATGTAAAAACCATGGCTTATCTTCACTATCCTCTATAAACTCCATTGCTCTTTTTGTCATGAATGCTGTTTCAGAATGCTTCTCGGGTATTCTTGAGGGTTTGTTTGAATTTCTTAATCTCCAACCACTTAAAATTTCACCATTTTCTCCCTCTGCAGAATTAGCCCAACTATCCCAAGGGTTGTCACCTTCATAACCAAGTTTGTTTAACCATTCGTTATAAGATAATTTTTTTTCAGAATTTTTTATATGATTATTTGGATGTAAACCATCATCTCTTTCATATGGTTCAAAACCAGGTTCGCTAACAATAAGTCCGATTTCAGTATTTTTTGAAATACCTAATCTATTCATTCCTTCAGTATCAGGTCTCATATGAGTTTTTCCAACAACTCCAGTTCTTATTCCTTCTTGTCTTAAATAATCACCTATGGTTAGTTCTCCAATAGGTAAAGGTACTTGATTCCAGGTTGAGCCATGACTAAAAACTGTTCTTCCAGTGTAGTATGAGGCTCTAGAAGGCCCACATACAGGAGCCTGAACATAAGCTGAATTAAACA
>CACDOF010000018.1 GCA_902554315.1 uncultured Pelagibacteraceae bacterium
AAATATTAGTGAAGTTACAGAAAAATCTATACTTGATGCAAAAGATTGGTTTAAATCACTAGAGGATAATTTAGATAAAAGACAACTAAAAATAGCTCAACATATTTTAAAAGAAATTAATGAAAGATTAAATTTTCTTTTAAATGTAGGATTAGATTATTTAACTTTATCAAGAGAATCTGGAACTTTATCAGGTGGTGAAGCTCAAAGAATAAGGTTAGCATCACAAATTGGTTCAGGTCTAACTGGTGTATTATATGTTTTAGACGAACCATCAATTGGATTACATCAAAAAGATAATGTTAAATTAATTGATGCTTTAAAGAGACTTAGAGATCTTGGAAATACTGTAATAGTAGTTGAACATGATACTGAAACTATGATGAATGCAGATCATATAATAGATTTAGGACCTGAAGCAGGCAGTAAAGGCGGCGAAATTGTTGCTCAAGGCACCTATAAAGATATTTTATCAAATAATAATAGTATTACAGGAAGATATTTGTCTAATAAAAGCTTTATACCAATCCCAAAAAATAGAAGGCTTGCAAAAAATGGAAGATTTCTAGAAATTCAAGGTGCAACAGGAAATAATTTAAAAAATATAAATCTTAAAATCCCTTTGGGTAGCTTTACTTGTGTTACTGGAGTTTCAGGAAGTGGAAAGTCGACTTTAATTCTTCAAACTTTATATAATGCTTTAAATCTTACATTAAATAATAATAAATCAAGAAAGATTCCAAAACCATTTAGAGGATTTAAAGGTATTGAATTAATAGATAAAATTATTGATATAGATCAATCTCCAATAGGAAGAACTCCAAGATCAAATCCTGCAACTTATACAGGTGCATTTGGACCAATAAGAGACTGGTTTACAAACTTACCTGAGTCTAAATCAAGGGGATATAAGCCTGGAAGATTCTCTTTTAACGTTAGAGGTGGAAGATGTGAAGCTTGTGAAGGTGATGGAGTAATTACATATGAAATGCATTTTTTACCAGACGTTTATATAACATGCGATGAATGCAAAGGTACAAGGTATAATAGAGAAACATTAGAAATAAAATTTAAAGAAAAAAGTATTGCCGATGTATTGAATATGACAGTCGATGAAGGATGCGAATACTTTGAAAATATTTCAAATATAAGATCTAAATTATTAACATTAAAAAAAGTGGGATTGGGTTACATAAAAATTGGTCAACAAGCCACAACACTATCAGGTGGTGAAGCTCAAAGAATTAAGCTAGCAAAAGAACTTTCAAAAAGATCTACGGGAAGAACAATGTATATTTTAGATGAACCAACAACTGGGTTGCACCAACATGATATTAAAAAATTATTAGAAATTCTTCATACATTTGTTGCAACAGGAAATACTGTCGTTGTAATAGAACATAATTTAGATGTAATTAAAACTGCCGATTATATTGTTGATATGGGTCCGGAGGGAGGAATTAAAGGAGGAAATATTATTGCTGAAGGCAAACCAGAAGAAATTATTAGCTCAAAAGATAGCTATACAGGTAAATTTTTAAAACCATTATTAGATTTAAAATATAAAAAAACTGCTTAAAATTTTTTTAAAAAAATAGTATAATTAATAATATGACATCGATTCTTCAATCGCTATCTAAAACAATTCATGTTTCTTTAGCTTTATCTATACTTCTTTTCTTAGGATTATATTTTGGTAATGGAGGATTTGACTTTGATATTTTGTTTTGGAGTTGGTTGTTTAGATATATTCATGTTGTTGTAGCAATAATGTGGATAGGTCTACTTTGGTACTTCAATTTTGTTCAAATTCCAAATATGGCTAAGATACCAGATGAGCAAAAGCCCGCTATTGGAAAAGTAATAGCTCCAGCTGCTTTATTTTGGTTTAGATGGGCAGCTTTATTAACTGTAATCTCAGGCTTAATTTTAGCTTATTTAAATGGATATGTTCACCAAGCAATGAGTTTAGGAATAGGTTCTGGCGGTGGAAAAGTTTCTGCCATAGGAATTGGTATGTGGCTCGGGATTATTATGGCATTTAATGTTTGGTTTGTTATATGGCCAAATCAAAAAAGAGCTCTGGGTATAGTTGAAAGTGAACCTGAAGTTAAAGCTAAATCTGCAAAAACAGCAATGCTTTTTTCTAGGACGAATACATTACTATCTCTACCAATGTTATTAACTATGGTAATAGCACAAAATCTTTATTAATCTTTTTCCTCTTTAACTATTGTTTTTTGAGATACTTTGAGAAAAACTAAAATAGGATTTGCAATATAAATTGAAGAGTATGTACCAAATACAACGCCTAGGATCATAGCAAATGAAAATCCTTTTAAAATTTCACCACCGAACAAATAAATTGATAAAAGTGCTAGCAGTGTTGTTATAGATGTAATAATTGTTCTTGAAAGAGTTTCGTTAATTGAAATATTTGTTAATTCAAATATTTTTATATCAGCATATTTTTTTAAATTTTCTCTAACTCTATCAAAAATAACGACAGTATCATTCATGGAATAACCAACTATAGTTAATACAGCAGCCACAATTGATAAATTTATTTCCAGTGAAAATAATGAAAAAATACCTAAAGTTATAATCACATCATGAAATATAGCCATTATAGCGCCTAAACTAAATTGCCACTCAAATCTTACCCATATATAAATTAACATTGCAGCCAAAGATAAAGTAATTGCTATTACTCCAGATTTAAGAAGTTCGGAACTTACTTTGGGCCCTACATTTTCAACACGTCTAAAATCTACATCACCAATCGAATTTGATAACTTTGATTTAATATTTTCTATAAATTTTGGATCATTTGAATTTTGTTTCTCAAATTTAACTATAAAATCAGTTTCATTTCCAAATTTTTTTACAGAAACATCTCCTAAATTCATCTGATTAAAACTATCTCTAATCAAGCTTATGTTGTTTGAATTTTTATCAGTTCTTACTTCTATTAATGTTCCACCTTTAAAGTCTACACCATAATTTAAACCTTTAAATAAAAGGAGTAATAACGAAATTATTATCAATATTAACGACAATACATTAAATTTCTTATAAAATTTATTAAATGCTAAATTTGTCATTATATAATTCTTTCCTTATCTTTATTTTTAATGACGTAAAGAGATGTAATTAATCGAGCGATAAAATAAACTGAGAAAAGTGTAGTAAGAATTCCAACACCGAGCGTCACTGAAAAGCCTTTTACTGGTCCCGATCCCATAAAAAATAATATAAAAGCTGCAATTAATGTGGTTACATTTGCATCAAGAATAGTAGTTCTTGATTTTGTATAACCAGAGTCAAAAGCAATTATTAAATTTTTTTCATTTTTAATTTCTTCTTTAATTCTTTCAAAAATAAGAACATTGGCATCAACAGCCATTCCAACCGTTAAAATAATTCCTGCTATACCAGGTAGAGTAAGAGTTGCTTCAAAAAGTGTAAGTACACCAATTAATAAAAGTAAATTTGTAACTAGAGCTAAATTAGCAATAAAACCGAAAGTTTTGTATTTATATATCATAAATAAAACTACTAGAGCAAAACCAATTATTAATGATAAAATTCCTGCGTCTATCGAGTCCTGTCCCAAGTCTGGACCAACAGTTCTCTCCTCTATAATATTTAAAGGCGCAGGTAATGCGCCAGATCTTAAAAGCAAAGCTAAATCTGTTGCTGATTGAAATGTAAAATTTCCAGAAATTTGACCAGCGCCACCAATAATAGGCTCTCTAACTGAAGGTGCACTTATTATTTTTCCATCTAAAACAATTGCTAATCTTTTGCCAACACCAGAGCTTGTTGCTTTACCAAATTTTTTTGCACCTACTCTATCTAAAGTAAAAGAAACAACAGTTTCATTTGTTTGTGAATTCATTGTTGGTTTGGCGTCTACTAAATTGTCACCACTTAAGATTATTCTTTTACTAACAATTGCTTCTTCTAGTCCATCTTCAAATTGTAGTTTTTCAGAACCAAAAGACTGCTCAGATTTTTGAGTAATAAATTGGAAAGTTAAATTAGCAGTTTTTCCTAAAAGTGATTTTATTCTATCAGGGTTGTCAAGACCAGGAAGTTCAACTAGTATTCTATCATTGCCTCTTTTAAGTATATTAGGTTCGTTTGTTCCTACCTCATCAACACGTCTTCTTACAATTTCGATAGCTTGATCTAATGATGAATTTTTTAACAAAACAAGACCATATCTCGAAAATGATAACTTAAAAAAATTATTCTCTTCGGTAAAATCAAATTGATGAGATTTGTATTGTTGGAAGTAAGGATTTATTTCACTTTCATCATCATCAAGAATTTTTCTAACTTGCTCAACATCATTAGAATTTACTTCAAATATAATGCTATTTTTATCAATAGAAAAATTTTTTAGAATTAAATTTTTATCTTTAAAATATTTTTTGAATTCTAATATTTTTGATTGTAACTTTTGTGTTACAACTGGTTTATTATCAATTTCTAATAATAAATATGATCCTCCTTGTAAATCTAAACCTAAATTAATATTTTTATTAAATAAATTATCATCAAATTTAAAAAAATTAGATAATGCAAAATATGATAACAATAATGTAAATATTATAACTGTAATTATTCTTAATTTTGAAAAGTATAACATTTTTTTTTAATGTTATTTTTTTACTTCTTGAGTATTTACTAAACCTTGGATTCCTGTTGCTCTTACAATTTCAACATTGACATTTTCAGATATTTGAACTTCAACTTTCTCATTATCAATCACTCTCTCGACAGTACCTATAATTCCGCCTGAAGTAACAACTTTGTCACCTCTTTTTAAAGCTTCTACCATTGCTTTATGATCTTTTACTTTTTTTTGTTGAGGTCTTATTAGAAAAAAATAAAAAATAACAAAAATTAGTATTAAAGGTATAAATTGTCCAATTCCAGCATCCATAAACTACTCGATAATTTATTGGTTATTTATACTAAATAATTTTTAAAGACAACTCTTAATTGATAGATATTTTATCAATATTATCCATATATGGTTTTAGAACATCCGGTATTAATACTGATCCATCTTCAGTTTGATAATTTTCTAAAATAGCAATTAAAGTTCTTCCAACGGCTAAACCACTGCCATTTAGAGTTCCAACAAAATCGGTAACATTATCTTTATTTTTATATCTCGCCTTCATACGTCTAGCTTGAAATGTTCCGCATGATGAACAACTTGAAATTTCTCTATATTTTTCTTCAGATGGCAGCCATACTTCTATGTCATAAGTTTTTTCTGCACTAAAACCCATATCACCAGTACTTAAAATAATTTTTCTATAAGGAAGTTTAAGTTTGTCTAAAATCATTGTTGCTGATTTAGTCATTCGTTCTAACTCATCAAGACATTTGTCATTTTCAACTATACTAACAAGTTCAACTTTGTAAAATTGGTGCTGTCTAATCATGCCTTTTGTATCTTTTCCATAACTACCTGCTTCTTTTCTAAAACATGGAGTTGACGCAACAACTCTTATTGGCAATGAATTTAAATTGATTATTTGGTTTTTAACCATATTAGTTAATATTACTTCAGCAGTCGGTATAAGAAATTTACGTCCTTCTTTTTCATCAAATTTTATTTCAAATTGATCATTTTCAAATTTGGGTAATTGCCCTGTGCCAAACATAGTATCATCTGTTACCATTAATGGCGGAGATATTTCAGTGTAACCATTTATTTTTGTATGAATATCTATCATAAAGTTTGAGATGGCTCTCTCCAATGATGCTAATTTATCTTTTACAAAAACAAATCTTGATCCTGTTGTCTTAGTTGCTAAGTCAAAATCAAGCATATTTAATTTTTCACCAATTTCATAATGAGATTTTGGTTTAAAATTAAATTTATTTACGTCACCTATTTTTTGAATTTCCTTATTATCTTTTTCATTTATGCCATGAGGAACATCTGCTAAAGGTATATTGGGTATTGAAGACAAAATATTATTGAGTTGATTTTTAATTAAAGATTGTTCGCTGTTTAAATCATCAATTTTAGAAGATATTTCTTTAGATTTTGCAAAAAGTTTTTCATCTTTATTTTTAGATATATTTTTTTTCTCCATTTCTAGAGACTCTTTCTCTTGGATAAGATTTCTATTTTTTTCATCTAAAGATAAAATATTTTCAAAATCTAAATTTACATTTCGAAGTTTTATCAATTTTTTGAAATTCTCAAAATTTTTTCTTATATCTTTAATACTGTGCATTTTTTTCTTCTAATTTTTTCTCTATTATATTTACTGAAAAAATTGACAATTCATATAAAATTAACAATGGTATAGCCAAGCCAATTTGAGTAATAGGATCAGGCGGTGTTAAAATAGCTGCAGCAGCAAATACCATAACAACAACATATTTTCTTCTTTCCTTTAAAAAAGTTGAATTAATTACTCCAATTCTTGCTAGCAATGTTAAAACAACAGGTAATTGAAAACTTAATCCAAAAGCAAATATTAACTTCATTATCAAGGATAAATATTCATTTACTTTTGCTTCAAGTTGAATTGGAAGAGCTGTGGTAGCTCCTAAACTTTCAAATGATAAAAAAAATTTTATTGCAAGTGGCATAATTAGATAATAAACAAGCATGCCACCTAATAAAAAAAGAATAGGTGTAATAATTAAATAAGGCATGATTGCTTTTTTTTCATGATTGTACAAACCAGGGGCAATAAATTTCCATATTTGTATTAAAATAAAAGGACTCGTTACAAAAAAAGCTGTAAAAAATGAAACTTTTAAGTAAGTAAGAAATGTTTCTTGTAGAGCTGTAAAAATGAGTCTTCTATCAAGATTATTTTCTTTAACAGCTTCAGCATAAGGTTGTACTAGAAAACCATAAATATTTTCAGAAAAAAAATAGCAAAATATAAATAAAACAGTTAAAAAAATAATAGAATGTATTAGCCTTTTTCTAAGTTCAACTAAATGACTTATAAAACTACCTTCTTTATCTTTACTTGTCATTTAAGTTATCTTTTTTATTAATTTCATTTTTATTTTCATCATTAGCATCAACAGTCTCATTGGTAATTTCTGTAACTTGATTTTGTACATCTCTAACATATCTTTTCGCTGATCCAATCCAGGATCCAATTTTTTTTAACATAATAGGAAAATCCTTAGGTCCAACTACTATAATTGCAATTGAAACTATTATTAAAATTTCAAACCAGCCAATTTGTGGCATTGATTAATCTTTGTTATTTGAATCTTGATTTTCTGAAATATTTTTTGTTTGGCTATCGTCATTTGAATCTTGATTTTCTGAAATATTTTTTGTTTGGCTATCGTCATTTGAATCTGTAGCCATACCTTTTTTAAAACTTTTAATGCCCTTCGCAACATCTCCCATCAAACTAGAAATCTTACCACGTCCAAAAAGTAACACTACCAAAATTACAACAATAGCTATTTGCCAAAAACCTATACTCATAACAATTATTTATAACCTTATAATTTGATTTTTAAAAGAAACTTTTTTACTTAGTATCATCATTTTTAAGTGTGCTACTTAGCATTTCATCAATATCCGAATAAATATTATCTTTATTTTCATCCTGCTTTTCTTTAAAAAATTTACCTGTTCCAAAAATAGATGAATCAACACTAGAAGTATCTATTAAACCTGCTGACCCCAATTCTGTAACAGTCGGTAAATCTGATAATTTTTGTAAATTAAAATGACTTAAAAATTCATCTGTTGTTCCATATAAAATAGGTTTACCAGGTGCCTCTTTTCTTCCAGCGGGCTTAACCCAGTTTAATTCCATTAATATTTCTAAAGTATTGTTTCCAAAAGCCACTCCTCTAATTTCTTCAATTTCTGATCTAGTAACTGGTTGGTGATAGACAATTATAGCCAAGGTTTCAATTGCAGCTTTTGACAATTTTCTATCAACTGTTTTTTGTTCAGACATTAAAGATGATAAATTTTCTGCTGTCCTAAAAGACCATTTATTAGAAATAGAAATTAGATTTATTCCTCTTTTTGAATAAAAATCTTTAAGTTTATTTAATGATTTTTCAACATCAGTTTTTTTTGATAATTTAGACTCTATTGTTTCAATAGAGAGAGGTTCAGCGGCAGCAAAAATTATTGCTTCAATTTCTCTTTCAGACTCTGTTAATTTAGATGGAAAACTTAAAACATTATTTTTTTTTAATTTATTCATTGTTGTTGTTTAATATAGATATCTTTAAAGAGATCTTCTTGCTTTACCTTAATATTGCCTTCCTTAGCTAATTCAAGACATGCTGCAAATATACCTGCTGTACCAGTTTTTTTTAGATTTTGAGAAGATTGAAAATTTTTAGGCATCAATTCAGAGATTTTTTTCCAATCGTCTAACTTTCCAAAAAATTCTCTAATTCTTTTAATACCCTCTTCTGCAGTATATACAGAAAGTTTGGGAATATTCATTGTATGAAAATCTTTTGTCATTACAATGCTTCCATAAGTTTTAAGAATTTCAAATAAAGTTAAACTATATTGAGTATTGTAAATCGATTTAATTCCACTTTTTGATCCTCTCATAAAAACATCTCTACCAAGTCTATTTCGACTCAACATTTTAGATGATAGCAATCTAATTAATTCTAGTTTTTTTAATTGAAGTTTTAATTTTTCAGCTACTTCTAAAGCTTTAAATTCTTCTTCTTCAGACTCAGGTAGAAGTAATTTTGATTTTAAAAACGTAAGCCACGTAGCCATTAAAAGATATTCAGAAGCTATTTCTAAATTAAGATTTTTTTCGTTAGTTATATATGTATAAAATTGATCGGCTAATGTAGTTATAGAAATTTTTTCTAAGTCAACTTTTTGTGATTTTGCTAAATCTAAAAGCAACTCCAAAGATCCAGTATAATTATTTAAATTAACATTAAAATTTAAAGAATCACTTTCAGACATGTCTTATTTTAGCCTATTATGCTGATTAATTGTGATGTTTTTTTTAAAATAAAATTATCTATTTTTGGAGAATTTTTAGCAACAATTAACATTTCTTTTAAATTTCCATTACAATGAAGTACAATGTTACAACCTGCGTTAAATGAAGCTAAAACATTAGTTTTTAAGTCTTTTTTAATGGCTTTCATAGATAGGTCATCTGTAATTATTATATTTTTAAATTGAATTTTATTTCTAACTATATCAATAATTTTTTTTGAATGAGTTGAAATATTTAAGTTATCTATTTTTTTAAACAAAAGATGGCCCGTCATACCTAAGAGAGATTTATTATTTTTGAAAGTTGAAAAATCATTTTTAATTAAATAATTTAAATTTTTGTTAATTACTGGTAATTTTTTGTGACTATCAACCTTAGCAAGACCATGACCGGGAATATGTTTAATTACAGTGCCTATTTTATTTTTATGGAAATTTTTTATACAAATTTCACCTACTTTTTTTACAATTTTTTTATTGGTAGAATAAGATCTGTCACCTATAATTTTATGCGAGGTTTTTCTTCTTATATCTAATATTGGCACAGTGTTAATATTAATACCAAGTATTTTAAGCAAATGTCCAATTTGCTTAACATAAATATTAAAATATATTGAAAATTTTTTTGGATTATTTTTGCTCATATCTCCAAAAAATTTTGCAGTAAAAATAGAATTGTCAATAAATTTTTTTAACCTTGAAACTCTTCCACCCTCTTCATCAATCAAAATCGGATAGTTATAGTTTTTAAATAATTTTTTAATAGATTTAGTTAATTCTTGTGTCTGCTTAATCGTATCAATATTTCTTGAAAATAATATAATACCCCAGGGTTTATATTTAACTAAAAATTTTTTTTCATTGTTTGACAGTGATTTACCTTTTATGCCACAAATGAAAGCTCTGGTATTTTTATTAATCATTATACAAAAGATCAAAAAAACTATATTTTTTTATTTTTTTATTTTCCTTATATTCAATAAATTCAATAATATTGTTAGTATTATTTTTTAGAAGTGGTAATTTTTCTTCAGATTTCTTAATTTTATTATCAAGGTTTGAAAGTGATCTATAAGAATTTCTGAAGTTGTCATCTGAAAAATAAAATCTTAAAGTAAAAAATAAGAAAAAGAAAATTGCTATTAAAAAAAAAAGATACTTTAGTTCCTTAATCATTACATTTTTTCTGGTGTTTCAACTCCTAAAATATTCATTCCATTCTTTATCACATTGGCTACAATTTTAAGAAAAACTAATTTTTCATCTTTAATTAGATTATTTTTATCAATAAATCTTTTAGTAATATCGTCTTTTCCCATGTTCCAATATGAATGAAAATCAGATGATAATTCATATAAATAAACAGGTATTCTATGTGGCTCTAATTTGTCTAATGATACTTCAATACATCTTGGCCAAGCAGCAATTTTTTTTAAAATATTTATTTCATCTTTTGAATAGTCGAAACCGTACTTAGAAATATTTATTTTATCATTAATATTTTTATTTGTATTTCTGAAAACAGAAGAAATTCTCGCATAACAATATTGAACATAATATAGTGGATTATCTTTAGATTTTTCTTTAACTTTTGTAAAATCAAAATCTATTTCTGCATCATTGCTTCTATTTAACATAATAAATCTTGTTGCGTCTTTGCCCACTTCTTCAATTAGATCTTCAACAGTAATATAGTCACCCTTTCTCTTTGACATTTTGAAAGGCTTTCCATCTTTAATTAATTTTACTAGCTGGCTAACTTTACAAATAAGTTTATTTTTTTCTCCAGATAAAGCTTCAACAACAGAGGTTATTCTTTTTATATATCCAGCATGATCTGCTCCTAATATATTAATTAAAACATCATAATTTCTATTAAGTTTTGTAAAATGATAAGCAACATCGCTAGCAAAATAAGTCCAGGTCTCATCTGCTTTTTGCAAAGGTCTATCTTTATCATCGCCAAAATCAGTAGATTTGAATAGGAGTTGCTGTCTTTCTATCCAATTAGAATTATCTTCTCCTTCTGGAGCTTTTATTTTTCCTTTATAAACAAAATTATCTTTTTGAAGTTTTTTGATAACTTTATCAACATCCTTATTTTTAACAATTTGAGTTTCGCTAGCAAAATTATCATGTTTAATTCCAAGGTTGTTTAAATTAAATTTGACCATCTTTAAGGATTCAGCAACAGATAAGGATGTAAGATTTTCAGAAATTAAATCAAAATCATCAAATTTTAAATTTGGATTTTGATCAATTATATTTTTAGCTATTTGTTTAATATAATCTCCAGGATATAAATCTGGGTTATCAGTTGGAAAAATTTCATTATAAAGCAATTCTCTTGCTCTAAAATATACAGATTTGGAAAAATGCAAAATTTGATTACCATAATCGTTTACATAATATTCTTTAGTCACAATCTGATTATTAAATTTTAACAAATTTGATATTACATCACCTAATATAGCTCCTCTAGAATGCCCAACATGAAGTGGTCCTGTAGGATTGGCTGAGACGAATTCTATTAAGTATTTCTTTTGATTTAAATTTTTTTGTGAACCGTAATTTTTTTCATTTAAAATATCTTTTGCAAAAAAATTCCAAAATTCACTGTTTAGATTGATGTTAATAAAACCTGGTTTTTCTATTGTTAGTTTCTCAATATATTTATCTTCTTTTTTTAGTAGATTTGATAATAATTCAGCGATTTCGAGTGGAGGTTTATTGTTTGGTTTTGACAACACCATAGAAACATTTGTTGAAAGATCGCAATTAAATTTTTTTGGAGGCAAATCAACATTAATTGAGTTTAGATTGTCAGGTAATTTTATTAAACCTTTTTTGTTTGCAGATTTAATTATATCAATAATTTTATCTTTATATAATTTAAATATATTCATTTGTTATTATTATACAAATTTATAGCAAATCTATCAGTCATGCCGGAAATATAATCTGCGATTGATCTATATTTGTTTTTATTAAGTTCAGATTTTTCAATAAAATATTTAGGTTTTTTACTAATAATTTTAAATAAATTTTTTACTATTTTTTTACCTTTGTTATTTTTAATTAAAACATTTTTATTGTTATACATTTTATATTTTAAAAATAATTTTATTTGGTTCTCTATAAGTTTAAATTTGCTTGAAAATTCAACTATTTGATTATTATTATAAATATTTGAAATATTTGTTATATCTCTTTTATTTATATTCGAAACTGTTTTTTTAATTACATCTTGAACCATTAAGTTAATAGAATCCCTTATAATTTGATACACTATAATTTCTTTATTACTTTTTTTAATATTTTTATAAGATTTATAAATTTCTCTAAAAAAATCTATTTCTATTAATTCATTTAAACTGAATAATTTAGCATTTATACCATCTTGGATATCATGATTATTGTAAGCAATATCATCAGAGATAGCTGCTATTTGTGCCTCTAATGAACTATTTTTATTCAATTTAATTTTATTTTTTAAATTTTTAATTCCAATAATATTTTGTAATTTTTTTGTATCATTTAAAGGACCATTGTGTTTTAGTAAACCATCTAATGTTTCTATAGTTAAATTTAATCCAGTAAATTTTACATATTTATTCTCTAAGAACATTACTATTCTTAATGTTTGTAAATTATGATCAAAACCACCGTTGCCATCCATACATTCGTTCAAAGCCTCTTCTCCAGCATGTCCAAATGGAGTATGGCCCATATCATGAGATAAACTTAAAGTTTCAGCTAAATCATCATTTAAACCTAAATACTTAGAAATAGTTCTTGCTATTTGCGCAACTTCAATTGAATGAGTAATTCTTGTTCTATAATGATCACCTTCGGTATTAACAAAAACCTGGGTTTTATGCTTTAATCTTCTAAATGAGGCTGAGTGAATAATTCTATCTCTATCTCTCTGAAAAGGTGTTCTAAATTTATTGGGTCTTTCGTAAAATATTCTGCCTTTTGATTTAAATAATCCTAATTTTGAGTATTTTTTCATGCTTTAAAATCGGCAAATTATAATTATATTAGTAATAACAGTGTTCAATAATGATTAAAGAAATTAAATTTACTGATAAAGCATTAAAACAAATCAATCAACTATTGCTTACAAAAGATAAGGGGTCTTTTTTTAGAATCGCTATTAAAGGTGGCGGTTGCTCAGGTTTTCAATATGATTTTTCTTTTGATAAAAATCAACAAGAAGATGACTTAAGACATGAGAATGTAGTAATAGATAAAGCATCAGCAGACTTATTAAAAGGTTCAGAAGTAGATTTTGTGAAAGAACTAATTGGAGATTCTTTTAAAATTACCAATCCACAGAGCAAATCCTCATGTGGCTGTGGTGTTTCTTTTTCACTTTAATGATTATTAGTTCATGGAATGTAAATTCCGTTAGAGCTAGAATAGAAAATATCAAAGAATACATAAAAAAATTTAGTCCTGATATATTGATGATGCAGGAAATAAAAACTCCTGATGAAACTTATCCATACGATAATATTAAATCATTAAATTATGAAAGTTATGTTTTCGGACAAAAAAGTTATAATGGAGTTGCAATTATTTCTAAAAAAAAACTTACAAATATTGAAAATGATATCTTTAAGGATAAATTAAAACAATCAAGAATAATTACAGCTGATCTAAAACACAAAAATAAAAATATTCAAATAATTAATATTTATACACCTAATGGAAATCCTGTTGATACAGAAAAGTATGATTATAAAATATATTGGTTAGATAATTTAATTAAAAAACTTAATAAAATTTTAAAAGAAAACCCAAATATAATAATTGGTGGAGATTTTAATATTATACCAACTGCAGAAGATGTTCACGATCCCAAAGGTTATGAAAATGATGCACTTTTTAGATTGGAAATTAGAAAAAAACTAAGAGAGCTTTTGTCATTAGGTTTTCATGATGCTTATAGACATATGCATTCTGATAAAGAAGGTTATACTTTTTGGGATTATACAAGTGGTGCATGGCAAAAAAATAATGGAATGAGAATAGACCATTTTCTTGTTTCAAATTCTTTAATTAATATTATTAAAGATGTAAAAATAAATAAATATCCTCGAGGCAAACAAAAACCATCAGATCATACACCTATTGAATTAGAATTAGCTTAAAGATTTAATCTTATTTACTAGTTCTTCGTTAATACTTCTTGGACCTGTATCTAATCTATTTTTATGTCTTCTTTCACCAGGCAATCTAACATCACCCATCGATTTCATTTTTTCAAAAAAGACTGATGAATGTTTGTCCCAATCAGTATTTGATAATTTATCAGGTGAAATTGCTAAAATAAATTCTCCTCCACTTGGTGGGCCACCATCGTTATTATCCTTCTGAGCCGTCTCAAAACTAAAATTATCTCCAACTAGGGCTCCTGCAAGTAATTCTACCATCATCGCAATCCCAGAGCCTTTATAGCCGCCAAATGGCAATAAAACACCACCATCAGCTATTTCACCTGGCTCTGTAGTTTCTTTTCCATCTTTATTAAGACCTGTTCCTAATGGAACTTTATGACCTTCCCTTTTTGCTACTTGAACTTCTCCCATGGCCATTGAAGCCGTAGCCATATCATAAACTACTGGAGTATTATTTTTTCTAGGCCATGCAAATGAAATTGGGTTTGTACCAAACAAAGGTTTAATAGCGCCCGCAGGAGCTACTGCAGGCTTATAAGAAGTGCAAGCAAAAGCTAATAGACCTTGTTCTGCTATTGTTTCTGTTTCGGGCCACATGGCAGCCATATGATGAGAATTTGTAATTGCTAAAACAGCTACCCCATTATCTTTTGCTGCTTTAACTAGTTCAGGTATAGCTTTATTTAAAACCATAGCTGCTAAACAGTTTTTACCATCAGCTTTGATAACAGATGGTGTTAATTTTGAAATTTCTGGTCTTCCTTTGCCATTTATTTTTCCACCTTTTAATCCAGTTACATATGCAGGCAATCTAAATAATCCATGAGAAAGAGAACCGTCTCTTTCAGCTTTCATAATTAAATCAGAAAGAATTGATGCTGTTTCATCATCGCAACCATTAGCTAAAAGTGTATTTTTTGCTAAATCAAAAATCTCATCTAAAGTTAATGAAACTGTAGCCATATATAATATTAAATATTATTTATGGCTAAAGTTCAATTTTTAATTAACAGCCTTTGAAAGATTTAGACATATTCTTGATCAAATCAAAGTATAAGCCTTTACCTGGATCAAGAGTTGCTCCTAATGGATCTAAAACTCCAGTTTTAATGTCCATATCCTTAGCAACAGCATTAATAATATCAGGGTTAAACTGTGGTTCAGAAAATATACAGCTAACTTTATCATGTTCAATTATTTCTCTGATTTCAGCTAATTGCTCTGCACCTGGCATAACGTCTGTATTAACTGTAAATGCGCCTAAAACATTTACATTAAATCTTTCCTCAAAATATTGATAGGCATCATGAAAAACTATAGAAGATGTACTTTGATTTAATTCAGTCATTACTTCCATTGTAAGTTTATCAATATCTTTAAGTGCTTTTTCTAAATT
>CACDOF010000019.1 GCA_902554315.1 uncultured Pelagibacteraceae bacterium
AGAAGATATTCCAGTGGTTCCACAAAAACACACTGTCTTTAGAGTTAAGTGCCCTAAGCACTATCCTGAAATGCCATTAACAGGAGATTTAACAACCGGCGTTTATTGGAGACCTGAAGGAAAAGAATACTTAGCAGGTTCTCCTAAATCTTTATTTGATGCAGTAGACCTTGAGCCTGCATGGAATGATTTTGAGGAGTTGGTTTGGCCAGCTCTTGCAAAAAGAATTCCAGCTTTTGAGGAGTTAAAATTAACAGGAGGTTGGGCAGGATATTATGACTGTAACAAACTAGATAACAATGCAGTAGTTGGAAAACACCCAAAATATGAAAATGTCTTTATGGCTTCAGGATTTACTGGTAGAGGTTTAATGCAAGCACCAGGAATTGGTAGAGCTTTAACAGAATTAATCACTACTGGAAGCTATCAAACAATTGATATTAGTGTTTTTGCAGTTGAAAGAGTATTAAATAGTAATGCTAGGCCTGAACCATACGTTTTATAGTTTTTTAACATAAATTCCCAATACTCCATTAAAAAATGATACTGAGAGTATAATTAATTGTCCTTTTAAAGAATAAAAATTAAATGAAGGATAAAAACTTATAGCTATACTGAAAAAAATATATGTCAGCAAAAAGGGACGGTAAAATTTTTTTAAGTACCCCATATGTTACTTAATATTTTTTCTCTTCGACAGGCTTTTTTATATTTGAGATAATTTACAAAATATTCTTGATAATAATCTTGATGTTTGTCTTCAGCTTTATAAAAAATCTCAAATTTTTTTATATAGGTAACAACTTTCTTTTTAAACTTTTTTTCAAATTTTTTTACATCTTTTTCTATTAGTTCCTTTTGTTTTTTGTTTTGGTAAAATGCAACAGATCTATAACTATAACCTTTGTCACAAAATTGACCGTAAGCATCAAATGGATCAATATTAATCCAAAAATTTTTTAACAACTCATCGTAAGAAATTATTTCTTTATCATAGATTATTTCAACAACTTCAAAGTGTCCTGTATCTCCATAAGTAACCTCTCTATATGTAGGATTTGCAGTTATGCCCCCAGAATATCCTGAAATAACTTCATTAACCCCTTTAAGTTGCTCAAATGATTCTTCCATACACCAAAAGCATCCGCCAGCAAAATAAGCTTTAGATAAACTTTGAGCACTTAAAATTGCAGATGTTTTAAATAAAATTAAAAAACTTAAAAAAAGAACTTTCATTAAAAATTAAAAATATTGAATCCCATTCTTATAGCAACAAAAATAACTAAAATGGAAGTAATTAATGCTAATATTTTAGTAGAAAATAATTTTAGATTTAAAAAATTTCCTATTTGTCCACCAATAAAAACTGCTATCAATAAGTAAAAATACTCTTTAACTTCAAATAGATTTTGATTTTTGGTTATTTGACCAATTATCCCAGATATAGAATTTATTAAAATAAATAATGAAACAACAGCAGCTATATGCTTTGGGTTTGCGGCTCTAAATAAGTAAAGAATAGGTCCCAAGAAAATACCTCCACCAATCCCAACAACTCCTGAAACAAATCCTAAGATTACACCTATTATAAAAGAAAAATATAACGGTAAAGTCTTGTAACTCGATGAGTCATTTCCATATGATTTAAAATTTATCAATAATAGTATTCCCGCAATTCCTAAAACAAAGAATAATAATATTTCAAATAGCTCTTTCTCAATTTGTATCGAACCACCAATGAAAGCAAATGGAATAGATCCAAATAAGTATGGTAAAAGAAGTTTTAAATTGAAATTTCCTGCTCGTAAATAATTGAATGAGTTTCCAGAAACCACAATTATATTGCAGGCTAACGCTATAAGAGGAAAAATTGTATATGGTATACCCCATAAAAGTAATAATGCTAGATAAGTAGAGCCTCCTCCAAACCCAACACTTGAGTAAATTAATGCAGTTAAAAGAAAAAAAATTGATAATATAATCATATAAATAAATTATGAATGTAAATATAGCATTATTAACAGTTACTGACACAAGAACTTTGAAGACAGATAAATCAGGAAATATACTTTTAAAAAAAATTAAAAAAGCCAAACATAATTTAATTGATAGAAAGATATGCAAAGATAGCAAAAAGGATATTAAAAAAATTCTTAAAACTTGGTTAAAAAAGAAAAAAATAGACGTAATTATAACAACAGGTGGAACTGGATTAACTGGTAGAGATATCACCCCTGAGGCTTTAGAGGAAATAGCAGATAAAAAAATACCTGGTTTTGGGGAGATCTTTAGATTTGTTAGCCTTAAAACAGTAGGAACTTCTTCTATTCAATCAAGAGCATGTGCGGTGCTGGCAAAAGGCAAATACATTTTTGCTCTTCCTGGATCGTCAGGAGGAGTGACAGATGCTTGGGATAAAATTTTAGTTCATCAATTAAATATAAAACATAAACCTTGCAATTTTGTAGAACTATTTCCAAGGCTAAAAGAAAAATAAATCAAAAGGAAATAATCTTATCATTTAAGAGAAAAATATTTATTTTTGATATTTTTCTTTCCATTCAGAGTAGGGCATTCCATAAACATGCTCTCTAGCACTTGGATCTGAAAGCTCTATACCTTTTTTTTCTGCTTCTTCTCGGTACCATTTTGATAAACAGTTTCTACAAAATCCAGCAAGATTCATTAAGTCAATATTCTGAACATCTTTTCTGTCTCTTAAATGATTTAATAATCTCTCAAAAGTAGCTGACTGCAATTCTTTTTTAGTATTTTCGTCCATATTTTTTTATGTTTATTATTTGAAATTTTAAGGATCTTATCAAATAAATTTGGAAAAACAAAAATAACCGTGTAATAAATTTATAATATGAAAAATACTTCTGATGAAAAAATTTTAGAAGAGGCAAATTTATGGATAAATGCTAATCATAAAGTTGCTTTAGTAACTGTTATAAAAACTTGGGGATCATCTCCACGCCAAGTTGGTAGCAAAATGATTGTAAATGAAAAAGGTGAGTTTTTGGGATCCATATCAGGAGGATGTGTAGAATCTTCTATAATAGAAGAATCTTTAAAATTATTAAAAGATAATAAACTATTTAAGAAGATTGAATTTAAAGTAACAAATCAAAATGCCTGGGAAGTAGGTCTTGCCTGTGGTGGAGAAATTACAATTTATCTTGAACAAATAAATTAAATGAAAAAACAAATATTAGAGAACATTATAAGCAAAAAAAATAATAAAGAAGAATTTGCGATAGTTACTAATATTTCAAATGGAGAAAATTTTATTTTTGAAAAAAATAAAATTATAGATAAAAATTTTGAAAAATATTCAGATGAAATAAAAAATTACTTTAACAATAAACAAAATGGAATTATTGAAAATACGGATATTTTTATTGATACGTATTTTAGACCTATAAAAGTTATAGTAGTAGGAGCAGTTCACATAACTCAATTTTTACTTGATTATATAAAAAATTTGAATTTTGAAATATTTATAATTGATCCTAGAGATTATTTTGCATCAGAAAAAAGATTTCCAAATATGAATATAATTAATAAATGGCCAATCGAAGCTTTTGAAGAAATAAAAACAGATTCGAGTACTGCTTTAATCGCTTTAACACACGATCCGAAGATAGATGATCCAGCTTTAAAACATGCTTTAAAAAATAAATTTTTTTATATTGGCGCTCTTGGTAGTAAAAAAACTCACTTAAATCGATGTCAAAGACTAAAAGAAGCTGGATTTAAAGAAGAAGAAGTTAATTCAATACATGGTCCAATAGGAATTAATCTTGGAGGAAAATCTTCTCCAGAAATTGCTCTATCAATTACTGCTCAATTAGTTTTAGAATCTCATAAATTATAATTGAATACTTACACCTTTAAGCCATTCACTTTCTTCATTAGTGTAGTGTTCTTTTTTCCATATAGGTGATTTTTTTTTTACTTCTTCAATAATAAATCTAGATAAATTATATGCTTCATCACGATGTTTGCACGCAGCACCAATAATAATACTTTTCTCTTTTACAGCCACATATCCTTTAACATGTTCAATGAACACAGCTTTATCTTTTATTTTTAATTTTGTTTCAGATTCTTTATAAATTTCTTCAAAACTTTTAATAACCATCGTGTCTCTAGAATCATATGTAATTCCAGTTACTTTTTTATTTTCGTTTAAATCTCTAACAGTTCCAACAAAATAAATAATTGCACCAAAATTTGATGAGGATAAGAATTTTTCTGCTTTTAAAATATCTATTTTTTCTTTTGAACTATCTATAATTTTAGCGTGTAACATTAACCGCCTCCGATAGGTGGAATTATACCTATTTTTTGATTTTCATTCATTTTGTAATTTTCAGAAATAATTTCATCATCTTCAGAGCAAAAAGCTGAACTTTCAATTAATTTTTTTAAGTTTTGGTTACCTTTAAATTTTTTTTCAATAAATTCTAATATTTCAATTTTTATATCTTTTATCGAACTATTTTTTTTTATTTCAAATTCTAAAAAATTATTTTTACTTAAATCCTTAGTAGCACCATGAAGTTCAACAGTAACTTTCATAATTAAAAAATTTCATTTAAAAAATCTGGCAGTCCATCAGGATTTTTCCAAAGACCAGTTTTACCACCTTCTTTTATAAGAAGTTTAACATTATTTATTTCTAAATGTGGATTGACTATTTTGCACAAATCATAAATGGTAATTAAGGCAGCATTTACTCCCATTATAGCCTCCATCTCAACACCTGTTTTTGCAACAGCAGAGACTACACAGAAAACTTCTAAAGAATTGTCCTTGTCATTCATGATTATTTTAGTTGCTGTATGATCAATTGGAAGTGGATGACAAAGAGGTATTATTTCGCTTGTTTTTTTTACACCTAAAATTGCAGAGACTTCAGCAAGAGCAATTGGATCGCCCTTTGGCATTTTATTTGTTTTAATAAGATCAAAAATTTTTTCCCCTACGTAGATTTTTCCAGAAGCTAGCGCTCTTCTAAAAGTTTCTTTTTTTGAAGAAACATCAACCATATTGAACGAATTTTTTTTAAATAATTCATTTGCCCAATCTTTTAATTCTTGTTTATCTACAATTTTTAAATTACTCATTAGCCTCCTGTTTGAGATAAGTTTTTTGTCAATCCTGTTTCACCCAATTCTAAGTAGTGAGACTCTTTCTTAAATTGTAATTGTTTTAATATTAAATCTTTTAGTTCATCAAGTTGATCATCTCTTTGAATTAAATGTCTTATATTTATTCCAGTGCTTCCAAATAAGCATAATCTTAAGTCACCTCTAGCTGTAATTCTTAGTCTATTACAAGACTTACAGAAATCTTTAGAATATGGAGCAATCAAACCAAATTTTCCTCTATAATCAGGGTTAATATAATTTTTTGATGGGCCTGAATCTTTTCCATGTGTTTGGAATATCCAATTATTTTCGTTTAGATAATCTGTAAAAATTCTTGACGAAATGTGATATCTTTTAAAGTATTCTATACTGTCTCCTGTCTGCATTAACTCAATGTATCTAAATGTTATTTCATTAGATTTTATAAAATTTGACCATTCTTTGAAATCTTTTTTAGTACTATTAATTCCATTTAGCAAAACAGCATTTATTTTAATATTTTTAAAATTTAATTTTTGAAGTTTTTCTATTCCTTTTAGTATCTCTGGCAATCGGTCGTGACCTGTTATGGTTTTGAAAGTATCTCTATTTAAACTATCAATACTTATATTAATTCCATCAATTCCTGAATCTACTAATTTTTCTGCAATCTGATCTAATCTGTATCCATTAGTTGTAACTACTGTTTTTTTTATTCCAGATTTGTTTTTTAAAATTTTTACTATATCAAAAAAATCCTTTCTAACTGTAGGTTCGCCTCCAGTTAATCTAATTTTACTAACTCCCAGCCCAGACAACCCTTTTGCTAATTTTTCTATTTCTTCTGAAGATAAGAATTTTCTATTATCACTTTTGTCTTTTTGATATCCATTTGGTAAACAGTATCCACATTTAAAATTACAAACATCTGTAATTGAAAGCCTTATGTATGGAAATCTTCTACCAAAACTATCTTTGAGCATATTCATTAAGAATATTTTATCACAATTTTAGATGTAAAAAAATTAATTCTGGGTTAATTCGGCTTGATTTTCTTTAGGTTCAACTTCAGTTTTGAATTGATTTGAAATTTTTTGGACTTCAACTGAAGATACTTTGTATTCTGCACACTTGGTTTCTTCATCTTTTCCATGTCCTGTTACCATATTCACCATATATTCTGGAAAATGAAATGTTGTGAATACAATACCTTCTTTTACTTTATCTGTTACTTCTACTTTAAGAGCCACTTCACCTCTTCCCGAATAAAGTCTACCAATATCTCCAGTATTTAGCTCTCTTTTCTCAGCATCTTTAGGATGAACTAATAATATATCCTCATCTACAATGTTAATATTGCTAGTTCTTCTTGTCATTGTGGCAGCATTGTAATGTTGTAGAACTCTACTTGTTGTTAAAATTAGTGGGTAATCTTTTTTATTATTTTCAATTTCTGCAGACTCTTTAAAGTCGAAATTTTTTAATCTTCCTTTTCCAAGTTTGAAAGTTTCTTTGTGTAAAATTTGTGTATCCGTACCATCTTCTTGAACAGGCCATTGTAAACCTAGTTTGCCCAATCTTTCTCTTGTTACACCTTTAAAGAACGGAACCACATCTGCAATTTCTGCCAAAACTTCATCTGCATTATAATCTGGTTGATTAAAACCTAATTTCTGCATCATGTCTGTAACTATGACACCATCAGGTTTTGTTCCAGGTAAAGGCTCTACAGCTTTATTAACTCTTTGTATCCTTCTTTCTGTGTTTGTAAAAGTTCCATCTTTTTCTAAAAAGGTTGTTCCAGGCAAAACTACTGTAGCAAGTTTTGCAGTTTCACTCATAAATATTTCTTGCACAACAAGTAGTTCAAGAGAATTCATCGCATCAATTACATGTTGGCTATTAGGATCAGTTTGGACGATATCTTCACCAATGATCCAAACTGCTTTAACTTCTTTATTTATTGCGCTATCAAAAATTTCAGGAATTTTTAATCCTGCTTTTGTAGGATGAACTACACCATATTTTTCTGTATAAAAGTCTTGAACTTTTTTATCTGAAACCTCAAAATATCCTGCTCCTTGATGAGGTTGACACCCCATATCAGCAGCACCTTGAACGTTATTTTGTCCTCTTAGTGGATTTACCCCAACTCCTGGTCTACCAATATTTCCTGTTATCATAGCAAGGTCGGCAATTAGCATTACTGTCTTAGATCCTTGTTCTTGTTCAGTTACTCCTAATCCGTGAAATTCCATAGAATTTCTTGCAGTTGCGTATGCAATTGCTGCTTCTTTAACAAGTTGTTTGTCTACTCCAGCTACTTCAGCAAGCTTATCTACATCCTGTTTTTCAATTTCTTTTAAAAAGGTATCAAAACCTTCTGTTCTTTTTTCAATAAAATCTTTATTAAACATTTTAGATTTTACTATAAAGTGCAACATCATATTTAATACTGCAACGTTTGTTCCCGGTCGCAGTCTTATGTGATAATCCGCAAGTTTTGCAAGATCTGTTGTTATTGGATCTAAAACAATAAGTTTTTTCCCCTTCATTACTTGTTGTTTTATCTTTGCACCTGTTACGGGGTGAGCATTAGTTGGATTTGCTCCAATAACTAAAAATAAATCAGCATGATATATATCTTCTGTTGAATTTGTAGCTGCTCCAGTTCCAAATGTTTGCTGCATTCCCCATGCAGTTGGTGAATGACATATTCTTGCACAACAATCTATATTATTAGTTCCTATTGCCGCTCTAATCATTTTTTGAAAAACATAATTTTCTTCATTTGTACATCTTGCTGAAGAAATTCCTGCAACTGAATCGGGTCCATTTTCTTTAGTTATTCTATTCAATTCTTTTTTAATAAAGCTATATGCTTCATCCCATGAAACCTCTTCAAATTTTCCATTTCGCTTAATTAAAGGAGTTTTTAATCTATCTGGATGGTCATAAAAACCAAATGCATACCTTCCTTTAATACAAGTATGACCTGCATTAACTTCAGTTTCTTTTGGTGTATCGATTGCAACTACTTTTTCATTTTTAATTGATGCTTCTAAATTACAACCAACACCGCAATAAGAACATGTTGTTCTTACTTTTTTATCTACATCTACAGATTTAGATTGGAAAACATCGGAAATAGCATCTGTAGGGCAAGTGTGAGCACAAGCTCCACAAGATACACACGACGAGTCTCCAAACAACATATCATTATCAGTTGTTATTTTTGATTCAAATCCTCTACCACTCATTGTTAACACAAACGATCCTTGTATTTCATCACATGCTCGGACACATCTGCCACAATTAATACAATTATCTAAGTTCATTCTCATATAATCATGAGAAGTATCCTTCTTAATGCCTTTATGCTGTTTAGGGTTATTATATCTATGGTCTGTTACGCCTAAATCATTAGCTACATCTTGGAGCTCACAATTATTATTAACCTCACAAGTGTTACACTCCATAGGGTGATCTGTTAAAACAAGCTCAACAATATTTTTTCTTAAGTCGGTTAAATTTTCATTATTAGTGAATATATGTTGATTCTCACCAACTGGAGTATGGCATGAAGCTACTACTTTTGTAGGACCATCTTTTTCTAAAGCTACCTCAACAGAACAAACTCTACAAGCACCGTAAGGAACTAAATTTGGATCATCACATAGTGTTGGAACTTTTTTTTCTCCAAGATAACTTTTTACAAATTTTAATATAGAAGTATGTTTCGAACCTATTTCATAAGGTTTTCCATCTATATAGGCTACTTTTCGTTTTTCAGCGCTCATTAATTCTCTTGTACCATATCATTTTTCATTTCATCTCCAAAATATTTTAAAATATTCATTATAGGCGTTGGTATTGCACCACATAGAGCACATAAACAACCTTTTTTCATTGTTATAAGGAGTTCATTTAGTAATTTTAAGGGTATTTTGGAAGTTTTACTTTTTAGCTGATCAAACATTTCTTTACCTCTATAAGAACCAAGTCTTCCTGGAAAACATTTTCCGCATGATTCTTCAGCAGTAAATTCAAATAAGTGATGAATATATTCAACCATAGGAAAATCTTTTGGTATACTGACTATACTGGCATGACCCAACATAAAACCTGCTGTAGTAAATTCTTGAAAATCTAAATTTAGCTTTTCAACTTCTTGTATCGGAACCACTCCTCCTAACGGACCACCAATTTGTAAAGCTTTAACATCTTCTTTAAAACCACCACCAATTTCATACAATACTTTTTTCATTGGAGTTCCCATTTCAATCTCATAAACTCCAGGATTATTAAAAAAACTATCAAAGCAAACCAACTTTGTTCCAGCAGATTTTTTGTTACCAATCGCTGAAAATTTTTCCGGACCATTTAATAAAATTCCTGTAGCTGCTGCCAGTGTTTCGACATTGTTTACTACTGTTGGTTTTTTATACAATCCTTCAGTAACAGGAAAAGGTGGTCTAACATCAACTTCTGCTCTTCGACCTTCTATTGATGCAATTAAAGCTGTTTCTTCCCCACATATATATGCTCCTTGACCAATGCATATATTTAAATCAAAAGAAAATTTTGTACCAAGAATATTTTCTCCCAATAAATTTAATTTTTTTAAAGAATTAATAGAAGCATTTATTGATTCAATTGATTTTGGATACTCTCCTCTTATATATAAAACGCCTTCATCACTTCCGATGACATATCCGCATATTATCATGCCAAAAATAACTTTTAATGGCTGATCTTCTAATAAATATCTATCAGAGTAAGCCCCAGAATCCCCTTCATCAGCATTACAAACAACATATTTTTTTTCTGATTTTGCTTTACTGCAAAAATCCCACTTCATTCCAGTGGGAAAACCCGCCCCACCTCTGCCTGTTAAATTAGAATCTAGAAGATTTTTAATTATTTCTTTTTTATCAGAATTTATAAATTTTTTTAAATGTTCTTTAAATTGATCAAAATTAGAAATTTTATCATCCATCAAAAAACTTGTTGAAGAAAAACTTTTAGAATAAAATTTATCTTGCTCAATTTCTTTGCCTTTAATTATTTCATCTATTTTATTAATGTCTTTTCCTGCAAAGTTTTTACCATCATAATGAAATGCGTTATTTTCGTAACAATATCCAAGGCAGAACATTTCACCAACTTTGTCGTCTCCAAGTTTTTCTTTTAATTTTTTTTTTAAATGTTCCTGAGTCCCTGCACACATACAAGCGCTACCATTGCAAACAAACGCTTTTTTCTCCCTGTGAGATGGTCTTAAAAATTCATAAAAACTCTCTGCTCCATGGACAGTAGAAATACCCATTTTATATTCTTCTGCTAATTCTTTCATGCCTTGATCATTTTTTGAATTTAATGATCTTTCTGACATTTTTTGAAAAAGATTATTCTTTAATCCTATTCTTCCAGATAAATTACTAATATTTTTTGACATAGTCTTATTTATACCTTTGCACTTAACTTTTTATAATAACTCTATTAATGTTGCTATAAATATTAAAGCTATCTTCTTTTACAAATCCTAATAAAGTCATATTGTAACGTTTTGCTAAATCAATAGCGAGACTTGTTGGCGCACCTACGCCAACCATAAGACCTATATTTGCCATTAGTGCTTTTTGAACAAGTTCAAAATTTAATCTACCAGAACAGGCAATAAATTGTTTTTTAGGATTCATAATTTTATTTTGGATTGTATATCCAATTAATTTGTCCAATGCATTATGTCTTCCGACATCTTCTCTAGTGGCAATTACTTTACCATTTTCATCTATAAGAGCACTTGCGTGAATACCACCTGTTTTGGCAAATTCCGATTGTTTGTTTTTTAAAAGGTTAGGAGATTTCATGATAATATCTTGTTTAATTAAAGGAAAAGATAAATCTAATTTTTCTTTCTTTAAGATTTCAATTGAATCTAAAGATGTTTTTCCACAAACACCACAAGATGAATTAGTTAAAAAATTTCTTTTAAGTCTTTCTATATCTAAATTCTCAATATTATTTATTGTAGCTTCAATTGTATTTTTTAAATTATAATCTCCAACATCATCTCCCTTCTGTTCTGTTGTCTCAATTTGATTTATGTTTTCAATTATTCTTTCATTAAATAAAAAACCCCTGATTAAATCTTCATCATTACCAGGAGTTCTCATAGTTATGGAAATATTTTGCGTTTCCCATTTACCATTTTTTTTAAATTTTAATCTCATCTCAAGAGGTTCTTCTATTGAAACGAAGTCTTTTACTTCTTGAATTTTAGAATCTTTATATTTTGATACGTTATATTTTATATCCATTTACATAGGATATTTCTTTTTTAGAATTAGTCGATTTAAAATTACTCCGAAAGCTAAAATTATAATTGATCCTGATATTATTGGATTTATTAAATAATCCAAAGAAACACTACCCATAATTACAATTATAGGATTTCCTCCAGCAGGAGGATGAGTAACATTAAGTAAAATCATTAATCCAACACCTATACCTACTGCCAGAGGAATTATAATATAAATCGGTAAAGGAACAAATATTACAAACAAAACCCCAACGATCGATGTTAACAGATGACCAAAAAAAATATTTTTAGGTTGTGCAAATGGACTTTCTGGATAACCAAACAGCAGCACCATTGATGATCCAAATGATGCTATCAAAAAAACACCGTATGGAGTTTTATAAGTTAGATAAGTAAGAGCCGCTATTGTTATTGCTGAAAACAAGCCTGCGATAAAACTTTTAAATAAAATTTCTTTTGTCATTATTCATTTTAGTGCTTTTGTAAGTGCTTTGAAAGGAAGTAAAATACACTCTTTTCTAGCTAAATTTTTTTTATTAAAAAGTGTCTCAAATTTTTTTAAATCTTTAGGAAATTTTTCATCATCATTATCAAAAAATACATTTAAAAAGCCAACAACTTCTTTTATTGATTTAACTGTTTTATTTATTGAAAAATTTGAAAGAACACTGGCAGAAGCCTGGCAATAAATGCATGATTTACATTGATACGCAAAATCAAGTATCTTATTTTTTGAAATTTTTACACCCACTTCCATTTCATCTCCACAAAGTGGGTTTTTATGTTTTGATTTATGAGTACAATCATCTAGTTTTTTGTGATTTTTTGTATTTGACGCTATTTTTAAAATATCCAAGTTCATTTATAAATCTTTATTTAAACAATAGATGTCTTATATTTAATTTAATGTCTGAAAACAATATTTTAGGTGTGATACTAGCTGGCGGAAAATCAAAAAGATTTGGTGAAGATAAAACTATAGCTAAATTAGGAAATAAAACATTATTAGATCATACAATTTCAAAGATAGAAAAAAATTTTAAAGAAATCCTAGTTATCGAAAACAAAGAAAAAGTTATACGGGATAAAAAAAATGTATTTACAACAAAAGACATAATAGAAGGCCAACTTGGACCTTTAGTAGGAGTTTTGTCAGCTATGGAATGGATAAAAAATAATAAAAAAAATTATAATTGGGTAGCTACATTTCCTTGTGACACACCTTTTTTTAACGAAAATATAATTGATAAAATTAAAAATTGTCCAGCAAACTCATCTAAAAAATTATTTTTTTTAAAAAGTGGAAGCAGAAGGCATAATATTTTTGGATTATGGTCTTTAGATCTTAAAGAAGCTTTGTATAAAGATATAACAAATGGACATAGAAAAGTAGAAGAATGGGCAGATAAGGTTGGTCCTGAAATTATAGAGATAAATGACGAAAAAGATTATAATTTCTTAAATATAAATACAAAAGAAGATTTAGAAGAAGCAAAAAATAAAATCAAATGAATTCATACAATTCTGCTCTTAATAAGTTAAAAAGAAATAATATTTCAATTAAAAGTGAGACAATCTCAACAAAAGACTCATTAAATAGAGTTTTGGCAAAAGATGTTGCTTCTCCATCTAATTATCCCATCTGCGATAATACAGCATTTGATGGTTATGCTGTAAGTTCTAAAGAAACTAATTCTTTAAATGTTAAAAAATCACAAAAATTTAAAATTATTAAAACGCTTGCTGCAGGGGATAACCCAAATATAAAAAAAATTCCTAAATTTTCAGCGATTGAAGTTATGACTGGATCAATAATTCAAAAGCCTTTTGATACAATAATTCCAGTAGAACAAGCTCAGTTATTTTCAGAAGATTCAAAATCTAAATATATTATTTTAAAAAATAAATTAAAAAAAAATGAGTATATTCGACCTGCAGGATCAGATTTTAAAAAAGGTGATAAAATAGTTAAAAAAGGTCAATTTATAAATTCTTCACATTTACTAGCTTTTAAAACACTTGGTATAGAAAAGGTATTGGTAAAAAAAAAACCTAAATTAGTTTTTTATCCTACAGGAAATGAACTGTCAGAAAATAAAAAAATTCCAAACTGGAAAATAAGAAATTCAAATACTAGTTATTTAGAAAATTATATAAAAAATTTACCTGTAAATTTTGAAGTAAAAAAGATTTTAAGAGATGATCAAAGTATTAATTTTAAGAAAGAAATAACTAAAAATATGAATTCTAGATCTGATATAGTTATTACATCTGGCGCAGTGTCAGCAGGAAAGTTTGATTTTATTCCAAAAATAATAAATAAATTTAAATTAAAAAGTATGTTCAAGGGAGTTGCAATAAGGCCAGGAAAACCAATTATGTTTGCAAAATTTAAAAATAATATGTGCTTTTTTGGTTTGCCTGGAAACCCAATTTCTTCGGCAGCTTGTTTTAGATTCTTTATTATACCTTTTATATTTAAATCTTTAGGTTTTGCTTTTGAAAAACCTATTATGGCTAAGCTAAAATACAAATTTAAAAAAAAGAAAAAATTTACAAGATTTATTAAAGGAAAACTGATTTTTACAAAAAAAGGCGAGGCGGTATTCGAAATAATAGAAGGACAAGAATCCTATAAAATTAAATCTTTTACTAAATCTAATGCATGGGGTGTATTTAATAACGGTATTTCTGAATTTAAAAAAGGCTCATATATCGACTGTTATTCTATGTCAGGATTAAATGAATTTTTGATTAATTAAATATATTTTCTTGTTTCAGAAATAAAAAAATAATAAAAACTGCAAATGTCTGATTTAAAAAATCCTAGAATAGCAATTCCAATAGTTTTGTTTGCAGGTATTCTTTGGTCATTTGGTCCATATGTTGTTAGACATATAGATCAACCCGAGACAGTTCCTTGGCAATATTTATTAACAAGAGGTTTGGTTATTTTTTTTCTTTTAAATATTTATCTGTTTTTAGAAGAAGGAAGTAGTTTTTATAAAAACTATTTGAAAGTTGGAACATCAGGATTAATTGGTGGAATAGGATTGGGTACTGCTATGATAACTTTTATTTGGTCAATAACTAATACTACTGCTGCCGTCACATTATTATGCCTAGCTGCAATGCCTTTTATCACGGCTTTACTTGGTTTTCTATTTCTTAAGGAAAATATTTCTTTAACAGTTTGGATATCAATAATTGTTGCTGCTTTTGGTATAATTATTATGGCAAGTGATAATACTGGACAAAATTCATTACCAGGACTTATTTTTGGTCTTATTTCTGCATTAGGATTTTCAATATTTTCTGTATCTTTAAGATGGAGAAAAGAAACACCAAAGTTTACTACGGTTGCCATAGCAGGATTTTTTTGTTTTTTATTCTCAGCTGTAATGATTTCTAGTAGTGGAGCCAATTTTTTATCTACAGGAAAGAATGAGGCATTATTTGCAACTCATGGAACTTTAGTTTGTTTGGGTTTAATTTTATATTCAATTGGCTCAAAAAACATACCTGCTACTGATCTAACATTGCTTTCTTTAACTGAAGTTATTGGAGGAATATTTTGGGTTTGGTTACCATGGTTAGGTATTAACGAAATACCTTCAACGAATACTATA
>CACDOF010000020.1 GCA_902554315.1 uncultured Pelagibacteraceae bacterium
AATAGAAATTGATATATTTGATTTGCTTATTTTGCTTAAATTTTCTACCATTGATAAGCATGTTTCATAACTGACAGCTCCAAATTTGGTAATAGTTTTTTTGGGAACTTTTAGTAATTTTGTTTTAGCATGATTTGAATATGTAATTAGACCCATATTAAATACCTTAGATGATCCACTTATTGATGTTATAGAACTAGAAAGAAGACCTCCCGTACAAGACTCAGCAAATGAAACAGTTAGTTTTTTTTTAGTTAATAATTTAACCAATTTAAAAGATAATTTATTCATGTTTTAATTATCATGTATAATACCAGTATTACAACAACGTATAAACCTGCACACACATCATCCATTATAACACCAAAACTATTTTTAAAGTTTTTATCGTAATAACTTACGGGATAAGGTTTAACAATGTCAAAAATTCTAAAAAGAATAAACATTATAAAATAAAAAGTTAGCACTCTTGTGGGATTTGTTGCTTCATTATGGGCAATTTCATAGAGACATATGGGTATAGATTGTCCAATAAATTCATCTATAACAACTTCTTTAGGATCTTTGTTAGTTAAATCCTTAATAAAAATATTAACAGCAAATAAAGAGGTTATATAAATAGCTATTAAAAAATATAAAAACAAATCCGGTGGAACTAAAAATATATGAAATAATATATATAAAAAAATTACTGTGACCAAAGAAGCATAACTACCAGGTATTTTTGGTAATTTTCCAATACCAAACATTGTAACAAAAAGAGAATTTATATTTTTAAGCATAGTAATTTAATGATACTAAAGCCTCACAAGCGATAGCTTTTTCTTTTCCAATCAAACCTAATTTTTCGACAGTTTTACCTTTTAAATTAATTTGATTTTTTTTAATATTGAGTAAATTAGACAATGATAAAATAATCCTATCTCTATATTTGTATACCTTAGGTTTTTCACAAATTAGATTTATATCTATATTGTTTATATAATAACCATCTTTATTTAAATTTTTAATAATTGGAGATAGCATATTAGGAGATCTAATATTTTTGAATTTCGTCTTGTTGCTAGGATAGATTGTTCCTATGTCTTTTTTTCTTAAGGCACCAAGCAATCCATCTATTATTGAATGCAATATAACATCTCCATCTGAGTGACCTTGCAAACCAGAATGAAAAGGTATTCTTGTACCGCCAAGGTAAAGTTTTTTTCTTTTAATTAATTTATGTATATCAAATCCAATACCAAAAAAATATTTCATATTAAATTTATTGAGATCTGTTTTTTTTGTTATTTTAAAATTATTATCTTCTCCTTTAATAAATTTAATTCTCATATTATTATTTAAAAACAATGATGCTTCATCAGTAATTATTTTGTTATTAAGTTTAGAAAATTTATACAATGTTTTAAAATCAAAACATTGAGGTGTTTGAGTAAATAACAATTTTTCTCTGTCTAAATTTATAATTTTATTATTCTTTTTATACTTAGTAGAATTTTCAGTTTTAATATAAGGAATAACGGCTTTATTATTTTTTAAATTTTTTTTTAATCTCTTTAATAATTTAATAGAAAAATTTGGACGTGCCGCATCATGTATATATACATTTTTAATATTGTTATTTTTTATATAATCTAATGCTTTTAAAGATGATTGATATCTTTCTTTACCACCAGTAATTACAGAAATTTTATCATTTACTATTGTTTTATTTTTTTTATCTAAAACTAAAATTATTTTTTTAAACATGTTAGATTCGATAGCCTTATTGATCGAATGCACATATAATGGTTTATTTTTATAATTTATGTACTGTTTTGGTATTTTTGAATTAAATCTCTTACCTTTGCCGGCCGCTAGTAGTATAAAACAATCATTCATGTGTTTAATTAAATTATTTTTTATATATTTTTAGTTTATGTTTTCATTGTTAAAAAGGAATTTGTTTATAATTATTATTTTTATATTCACTCTTTCACTGGCTTTTCTTACTTTTTTAACATTCATAGATAAAAGTTTTATTAAGTTAAATGACGATAATCTTCAACTTTTATTAATTATCAACATAGTACTTTTGCTGTTATTTTTTGTCCTTATTTTTATAGATATAAAAAACTCAATAAAAAATAATATTAATGTAAGAGGATCTATTGCTAATAGAAAATATATAATTTCTTTTGCACTTTTTACATTGATACCGTCACTGATTATTGCTATTTTTTCATTATTTATTTTTTCTTTTGCTTTAGACAAATATTTTGACAAAAAAATAACTACAGCTGTAAATAATTCATATGAAATTGCAAAAAATTATGTGAATGAAAAAAGAAATAAAATTGAATCTGAAATTGTATTGATTGCGTTTGATTTGAATAAATACTCGAATCTTTTAGAAACCAATCCTGAGAGATATCAATTAATAATTAATACTCAGAGTTATTTAAGAGATATAGATCAATTACACTTAATAGATGGAAGTGGAAATTTAATTAGATCAGCCGCAAACTCTCCGTATAAAAAAATTGAAGATAGAGCAATTAAAATGGTATTAAATGATGAAAGACCTCTGAAAATAATTAATACTTTTGAAAATAAATCTGCAGCTTTGATTAGACTTACTAATTATGAAAATACATTTCTGTATGTCATTAAATTTTTAGATAAAAATATATCTAACTATTTAATTAAATCTGAGGAAGCTGTTAATTTTTATTATACTGTAGAAAATCAAAATACAGGTATTAGAATATCTTTTGCAATTATATATATTGCTCTAGTTACACTTCTTCTATTTTTATCAATTACTATTGCCATTAGATTCTCGTCTCGTTTTTTTGTATCAATAAATAATTTAATTTCAGCCTCAGAAAAAATTGGTAAAGGGAATCTTGATATAAAAGTTCCAGACTTAAAAGCTGATATAGAAATGGAAAGATTAAATAAAAATTTTAATTTGATGATTGAAAAATTAAGAAATCAGCAAGAAAAACTTTTAACAACTGAAAGGCATGAGGCTTGGGAAAATGTTGCAAGAAAGTTGGCTCATGAAATCAAGAATCCACTTACACCTATACAATTAACAATAGATAATCTTAAAACAAAATATTTACCTATCATAGAAAAAGAAAAAAAATTTAAATATGAAGAAAATTTAAAAACTATTTTAAAACAAATTAAACAAATAGAGAACCTAGTAAATGAATTTTCAGATTTTGCTAGAATGCCCAAACCTTTATTTAAAAAAAATAATTTAAATGATGTTATTAAAGAAAACATTAATTTAGTTAGCAAGATAGACTCATCAATTAAAATTAGATTAATTAATCACTTATCAAAAGATTTGCTTTTTAATTTTGATAACGAGCAATTTAATAGGCTATTTTTTAATTTAATTAAAAATTCAGTCGAAAGTATCCAAGAAAAAGCTCAAAAAACCAATAAAATTGATAAAAATATAGATATAGAAATAAGACAAAGAAGAGATTATATAAATGTTAACTTAGTTGATACAGGAATAGGATTCAAAAATAAGAAAACTAAAGATTTAATTAAACCTTATTTTACAACTAAAGAAAAAGGAACAGGATTAGGACTTTCAATTGTAGATAAAATCATAAGTGATCATAATGGATCTATTAAATTTTCAAATCATAAGAACGGTGCAAAAATACAAATTGTAATTCCAATTTTAAAAAATGTCAGCTGAAATACTAATTGTAGATGATAACGCAGATATAAGATTAATTCTTGATGAATTAATAAGTGATGTTGGTTATAAAACAAGAATAGCAGCAAATTACAATCAAGCATTATCTGAAATTGATAAAAAACTTCCTGATGTTGCAATAATTGATGTTAAATTAGATAAGGGTGATAATGATGGAATTCTATTATTGGACCATATTAAGAGAAAAAATATTGATTTACCTGTAATTATGATTTCAGGTCACGCTAACATTGAAATGGCTGTTAGTTCTTTAAAATCTGGAGCTTTTGAGTTTATTCAAAAACCATTTGATAAAGAAAGACTAATTAATTTTGTAAATAGAGCTGTTGAAAATTTTAATTTAAAAAATGAAAATAAGAATCTAAATAATAAGTTATTTCATTCATTTGAAATTATTGGAAAAAGTTCGAACATAACATCAATAAAAGATCAAATAGAAAAATTATCTAAATCTGAAAGTAGAGTATTTATAAATGGACCAACAGGTTCAGGAAAAGAATTAATAGCTAGAAAAATCTATAAGAATTCAGTCAGAAAAAATTCTCCTTTTGTTATTATTAATGGAGCCTTACTAGATGCAAAAAAATATGATCTTGAACTTTTTGGCGAAGAAAAAGAAGATGGATCAATATTTTATGGCGCTTTAGAGAAAGCATCTGGTGGTGTATTGCTAATAGATGAAGTTACCGAAATACCTCTTGAAACTCAAACAAAAATATTAAGAGTTGTTATTGATCAAAAGTTTAAAAGACTTAATAGTAATCACGATATTAAAGTTGATGTGAGAATAATGTGTTCTTCAAGCAAAGATATGAAAGCAGAAATTAAAAATGGAAATTTCAGAGAAGATTTATACCATCGTTTAAATGTTTTTAATATTAAGATAGAACCTTTAAGTAAAAGAATCGAAGATATACCATTTTTAGTTGATTATTTTATAGAAAATATTTGTAACATATATAATTACAAAAAGTTTGTAATTAAGGATAATAATTATTTATTAAATTATGATTGGCCTGGAAATGTAAGGGAATTAAGAAATTTAATTGAAAGAATAGCTATATTATCACCAGGCGAAGATAATGAGAAAATACTTAATATTATTAAAGAGTCTTTATCAAAATCTGTTGAAGATGATTTTTCTGTGACCGATACTTTGACTATTCCACTAAAAGAGGCGAGAGAAAGCTTTGAAAAACAATATTTAGTATCTCAGTTAAAAAAATTTGGTGGAAACATTTCTAAAACCGCTAAATTTATTGGTATGGAAAGATCTGCCTTGCATCGAAAATTAAGACTATTGGGAGTTAAAGATTTAAACTAATGAATATTATAATTTGTGGCGCTGGAAGAGTAGGTCACACTATTGCAAAATTATTGATTGAACAAAATCATTCAATTACAATTATTGATCAGTCAAGTGATGATATTCAAAAAATTAATGAAACACTTGATGTAAAAGCTATCGTTGGAAAAGCAACATCTCCAGCTATTTTAGAAAAAGCAGAAACTTCTGATGCAGATATGATAATTGCTGTTACAAGAAATGATGAAATTAATATGTTAATATGTCAAATAGCGTATTCTATTTTTAAAGTACCAAAAAAAATAGCAAGAATAAGATCTCAAGAATACCTTGATCCAAAATTTTCTGGTTTATTCAATAAAGAAAATCTTCCTATTGATTACATTATATCTCCTGAGGTTGAAATAGCAAAATCAATTCAAAGAAAATTAGAAGCTCCTGGGGCTTTAGATAATGTACCTTTTGCAGATAATAAAATTAGATTATTAGAAATATTGATAGATGAAAAGTGTTCTATATGTGGAATTAAATTAAATGATCTTACAAAAAAATTTCCTAAACTTAATGCATATATTTTAGGTGTGATTAGAGATGAAAATTTTATGATTATAAAAAAAAATGATACTTTGAAACATAATGATAAAGCTTACATAGTTGTCAACTCAAACCAAATGCAAGAAACCTTAACAGTTTTTGGCCATAATGAAAAAATTTCAAATAAAATTCTTATTATAGGTGGTGGCAATATTGGTTTAAATTTGGCAAAGAATATTGAACTATCATTTGAATCTGCGAGAGTTAAAATTATAGAAAAAAACAAAGATAGAGCAGATTATATAGCAAATGAATTAAACGATACCATAGTAATAAATGGAGACGGTTTGGACGAAGATGTATTAAACGAAGCTAATTTAGATGAGGTTGAGACAGTTTTAGCATTAACAAATGATGATGAGGATAATTTAATGGTAAGTGTTTTAGTGGAAAAATTTTCTAAAGATAAAAGAACAATGGCTTTAATAAATAAACCTAATTATTCATTACTTCAATCATCTTTGAAAATTGACGATTTAATAGACCCTAGAATGAGTACTGTATCGAGTATATTAAAACATGTTCATAAAGGAACTATAGAAAATGCATACACAATTCTTAATGGTGAGTATGAGGTAATAGAAGCAGATATAATAGAAACTTCAGAATTAATAAATAAAAAATTGAAAGATTCAAATCTACCTGATGAAATTAGGATTGGCGCAATACTTAGAGATAATGAAATTATTATACCATTTTCTGAATATATATTTCAAAAAAATGATACTGTAGTTCTACTTTCAAAAAGAGATGAATTACCAACTGTAGAAAACATGTTTAGAATTAGTTCTGTCTAATTTTAATGAGTAAATTTAGTTTTATATATACAGGTGCTTTTCTATTACTACTAAGCATATTTGCATTTTTTAATATAATTTATTCTTATTATTTTAGTATTTTTTTGAATATTGACTCATACACTTATACTTTTATAATTTGTTCTTTATTAGGTTTATTTTTAACTTTTTTTAGTAAAAAAAAATTAAAAAAAACTACAATTTATGAGAAAATAATAACAATAATATTTGGTTATTTTTTTTTTCCATTAATAATATCAATACCTTTTTATTTTAGTGTTTCTAATATTTCATTTTTGAATTGTTATTTTGAATCTATCTCAGGTTTTACATCAACAGGATTTACTGTTTTTGAAAATGTTAAACATATTGATCAAAGTTTAATTATATGGAGATCTACATCGCAGTGGATTGGTGGATTATATTTTCTTTTTTCAATCCTGCTATTAATTGATATTTTTGATAAAAATTTAAAAAAATCTTTGACAGATTATCTTTCATTTAATTCATCAGAAATATTTAAACAATCATTTAAAATATTAATTGTTTATATTTTGTTAACTTTTTTTATTTTTATTATTTTAAAGTTTTTAAATTTGAGAACTTTTGATGCATTTAATTTTTCTTTAACATTAATATCATCAGGTGGTTTTTTGCCTGTTAATAATATCGATATTATTTTTCAATCAGATCTAAGTAAACTAATTCTTTCAATATTAATGCTGATTTCATTCTTTAGTTTATTTTTAGTATATAATTTATTTTTCTTTAAAAAAAAAAATATAAGTTATTTAAGTGAAGATTTTAATCTACTTATTTACTTGATAGTTGTTTTATCATTTGTGTTTATTTTTTTTAATAATGATGGTAATTTTTTAAATCTTTTAGTGTCTGTAACAAGTAGTGTGTCAAATATAGGAATTTCATTTAACAATAATTCAAATAATTTATATTTTTTATTTTTTATACTAGTCATCATTGGTGGTTCTTTTTTTTCAACTAGCTCAGGTGTTAGGGTAATTAAATTAATAAGTTTAATTAAATTTTCATTAAATAATTTATTATCTCATACCAAACCAAATCAAATATATTCAAATAAAGTATCTTTAATAAATTCAAATACAGATATTTCTGATATAAATAAATATTTTCTATCTATATTAATATTTGTTCTTTCGTTGTTTTTAATCACAATTTTATTAACTATATCAAACATTGATTTTGATAAATCTTTTAAAATTGGAATTTTGACAATTATGAATACTGTAAACTCATCCATGTATACTTTGGGTGATTTTGATTTTAATAACTTAGGCTTTTTTACTAAGATTTATCTGATAGTTTTTATGATAATTGGAAGAGTTGAGTTATTAACTATTCTTATTTTGTTTAAAAAATTCCTTTTCAAAAATTAATTTAGTATTATAACTAATTCAATTTTGCGCCCTTAGCTCAGTTGGATAGAGCAACGGTTTTCTAAACCGTGGGTCGGAGGTTCGAATCCTTCAGGGCGCGCCAGGTAATGCCTTATTATCAAGATAGATGGTCATAATTTTAAAGTTGATGCTTTTAGTAGTTTCTGCTTTACTCCAAGAATTCAAAAATATGTTTTGAATAATTTGTTAACAAATAAATAAACAAGAGGAAGAAATAATGTTTAAAATAATAAAACAATTAACTTCTTTAGTTGCTGTATTTGCGGTGTTGTTTGCTTTTACAACTGAATCTATGGCTGCTAAAAAATCAAAAACTCTAAAAAACACTCAGAAAAAAGGTTTTGTGAGATGTGGAGTTTCTCAAGGTCTACCAGGATTTTCTAATGCTGATGCTGCAGGAAATTGGACTGGTGTTGACGTTGACGTATGTAGAGCTGTAGCTGCTGCAGTACTAGGTGATGCAAGTAAAGTTAAATTTACTCCACTAAGTGCTAAAGAAAGATTTACTGCTTTAACATCTAATGAGATTGACATCTTATCTAGAAACACTACATGGACACTTTCTAGAGATGCTGACATTGGTCTTACTTTCGTAGGAGTAAACTTCTATGATGGTCAAGGCTTTATGGTTAGAAAAAATTCAGGAATATCTTCAGTGAATGATTTCAAAGCTGGTGTTTCTGCTTGTACTAACCTAGGAACAACTACTGAGCTTAATATGAGAGACTTCTTTAATTCAAAAGGAATCAAATATGAGCCAGTAACTTTCGAAAAAGCTGACGAAGTTGTTGCAGCATATGATGCAGGAAGATGTGATACCTATACAACTGACAAATCTGGTTTAGCTGCTCAAAGAATTAAATTGAGCAATCCAGATGATCACGTAGTTTTACCTGAGACTATTTCAAAAGAGCCATTAGGCCCTGTTGTACGTCAAGGTGATTCTGTTTGGGAAGACATCGTAAGATGGTCTCTAAACGTTATGATCGAAGCAGAGGAATATGGTGTTAATTCTGGTAATGCAGACTCTATGAAAACATCTGACAATCCAGCTGTTAAAAGATTAGTTGGTGCTGAAGGTGAATTAGGAGCTGCTCTAGGTTTAGATAACGACTGGAGTTTGAGAATTATCAAGCAAGTTGGTAACTACGGTGAAAGCTACAAAAGAAATATAGCTGACACTGGTATTCTACCTGACAGAGGTCCAAATGAATTGTGGACAAAAGGCGGAATATTATACGTACCACCAGCAAGATAATTTATATCTAATAATTAATTAAAAAGGGCTAGATTTTTCTAGCCCTTTTTTTTATAGTTTATTGTGAACTTTAATTTTAAAAAAATATTTCCACAGTTACTTACATTATTATTTGTAATACTTGTATTTGGCTTTTTTTCCTATAATGCCCAAGTCAATATGGATAATAGAGGCATAACTTTTGGTTATGGTTTTTTATCTCAAGAATCTTCTTTTGATGTACAATTTTCATTAATTGAATATGATGGTTCACATTCTTATTTCAGAGCATATTTAGTTGGTTTATTAAATACAATCTTAGTATCAGTTATCGGGATAATATTTGCTACAGTCATTGGTGTTGTAGTTGGTATAGCAAGACTTTCAAACAATTATCTTATTGAAAGAACAGCTGCAGTATATGTTGAATTTTTTAGAAATATTCCTTTATTGTTGCAGATATTCTTTTGGTATTTTGCTGCACTAAGAGCTTTACCACTACCACAAGATGCCGATCCTATGTTTGGAGTATTCTTTTTGACTATCAAAGGTCTTTTTGTGCCTGCCTTTATATGGAATAATTTAGATATATTTGTTTATTCAATTATTGCAGCAATAATTTCGATTATATTTGTAAGATATTATGCTAAAAAAAAGCAAGAAAACGAAGGCAAGCAAACACCCGTATTATTAATTTCAGTTGGATTGCTAACAATATTACCATTGTTAAGTTTTTTATTCGGAGGATCTAGTTTTATAGTAGAAATTCCAGTTCTAAATCAACTGTCACAAAATTCTTACAATTATACGGGTGGTTTAGGTTTACCACCTGAATTAATTGCATTAGCTCTTGCTTTATCGCTTTATACAGCAACTTTTATTGCAGAATGTGTTAGAGCAGGCGTTCAAGGTGTTGGAAAAGGTCAAAAAGAAGCCGCTGCATCTATAGGTTTAACTCCAAATCAAGTTTTAAAACTTGTAATTATGCCACAAGCTTTAAGAATAATAATACCTCCAACAACAAATCAGTATTTAAATTTAACTAAAAATTCTTCTTTAGCAGCTGCTATCGCTTATCCAGATTTAGTTTTAGTTTTTGCCGGCACAGCATTAATGCAAACAGGTAGAGCAATAGAAATTGTATCTATTACTATGCTGACATATTTATCTTTGAGTATCACAATTTCTATATTTATGAATTGGTACAATAAAAAAATTGCAATTAAAGAAAAGTAATGCAGAAAATTAATTTCTTATCACCCGACAAAAATAATTTATATGCATATTTGTATACTGGAATTTTTTTGTTTCTTGTTAGTGTATTTGACGTATCTTTAAACTCGTTCTTAAGTATAAATTTAACCTCATTTTTACCTGAGTCTATTAGTTTTATTTTACCTCTTATTATAGGATTTATAGGACTGCATTTAATCAGAATTGAATACTCAGGTATAAAAAGTTTGGATTTATTAAACAAAAACATTAACACAAACAGTTTCAATGCATTTTTATCTTTAATAATTATATTTGTAATAATTAAATCACTACCACCAATACTAAGCTGGTTTATTTTAGATGCAAATATTGCCGGAGATAGCAAAGATGTTTGCACTGGAACAGGAGCATGTTGGACCTATATAAAAATATGGTTTAATAGATTTATGTACGGAATGTATCCTAATGCAGAACAGTGGAGAATAAATCTATCATTTATATCTTTGGCTTTTCTTGGATCTGTTGGATATTTTGCTACAGAAAAATATAAAAAGTATTTAACTTTATATTATGTAGTTATTTATCCAATAATAGCATTTTTATTTATCTTCTTTTTTATTTCAGGCGGGCCAATTTTTTTTGATTTTTCATATGGCATTATAGCGGCTGTTGTTTCTATTATAATTGGTTTCTTTATCCCTTCAAAATATAAAATGTATTATTTTATAATAGTACCTTTCACTTTTTATATATTATTAAAATATGTTATTTTTTATGAAGAGTTATTTGAACTTGGTAAATTAGAAGCTTTGGTGTGGGTAGAAACTGGTGCATGGGGTGGTTTGTCATTAACATTCATAGTTTCGTTTTTTTGTTTAATATTTTGCTTTCCTGTTGGACTATTTCTTTCTTTAGGCAGAAGATCTGATTTACAAATAATTAAATATATATCTATAGGTTTTATAGAATTTTGGAGAGGTGTTCCTTTAATTACAGTTCTATTTATGTCTTCAGTTATGTTCCCAATGTTTTTACCTGAGGATATGTTTATTGATAAACTTGTGAGAGTTATTATTGCAATTTCATTATTTGAAGCAGCTTATGTAGCAGAAGTAATAAGAGGTGGATTACAAGCATTACCAAGAGGCCAATATGATGCCGCAAAATCATTAGGAATGGGTTATTGGAAAATGCATATTTTTGTAATACTGCCACAAGCCTTAAAATTGGTAATACCAGGAATAGCCAATACATTTTTAGCACTTGTAAAAGATACACCATTAATATTTGTTGTTGGATTATTAGAAATTGTAGGAATGCTTAATCTTGCAAAAACTAATCCAGATTGGCTTGGTTTTGCAATGGAAGGATATGTTTTTGCTTCAATAGTATTTTTTATTATTTGCTATGCAATGAGTAAATATAGTTATAATTTAGAACAAAAATATAAAACTGATAGATAAATATGGCCGATCCAATAATACAAATTAAAGATATGAACAAATGGTTTGGTGACTTCCAAGTTTTAAAAGATATTAATCTTGATGTTGAGGCAAATAAAAAAATTGTAGTTTGTGGCCCTTCTGGATCAGGTAAATCTACATTAATCAGATGTATTAACAGATTAGAAGAACACCAAAAAGGCTCAATAGTAGTTGATGGTACAGAATTATCAGAACAAACAAAAAATATTGAACAGATAAGAGCTGAAGTTGGAATGGTATTTCAACAATTTAATTTATTTCCACATTTATCAATATTAGATAATTGTACACTTGCACCTATCTGGGTAAAAAAATTGCCGAAAAAAGAAGCTGAAGAATTAGCACTTAAACAATTAAAGCAAGTTCAAATTGATGATCAAGCATATAAATATCCAGGACAACTTTCTGGAGGACAACAACAAAGATGTGCTATAGCTAGAGCTTTGTGTATGGAGCCAAAAATCATGTTATTTGATGAACCTACGTCAGCTTTAGATCCAGAGATGATTAAAGAAGTGTTAGATGCAATGGTTAACCTAGCTAAGGCAGGAATGACCATGATTGTGGTTACCCACGAAATGGGATTTGCTAAAGAGGTTGCAGATGAGGTAATTTTTATGGATGAAGGCATGATTGTTGAAAAAGCAGAGACCAAAGAGTTCTTCGCAAACCCAAAGAGTGATAGAACCAAGCTTTTTTTAAGCCAAATTCTATAAATTTCACACCAGATAAGCAAAAAAGTAACTTGACAAGTTTAGAATTAATATAAAAAAAAGAATTTTTTATAATTTTTTTTACTTGCATTAACAATTGTATTTAGATTAACTCACCTAAATATTTTTATTTAAAGAGGGGTCTTAAATGGAAGAAAATTTTAATAAACATCTAGGTAATAAACTTAAACTTAGACGCCTAGCTCTAGGTTTAACACAAACTAAAGTAGCAAAAGCAATCAATGTAACATTTCAACAAATACAAAAGTACGAAAAAGGGACAAACGGAGTAAGCTCAATAAGATTACTTCAATTATCTAATTATTTAAAAGTTCCAATAAATTATTTTTTTGAGGATTTTTCAGATTATTTAATAAATATTGAAAAATCTAAAGAAGGTCACATGAATGTAAACTATAACTTTTTAATTAAGTTGTATTCTGAACTTTCTCAAGATCAAAAAATAAAATTTAATAAAAATTTACAATTATCGAGTTTAAATATATCAAAAGTAGGATAATATTTTTTTTTGGCTCCTCGGGCAGGACTCGAACCTGCGACCAATTGATTAACAGTCAACTGCTCTACCAACTGAGCTACCGAGGAATGTAAAAAACTCAACTTATTTTTTTTTAAGATAATTTCAATACTTAATTTTGGAGGCAACGCCCGGAATCGAACCGGGATACAAGGATTTGCAATCCTCTGCGTAACCATTCCGCCACGTTGCCATCAAACACTAACTTTTGATTATGAAACACTTATATAATTCATTTTATTCAATAGTCTATAAATATAACATCGATTTTCATTATTGTTTATTAATATGATTAATTTATAAAATAAAACATATGAGTTCTGATAAATATGAACACTTGCATGTAGAAGCCAAAATCTATGATTATTGGCAACAGAACAATTTATTTAAACCAAAGAAAAATTCAAAAAAATTTTCAATAGTAATACCTCCTCCAAATGTAACAGGCAGCCTTCATATGGGACATGCTTTAAATAATTCCATTCAAGATGTTTTAGTAAGATTTCATAGAATGAATAATTATGAAACTTTATGGCAACCAGGTACAGATCATGCTGGAATAGCCACTCAAGCTCTAGTAGAAAAAAAATTAGAAAAAGAAGGTATAAAAAAAAATGAAATAGGTAGAGAAAAATTTATTGAAAAAGTTTGGGAATGGAAAAATCAATATGGTGATATTATTCTTAATCAACTAAAGAAGTTAGGTTGTTCTTGCGATTGGTCTAGAAACGCATTCACAATGGATGATAATTTATCTAAATCAGTAGTTAAAGTATTTATTGATCTTTATAAAAACAAATTAATATACAAATCAAAAAAACTGGTAAATTGGGATGTAGTTCTAAAAACTGCTATATCTGATTTAGAAGTTGATCAAAGGGAAGTTAATTCAAAACTTTATTATATAAATTATAAAATCGAAGGATCTGATAATTTTGTAACTATTGCTACAACAAGACCTGAAACAATGCTAGGTGATACAGCGATTGCAGTAAATCCTAAAGATGATAGATACAAAAATATAGTTGGAAAAAATGTAATTATTCCATTAGCGGATAGAAAGATAAAAATAATAACTGACAATTATGCGGATCCCGAACAAGGAACTGGTGCAGTAAAAATTACTCCCGCACATGATTTCAATGATTATGAAGTTGGTATAAGAAATAATTTAGAAATAATTAATATTCTTACAGAAAATGGAAAAATTAATGATAATTCACCAGATAAGTATAAGGGTCTCGATAGATTTGCTGCACGAAAATTAATTATAGATGATTTAAAAGAAGGAAATTACTTTGTTAAAGAAGAAAAAATTAAAAATAATGTACCTTATGGTGATAGATCAAATTCAATTATAGAACCTTATTTAAC
>CACDOF010000021.1 GCA_902554315.1 uncultured Pelagibacteraceae bacterium
TAATTTTCATTGGAAATTGCTAATGTTCTAGATGAATCAGATTTCTGTAAATCTAATTTAGAGGTATAATAAATATCTACCTCTAATTTTTTATTAGCTAAAACATTTGCTAATACTAAATTTGTTAAACTTTTTCCTAATAAGCAAATTCTCATAATATAATTTAATTTTATCAATAAAAATTAAATGATACAAAGTGACAAATCATAATTTATAATATGAATATTAAAGTTATTTTTGAAAAAGTTACTAATTTTACATTAAAAAGAATATCAGAGTTAGTTGGTATTATATTATTGTCTTTGTCCATAATACTTTTGACTTCCTTGGCTACTTATTCTCCTGAAGATCCTAATTTTATTTTTCAGGATAATTTAGAAATAAAAAATTTATTAGGTATACGAGGCAGCTATGTTTCAGATATTTTTTATCAATCTATTGGTTTAATATCTTTTTTAATCCCAATATCTATTTTTTTTACTGGAATAAATATATTTAGGAAAAAAAAATTATTAATATTAATTGATAGTTTATTTTTTATTGCTTTATATTGCATTATAGGATCATTATTTTTTTCTATTTTTCATACTGAAACATATTGGTTGACGATTAATGGTAATGATGGGTTTGTTGGTAATCTATTTGAGGAAAGTTTTTTTACTACTTTAATTAATAAAAATAAAAATATTAGTTATTATTTTTTAATATTATTAATTTTATTTCTTTTTTTATTAAGTATTAATTTAAAAATAAAGGAATTTTATAAAAGTCTATCTTCAGTTTTTAAAATCTTTAGAAAAAATAGTGACAATATTATAAACGTTGAACATCAGAAAGTTAAATATCCTGAACAAGAAATATATCAAGAAACAAGAATTCAAGAAAATTTTTCATTTGAGAATAAAATTAGAACCTCAGAAAAATCTTCAATTAAATATAAATTACCTTCTTTAAATTTTTTAAAAATTCCAACAAAAAAAGATAAAACGTCTGATGAAAATAAGATTGATGAAGAATCATTGGAAAAAATTCTACTAGATTTTGGCGTTGAAGGAAAAATTAAGAAAGTTAGTAATGGACCTGTTGTAACTTTATATGAATTTGAACCTGCTCCAGGTATTAAAGTTTCAAAAATAATTAATTTATCAGAAGATATTGCAAGGAATACAAGTTCAGAATCTGCTCGTATTGCTACTATTCCTGGAAGTAGTACTATAGGAATTGAACTTCCTAAAACAAAAAGAGAAAATGTTTATTTAAGTGAAGTTATTTCTGACACAGGATTTAAGAAAAAAGATATTAAATTACCAGTTGCTTTAGGCAAAAGTATCTCTGGTGTTCCAATTACTAGTGATTTAAGTTCTATGCCTCATCTTTTAATCGCTGGCACTACCGGATCTGGAAAATCAGTTTGTATAAATACAATTATATTATCATTACTTTACAAACACTCTCCAGATAAATGTAAGTTTATACTTATTGATCCAAAAATGCTTGAATTATCAACTTATGAAGGAATACCTCATTTGCTATGTCCAGTTATAACAGAAGCAAAAAAAGCTGCGTCAGTTTTAGGATGGGTAGTTAAAGAAATGGAAAATAGATACAAACTAATGACAAAAGTTGGTGTGAGAAATATTGATGGATATAATGATAAACATAAAGTTTCAATGCCTTATATCGTAGTAATTGTTGACGAAATGTCTGATCTAATGTTGGTAGCTGGAAAAGAAATAGAAAATTATATCCAAAAACTTTCTCAAATGGCTAGAGCTGCAGGAATTCATATTATTATGGCTACACAAAGACCAAGTGTAGATGTAATAACAGGAACAATCAAAGCAAACTTTCCAACAAGAATTTCTTTTCAGGTAACATCTAAAATTGATAGCAGGACAATACTAGGAGAACAAGGCGCCGAACAGCTTTTAGGAAAAGGTGATATGCTTTACATGACTTCCGCAAATAAAATGACAAGAATTCATGCTCCATTTGTTTCAGAAAGTGAAATTGAAAAAATTAACGATTATTTAAGAAACCAAGCAGAACCAAATTATGTAGATGAAATTCTTAATTTTGCAGACGAAAAAGAAAGAAATAATGATTCTAGTGAAAGCGGTAACTTAGATGATTTATATAATTCTGCTCTTGAAATTGTAAAAACTGAAAGAAAAGCGTCAACATCATTTTTGCAAAGAAAGTTACAGATTGGGTATAACAGAGCAGCAAGGATAATTGATCAAATGGAAGTAAACGGAGAAGTCAGCCAAGCTAATCATGTTGGTAAAAGAGAAGTACTTAAATGATTAAAATTATAATTTTTTTTTTTATTCTAACAAATTTAAACGTAGTAAATGCTTCTCCAAATATTGAAATTGCAAATAATTTTGAAAAAATCAATTCATTAAAATTTAAATTTATACAAAAAATAGATAATAATAATAGTGAAAAAGGGGAATGTATTATTTTATATCCAAAAAAAATTTTTTGTTCTTATGATGATATTTATAATAAAGTTTTGGTATCTAATGGCAAATCCCTAGTAATTAATTCAAACAAAATAAAAAATTACTTTAGATATCCTCTAAAAGATACACCGCTTAATTTAATTTTAGATAAAAAATTTATTATATCAAAAATAAATGATCTAAAAGAAGATTTAAGTTACCCTTTTTTTTATGTTTTTGACGTAGATTATAAAAATGTTTCAATAAAAGTTTTTTTTGATAAAAAAAATTTAGATTTAATTGGATGGGAAACTACTGATATTTATCAAAATATTGTACAAACTTTTATTTCAGATATTCAAAAAAATGTAGTGATTGATAATAAAATTTTTTTAATTCAAAGATATATTAATTAATATTTACGTTTATTTTTTCAGATTTAAATATTCTCATTCCACGGGCTTGATAATTTTTTAATGCATTTTTATGATCTAGTGAACAAGTATGAACCCAAACTCTATTTATTGATTTTTCAAAGGATTTATTAATAGCTTCGGAAAGCAAATATCCACCATATTTTTTACCAAAATACTCAGTTAAAATGCCAAAATAAGCAATTTCACTTTGATTTTTCTCAAAATCAAAGATTATTTCAAAATAACCAATTAAATTTTCCTTATCTTTAAGTACATATGTTTTAACTTTTGAATTTTCTACATAGTTTGCCCATTGACTATCCTCCCAGACTAATCGATCAATCCATCTATAATCTTTGCCTACTTGTTTATATAAAAACTTGTTCAGCTGATAATCAGGTGGATCAACTAAAGTTACATTACAATTATCACTTGGTATCTTTGATGCTTTTAATTCATTTATAGAATTTATTTCTAGATAGTTTCTATCTACTTTAACTATCACGAAACCATTTTACCAATTTTTTCACCACCAAATAAATGGAAATGCAAATGGGGAACTTCTTGGCCGCCATCTTCACTTATATTAGCTAATGCTCTATATCCTTTTCCGCTATCAGCTGAAATTCCAAGCTGTTTTGCAACTGTATTAATTCCTTTTATTAACCCTGTTATCTCATCAGATGAAGCATTCTGACTAAAATCATCAAGATTAACATATTTGCCTTTGGGAATAACTAAAGCATGAATTTTTTTTTGAGGATTTATATCATAAAAAGATAAAACAAATTCATCTTCATAAATTTTTTTACAAGGAATTTCTCCTCTTAGTATTTTTGCAAAAATATTATTATCATCGTAACTCATTTTTTTCTCTTATTTAATTCTTCAATAACATCTTCGATTTTTATTTCATTTGCCTCTAGATACATTATCAAATGATAAAAAACATCAGCAGCTTCATGAATTTTATTTGTATCTTTTTCTACTGCTTCTATTAGTTCGTTTATTTCTTCTAAAACTTTATCTTTACTTAAAGATTTATCACTTAATAATTTATTAGTGTATGAACCCTGTACAGGATTGTTTTTTCTTTCTCTTGCGAGATTAAATAGACTCTCTAATGTATTAAGCATATCAAATTCTAACAGGTATTCCTTTTGAGTCCAAATATTCCTTGGCCTCTTTTACTGAGTATTTTCCATAATGAAATATTGAGGCCGCTAAAACAGCACTAGCATTACCTAATTTGATGCCATCGACTAAATGATCAAGGTCTCCAACTCCTCCTGATGCTATAGTTGGTATGTTTACCATTGAAGAAATTTTAGACATCAAATCAATGTCATAACCAACCTGAGTACCATCTCTATCCATTGAAGTGACCAACAACTCACCTGCACCACTCTCTTCCATCTTTTTGGCAAATTCTAATGCGTCGATTCCTGTATTGTTTCGTCCTCCGTGAGTAAATACTTCCCATTTCTCTCCATTTTTTTTTGCATCTATAGCAACAACAATACATTGAGAGCCAAATTTTTTTGAACTTTGGGCTACAACATCTGCATTTTGAACTGCAGCTGTATTAATTGAAACTTTATCAGCCCCACAGTTTAAAAGTTTACTAATATCTTCAATACTTCTAACTCCACCACCAACTGTTAAAGGTACAAAACATTTTTTAGAAGTATCTTTTACCACTTCATAAATAGTATCTCTGTTTTCGTTTGAAGCTGTTATATCTAAAAAACAAATTTCATCAGCACCGCCATCACTATAAATTTTAGCTTGCTCAACTGGATCACCTGCATCTTGTAAATCTACAAAGTTAATACCTTTAACAACCCTTCCATTTTTAACATCTAGGCAGGGTATAATTCTATTCTTAAGCATCTATCTCTTTTGCAAGTTCATCCAGTTTAATATCACCATCATATATAGCTTTACCAACAATAATTCCTTCAATATTTTTATTTCCTAATTCTTTAGCTTTTTTAATATCATCAATTGAGGAAACACCTCCTGAAATAATAACAGGACAGTTAGAATTGTTAGCTACATTTTCTGTTTCATCGAAATTTGGACTTAGCTTCATACCATCTCTATTAATATCTGTATAAATTAATCTACTTGCACCAAAATCATTTACATCTGTTAAAAAATCTAAAGTCTTTAAATTTGAATTTTCTTTCCAGCCAGATATGGATAGATATCCATCTTTAGCATCTAAACCTAAAGCAATTTTATCTGGAAATTTTTGACAAGCTTCTTTTAGAAAATTTTTATCTTTTATTGCAGCACTTCCTAAAATTACTTTCTCAACTCCTGCATCACTATATTTTTTAATACTTTCAAAGTTTCTTACACCTCCACCTATTTCAATTTTAAAATTAAATTTTCTTACAATTTCCTCAATAATATCAATATTAACAGTCTCTCCAGTTAAAGCTCCATCTAAATCAACAATGTGCAAGTTTTTAAAACCATGGTCTTTATATTTACCAGCTTGTTCAACTGGAGACATTTCATATTCAGTTTTATTATCAAAGTCTCCTTTGATTAACCTTACACACTTTTTATCTTTAATGTCTATAGCTGGAAGTATTTTCATTTTATAAACTTATAAAATTATTGATTATTTTAAGGCCAATTTTATCACTCTTTTCTGGGTGAAATTGAGTACCAAAGATATTTTCCTTTTCTGCAGCACAAACAACATTTGTTGAGTAATCAGTTGTTGCTAAAATTACAGATTTATCATCAGGCACAAACTCATAACTGTGAACAAAGTACATGTGAGAGTTATTTTCTATATTTTTAAAAATCTTACTATCTTTCATTATATTAATTTCATTCCAACCAATGTGTGGCAGCTTAAATTTACCGCCTTGGTTATCAATTTTAGACACTTTACCTGAAATCCATCCCAGACCTTTTGTTTCAGTTTCTTCATAACCAATATCAGCAAACATTTGAAGCCCAACACAAATTCCGAGAAGTGGTTTTTTACTTTCTAATGCAAATTCATTTAATGTATCAATTAAGCCATTAATACTATTAAGACCATCAATACAGCTTTTAAAAGATCCTTGCCCAGGTAATACAACTTTATCGCTAGTTTTTATGGTTGTAAGATCTGATGTTACTTCAATATTTACTTTATCTTTTGCAACTTCTTTAAAAGAATTAATAACAGAACTTATATTACCTGAATTGTAGTCAACAATTGTGACATTCATTAAATTTATAAAGAACCTTTTGTAGAAGGTATTGTAGTTTTATTTCTTGGATCCATTTCCAAAGCAGCGCGTAATGATCTTGCTAATCCTTTAAAGCACGACTCGATTATGTGGTGACTATTATCGCCATAAATATTTTCAACATGTAAAGTAATTCCTGAAGCTTGTGAAAACGCTTGGAACCATTCTTTAAACAATTCTGTATCCATCTCACCTAATTTTTCTACTTTCAATTTTACTTTCCAAATTAAATAGGGTCTGTTTGAAACATCAATTGCAACTCTAGTTAATGTTTCATCCATTGGTATCATTGCATGAGCATATCTTTTAATGCCAACAAATTTTTTAGATGCTTTTTTTAAACATTCACCAATTGCAATTCCTGTATCTTCAGTTGTGTGGTGAAGATCAATGTGCGTATCACCTTTAGCTTTAATATTGATATCCATCGAAGAGTGTTTCGATAATTGTTCAAGCATGTGATCTAAAAATCCTATACCTGTGTCAACTTTGTACTTACCCTTACCATCAATATTTAAATCAACACTGATGTTGGTCTCTTTTGTTTTTCTACTTATTTTAGCTTTACGTTTCATAATCTGAAAAAGGTATATATCTATTATTCAATTATGGCAATAATTCTAGCCTCGGCCTTGAACTATTGGATTTAGTATCCATCTATACCCCATGACAACGATAGTATTAGTAAGAAAAAACAACGAAGTAGTTGTTGCAGGTGATGGCCAAGTTAGCATGGGAAACACGGTTATCAAGAAAACTGCAAACAAGGTTCGTAAGATTGAGAAAAGAAATGTGATCGCAGGATTTGCTGGATCTACAGCAGATGCATTAACATTATTTGAAAGATTAGAGTCTAAACTAGAGAAACATGCAGGAAATCTAGCAAGGGCTGCTGTTGAATTAGCTAAAGATTGGCGAACTGATAAATATTTAAGAAGATTAGAAGCCTTAATGGCAGTTGGTGATAAAGAAAATAGTTTCATTATTTCAGGAACTGGAGATGTTTTAGAACCTGAGGGAGATGTAATTGGTATTGGTTCGGGTGGAAATTATGCGCTAGCTTCAGCAAAAGTTTTAATGGATACCGATATGTCAGCTGAAGAAATTGCAAAAAAAGCAATTAAAGTTGCGTCTGAAATATGTGTTTTTACAAATGATAATTTAAGTATGGAGAAAATTTAAAGTGGAAAACTCAACTGTAACAAAATTTCCTAATGGAAAAGTAAAAAAAGAAGAAAATAATATTCAAAATTCATTATCTCCTAGAGAAATTGTTTCTGAATTAGACAGATTTGTTGTTGGACAAAATAAAGCTAAAAGAGCAGTTGCCATTGCACTAAGAAATAGATGGAGAAGACAGGCTTTAGAGGGTGATATGAAAGATGAAGTTTTGCCAAAAAATATTCTTATGATGGGACCAACAGGTGTGGGTAAAACGGAAATATCGAGAAGATTGTCAAAATTAGCTGAAGCACCTTTTGTAAAAGTTGAAGCAACTAGATTTACAGAAGTCGGTTATGTTGGAAGAGATGTAGAACAAATTATTAGAGACCTTTTAGAAATAGCTATTGCAATGGAGAAAGTAAAGAAAAGAAAAGAAGTTCATACACAAGCACAAAAACTTGCTGAGGAAAGAGTTTTAGATGCACTTGTTGGAAATAAAGCGAGTGTTGCTACAAGAGAAAGTTTTAGAAAAAGATTAAGAGATGGTGATCTTGATGATAATGAAATTGAGATAGCAATCACTGAGAGTGGTGGTGGAATGCCGTCATTTGAAATTCCTGGAATGCCAGGTGCAAATGTTGGTATGATAAATATTTCTGATATGCTTGGAAAATCTATGGGCCAAAAGCCAAAAAAGAAAAAAATGTCAGTGAAAGAGTCTCATGAAATATTAATAAATGAGGAGTCTGATAAACTAATTGAGCAAGAGAAAATTATTAAATCTGCAAAGAATACAACAGAAAATAATGGTATCGTATTTTTGGATGAAATTGACAAAATTTCTGCAAGAACAGATAGAGTCGGTGGCGACGTATCTAGAGAAGGTGTCCAAAGAGATTTGCTTCCATTAATTGAAGGAACAACAGTAAGCACAAAATATGGTCCTATTAAAACTGATCATATTTTATTTATAGCTTCTGGTGCGTTCCAATTAGCAAAACCATCAGATTTATTGCCAGAGTTACAAGGTAGATTGCCAATAAGAGTAGAATTAGATGCCTTGAATAGTGACGATTTTAAAAGAATATTAAAAGAACCTGATAACTCTTTGATCAAACAATACAAAGCATTACTTAAAACTGAAAATGTTGATTTAGAGTTTACTGAAGATGGAATAGACACAATAGCCAACATTGCAAGTGAAGTAAACACTACTGTTGAGAATATTGGGGCTAGAAGACTCCACACAATCATTGAAAGAGTTTTAGATGAGATAAGTTTTACAGCAACAGACAGAGCTGGAGAAAAAATTACAATAGACTCAGAATATATTAAAAAAAATATTGGTGAATTAGTAAAAGATACTGATTTATCAAAATTTATCTTATAACCTATTTTTTTTTTTCAAAATTATATCAAAACTACCTTTGGAAGGACTATTTATTGACTCAAAATCAATACTCAAAATTTTATCCATAAGTTCTGGATTATTTTTAATGAACTCAGGAACTGAGAACTTTAACATTCCCAATTGATCAGATTGGTACGGATTATTTTGATTTTTTGATCTTAAACCTTTGCCAGTGATAATGTTAATTTTTTTTACTCCAGAAGAAAAACAATCATTGATAAATTCAAAAATTTTTATATTTGCTTGATCAAGAGTATAACCATGTAAATCTATTGATTTTTGAATTTTGCTAGAAGATGTAAATTTTAAAGCATTATCTTTGTTTTCTACTTTATCATTACTTTCAATGAAATCTTGCCAGGCTTTTTTATCTTTATCTGTTATATTTTTTGTCAATTAAGCTTGGGTATCAATTAATAACCAATTTGGATTTTGAGATCTACTATCTTTAGAGAATTTCCAAATATCATGGACCTTTTTAACTTTTTCTGAATCACCAGAAACTATTTTATTATCTTTATCTTTGATGCATGAAATGATTTCGCTAACAAATTCAACTGTAACTTCAAGCATGTTTTTATTCTGATTATGCTCTTTTATCTCTGCAGAATTAATTCCTATAAAAGTAGTTTCAGAAGTTAAATTCTTTGTTTTTTTATCATTTATTGCATCATCAAACTGATCATAAACATTTTTATCCAATAAAGTTTTAATGGGTTTTAAATCTCCCCTTGAAAAATTTGTAATAATTGACTCATAGGCTACTTTAGCTCCTTTTATAAAATCGCTTTTTGCAGCATCATCAAAAGTTTCTGAGTTTAACTTTACATTATTTCTTGATTCTGGAACTTCATGTGGAAATGAAGAGCTTATATCTTCTTCATATCCAGTTTTTTTACCCAATATTCCTCTTAATCTCAGAAAAATAAAGCCCGCAATCATTGCTAGCAGGATAATATCAATGTACTCAAAGCTATAACTCATATACTAATAATATTTACTATGTTGATAAATTTCAACCTGCAATTTACATTATAGACAAATGAACACAGCATTAATTCTTATTTTAGGCATTCCTCTTGTAGAAATATATCTATTTATAAAAGTTGGTTCACAAATTGGTGCATTTAATACGATTTTGCTCATATTAATAACTGCAGTACTAGGTGTTTGGTACGCAAGGTATGAAGGTTTCAACACATTAAGATCAGGAATGTCACAATTAATAAAAAATGAACTTCCTTTTTATGAAATTATTTCAGGGGCTGCTATCGCATTCGCTGCATTGCTATTAATCATTCCAGGTTTTGCTACTGACATTTTGGGTATATTATTAATTTTTCCTTTTACTAGAAAATTATTATTTCATAAGTATTCAAAAAAATATCCAAAAAGTAAAAATTTGAAAGATGGAAATTTTATTGATGGAGAATATGAGGATATAGATGATAAAAAAAATGAACGATAAATATAAAATTTTATTTAATTACATTAAAGATCTTTCTGTTGAAATTCCTAATCCAGAAGCATTAATAACTTCTAGAAATAATATTGGAAAATATGAAATTAAAGTTAATATTTCTTCAAAACCATTAAAGCTTAAAATGGTTGAGATTGTTACAAAATTAACTTACACAGACCCAAAAAATAATAAGCATAAAGCTTTTTTTGAAATTCAATATGCAACAGTAATCGATATTTTAGATCCTCAACTTAAAAAAAAAGACGTAGAAAAAATTATTTTGTGTGATTTGCAAACTGAAATTTATCCAGGGCTTGAAAAAAAATTTCTTAACATCCTTCATAGCTCTGGTTTTCCTAATTTAGAATTTGGCCAAAAAATCGATTTTGTAAAATTATATAACGACAAATTTAATTAAAAAAATTTTTCTTTAAATTTTTTTTTAAAAATTCATTATGATCATTAATTTCCTCAGCTGTAGGTAAAATAATTTTTTTATTGTAATTTAAATTTTTTTCTTCAAAATTTTTATTTACACTAATATCATTGTTAAGATTCAGTTTGGGCTCTTTTTGATCTATTAGATTTATATAGACTTTTGAGAGTAACTCACAATCTATTAAAGCCGTATGCTTTTTCCTTCTAGAATTATCAATTCTAAATCTTTTGCAAAGGGCATCAAGACTAATTCCTGATCCTGGAAATTTGTTCCTAGCTAACTCAAGGGTATCAACTACATTTGATTTATTAATTTTATTTTTTCCAATAATAGTAAGTTCGTTATTCAAGTGTCCAATATCAAATTCTGCGTTATGTATGATAATTTTTTTATCACTTATAAACTCTAAAAATTCATCAGCTATCTCAAAAAATTTTTTTTTATCTGACAAAAATTCGTCAGAATATCCATGAACTTCAAAAGCTTTGTCAGAAACTTTTCTTTCAGGATTTAAATAACAATGAAAAACTTTTTTTGTTGGCACTAAATCGTTTAGCTCTATGCACCCAATTTCAACAATTCTATGCCCATCTTTAACTAGCAAGCCAGTTGTTTCTGTATCAAGAACTACTTCTTTCATTTAATATTTGTTTTTTAATTATTCTAACTCTTTTTTTTATTGTTGAAAGTTTAAAATTATTTTTAATTACGTAGGTGGATAACTTTTTTTTAAAAGCTAATGGTTTTTGAATTTTTTTAAAATTATCTAATAGTTTTTTATTATAATTAATCCTTTTTTTAAGTCTTAAGTTAACTTCTATTTTTTTAGCTTCTACAAAAACTAATAAATCTTTTTTTTTATTTAATTTATTTTCAATTAATAATGGAATATCTAATATCACTATTTTTTTTTTTAAATTTTTTTTAAGAAAAAAAATTAATTTTTTTCTAATTATAGGGTGAACAATATTTACAATTTTTCTTAAATTTTTATTATCTGCTAAAATTGCATTACTGAGTTCTATTTTGTTTATTGGATATGACCTTATATATTTGGGTAATTTTTTTTTTAATTTGTTAAAACAGGTTCTATTTTTAGAATAAATTTTATTTACTTCTTTATCTGCATTAAAAACTGGATATCCAAATTGATTTGCTACGAAACTTTTTCCTGAACCTATATCTCCTAGTATTCCAATTCTTTTAACCATTTAAATGCATCTTCCTCCGTCTACTTCTAATATAGAACCTGTAATCATTCTAGCTTCATCAGAACATAAAAAACATGCAGCATCTCCTAAATCTTTAGGTGTTGAAAATCTACCTATAGGTATAGTTGATAAAAAAGCTTTTCTTCTTTCTGGGGTATCTTCTCCCATGAATGACTTTAAAAGTGGTGTTTCACCGGCTACTGGTGCTAATGAATTAACTCTAACATTAAAGGGAGCAAGTTCTACTGCCATTGCTTTGGTTGCTGTTATCATCCATCCTTTAGTAGCATTGTACCAATTTAAGTTAGGTCTAGGAGAAAGTCCAGCAGTTGAGGAAATATTAAGAATTGAACCTTTTCTTTCTTTTTTCATATGTGGAACAAAAAATTTACCACACAAAAAAACTGATTTAGAATTTACCTCAAAAACTTTATCAAATTCTTCTTCGTCAACATCTTCAAGGGGTTTAGGCAAATGAGTTATTCCTGCGTTATTCACCATAATATCAATGGTACCGTATTTATTTAATACATATTCAGATAATTTTTTCATACTATTAGAATTTGATACATCCACATGAAAGAAATCTTGATTTAAACCATTTGAAACTTTTTCTAAAAGATCTTTATTGATATCTGCTAATATTAGTTTTGCTCCCTCCTCAGAAAATTTTTTTGCAATACCTTCGCCAAATCCAGAGGCAGCTCCGGTTATTATAGAAACTTTTTCTTTTAATCTCATAATTATTCCACCAATTTTATAACTTCATCATCTATTTTAGGCATTAATTTGTGCCAAATTGTAAATGCTTGATGCGCTTGATAAATAAACATCATTTTTCCATTTTCAGTTCTATTTCCTGAAGCTTTTGCTTTTTTTAGAAAATTTGTTTCAGTTGGATTATAAATAACATCATAAAATAATTTGTTTGGTCCTATTTTTGAATAGTCTAATTTAATTTCCTCTGCTTTATTAAGGCCTATACTTGTTGCGTTAATAATTACATCAAAATTTGGAATATTTCCCCAATCGACAATATTTAAATCTTTAAATAAATTTTTTAAGTCTTCTGCTTTTTTTTTTGTTCTATTGCTTATAGTTATTTTGGATACTCTCATTTTTTTGAGTGAAAATATTATGGAAGAAACTACACCGCCTGCTCCTAAAATTAATATTTCTTTATTGGTTAAGTCGTATTTTGAATATTTTATTGCTAATTCAAAGCCGGCTATATCAGTATTATGACCAATTATTTTATTATCATTTAAATATATTGTATTAACAGATTTAGTTTCATTTGCCTCAATGCTTAGTTCGTCTAAAAATGGGATAACTAATTTTTTAAAAGGTACTGTTACATTAATTCCATTAATTTTTTTTTCTCTAACATCAGAAATAATTTTTTTTAAATCATTCTCATCCAACTTTTTTTTATCATAAGTAGCATTAATATTTTTTTCTTTAATCCAATAGTTATGGAGTTTGGGTGATAGAGAATGGTCAATTGGATTTCCTATAACTAAATATTTCTTCATTTTTGTAGATTCAAAAACTCCTTTATTTTTTTTACAGGTAGACCCATAATTGTATTTTCATCTCCTTCAATATTTGAAAATAAATTCCTACCCTCACCCTCAATTTGATATACATTATATGCAAATAATGCTTCATTACTTATTTTTCCCAGGTAATCTTCAAGTTCTTTATTAGACATGTTTTTCATAGTTAATGAGGCTTTATCAGTATAGTTCCATATCATTGATCCATTTTTAGAAATACAAACTGAACTTATTAAATAGTGTTTTTGACCATTTAACTTTTTTAATATTATCATGGCATCATCTCTATTTAACGGTTTAGATATAAGTTCACCATTTAAATCTATGACACTATCCGCACCTAATACGAGATCTCTATTTTTTTTTTGACTTATTTTATTTGCTTTTAACTCAGCTAAGTTTTTGGATATCATTTCTGGTGAAGTTCCTACGTTCAATAGGCTATCTTTAATAGGGTCTTCGTCAATATTAGATGGTTCAACCAAACAATTGATATTATATTTTTCTAAAATTTTTTTTCTTACTTTGCTTTTTGAGGCCAATATTATATTAGACATTTTTCTTATTTTTTATCTCATAAATTTTTATAACTGAGGCCGCTGTTTCTTCAACAGATTTTCTTGTTACATCAATAGTTGGCCAATTGTTATTTCT
>CACDOF010000022.1 GCA_902554315.1 uncultured Pelagibacteraceae bacterium
TTAACATTTCAGGAACTAGTTTAATTTCATTATCTTTACTTGAATTTAAAATCATCAAAAAAAGTCTTTCAAGTATATCAATTCTAACAAAAAATTTGTCAAACTTTTCAAATCCACATAAAAGCATAAAATTTTTATCAATTGTTTTTTCTTCTTCTAAGAAATTTAGACCAAAGGTTGGTGGAGAAAGACTTGAGCTTTTTTCATTAAAACTTTTCCACAAAAGAGTCCTAAGAGAAACTGAACTTGGTTTAAATAATTTAAATAGAAACACATGGTATCTACCAAATTTAACACCTATTTTTCTTAACTTTTTTCTTTCTTCTTGATTTAATTTTTTTAAAAATTCTGATACCTCCTCTCTTTTAACTACTCCATTATTTTCATATAAATGATAAGCCAAAGCTCGTAACTCTGGATTATTTTCTTTTATATTTTTTAAATCTATTAAACTTTTCAATTCAGCATCAATTTTTTTGAAAATCCATTTTTGTAAGTAAGAATTTAACTTTGATCTCTCTTCATTTTCTATCATTTCATCAATAATCAAATCTATATGTGGATTTAAATAGTCAGATCCTGGAATTAATTTAGCTATAGGATAATTTTTCCAATAAATTTTGTAATCATTTTTTAATTCTATAAGGCCTGTATCAATAATTTGTTTAATTCTAGTTATTATTTCAGGACTAACATTCTGTCTTGCTGCTTTTTTTAAAGATTTAATGTCCGCATCTAATGCATCAACTTTAAGGTCTAGATCTAATTTTAATCCTTTCAATCTTCCTATGTACTGTTGATTTATCATTACTTTTTCTTCATTAATAATTTTAGTTTCAAAAACTATGTCTTGTTTTAATCCTTTTGCCAAAACACTTGCTCTTTTATCAATAAAAGTTTTCGTCAGCTCTTCGTGAAGTCTATCAGATAGTTTATCTTCTAAATTTTTTGTTCTTTCTATCCAATAATCTTGATTCTCAACCCAATTAGCTTTATTTGATACGTATGACCATGTCCTGACATTTGCTATTCTATTTGATAAAGAGTCAACATTACCTTCTATTTTATCTAAAAGAGAAAGCTGATCTTTCATGTACTGATTTGGAACTTTTTTATTTTCTTTTGTTAAAAAACTAAATATTTTACTTATGATTTCAATATGCTGGCCATAAGTCTTTTTTACGAAGTCTGGAATTTGACAACATTCCCATAAAATTTTTAGATCTTCAGGATTTTCATCTATATGGGTTTCTTTTTTTAATAAATATTTTAACACTTTTTCGTCTTCACATTCTCCAATTCTATTTAGCCAATCTTTATTAGGTTTTTCTTCTAATGATTTTATTAAGCTTAACTTACTGTTAAAATTTAAAGAAGAATTTCTCCAAAAAATATTTTTTATCTCAGGAAATTTATGTTTTTCAAGTGCTTCTATTTCTTCAGAATCTATTTCCTTACAATCTCCAGTTATTCCAAACGTACCATCATTTAAATATCTGCCTGCTCTTCCTGCTATTTGTCCAATTTCAGAAATATTTAATCTTCTAACTTTTTTTCCATCAAATTTACTAATATTTGAGAAATAAACATTATCTAAATCCATATTTATTCCCATACCTATTGCATCTGTAGCAACAAGATAGTCTACATCTCCAGATTGATATAAGTTTACTTGTGCATTTCTTGTTTTAGGACTTAAAGATCCCATAATTATTGCAGCACCACCTTTTTGACGTCTGATTAATTCTGCAATTGCATAAACTTCTTCAGTTGAAAAAGCAATGACTGCACTCTTTCTTTCAATTCTTGAAATTTTTTTATGACCTCCAAAACTTAATTTTGAAAATCTTTCTTTATTTTTAAATTCAATGTCATCATCAAGTTTATTAATAATATTTTTTATTGTATTAGAGCCCATTAACATTGTTAATTTTTCACCCCTTAGATTTAGAAGTCTATCAGTAAAAATATGTCCTCTTTCATGATCATTACACATCTGAATTTCATCTATTCCTACAAACTCTAAATTTTTGTCTATTGGCATAGACTCTACTGTACATAAAAAATATTTTGCATTTATAGGTATTATTTTTTCTTCTCCTGTAATCAATGCTACTTTTGAATGATCAATTTTTTTAATTATTTTGTCATAAACTTCTCTAGCTAGTAATCTTAATGGGAAGCCAATCATGCCTGTTTCAAAAGAAAGCATTGTCTCAATTGCAAGGAAAGTTTTACCTGTATTTGTGGGACCTAGAACAGCAGTAATTTTATTTTTCGTCATTTCAACTTTTAGTATGGTATTTATTTTAAGTACTATATATTGTTATCCTTAAAGAACAAAAATAGTCTAAAACAAGTCCGAATCGCTGGTGAAAAAGTTCTCATTTTAAAATTTTATATTAATAAGGTTATCATAATTTCAAAAAATTAAATATAATTTTTTATGCCTAAGAAACTATGGGAAGCAAACTTGAGTTTAAAAAATAATTCTAATTTATTTAAATTTGAAAAATTTATTTCCAAAAAATTTAGATATAAACCTTCAAAAAATTATAAAAAGTTATTTAAATGGAGTATTAAAAATTTAAATTATTTTTGGAGTTCTGTTTGGGATTTTACAAAAGTCAAAGGAAAGAAAATTGATAAATTTCATTTTACAAAAGATATTTTAAAAAATAAATTTTTTGTAAAATCAAAATTAAATTTTGCAGAAAATTTATTATCAAGAAAAGATAAGTCCAAAGCGATTACTTTTATAAGTGAATCAGGCTTTAGAGAAAAAAGATCTTGGATAGATCTACACAATAATACATCTAAATTAATTAATTTTTTTAGACAGAACAATATTTCAGCAAAAGATAGAATAGCTGCATATACCGCTAATCAAATTGAAACAGTTGAATGTTTTTTAGCAACATCTTCAATTGGAGCAATTTGGTCTTCTTGTTCTCCAGATTTTGGTACTCCTGGTGTAATAGAAAGGTTTTCACAAATTAAACCAAAAATATTAATCATAACAGATAGATATTATTATAATGGTAAAGAAATTAATATTTTAGAAAGACTACCAATAATAATTAATAAAATAAAATCTATAAAAACTGTTTTAATTGTTAATTATCCAGGTAAAAAATTTTTAAAATATAAAAAAATAAAAGGTGTAAAAATATTTAATATTAAAGAAATAAGAAAAACTTTATCAAATGAAATTAAATTCAAAAAATTTGATTTTGACCATGAATTGGCAATTTTATATTCAAGTGGCACTACAGGTAAACCTAAGTGTATTTGTCATCGATCAGGTGGAGTTTTATTACAACATTTAAAAGAACATCAATTACATTGTGAAGTGAAGCCAGGTGATAATGTTTTTTATTTTACAACTTGTGGATGGATGATGTGGAACTGGCTTTTAACATTTCTAGCATCAAAGGCATCAATAGTTTTATTTGATGGTTTTCCAATGTTTAAAAGAAATGATTTGTTGTTTAAAATTGCAAATGAAGAAAAAATTACTCTTTTTGGTATAAGTGCTAAATACATAGACCAACTTAGAAAACTAAACGTTAAAATAAAATCAAAATTTAAATTAAAAAGCTTAAAAACAATTTGTTCAACAGGATCACCACTTTCAGTTGATGGATTTAATTTTGTTTACGAAAAAATAAAAAAAAATGTTCATTTAGCATCAATTGCAGGAGGAACTGACCTAGTTTCATGTTTTGTCCTGGGTAATATTTATTCTCCAGTTTATAAAGGAGAGATTCAAAATAATGGTTTGGGAATGAATACAGACGTTTTTTCTGATAAAGGAAAATCATTACTCAATAAGAAGGGAGAATTAGTTTGCAAATCTCCATTTCCTTCAATGCCAAAATTATTTTGGAATGATAAAAATAATAAAAAATATAAAAAAGCTTATTTTAGCAAATATAAAAATATTTGGTATCACGGCGACTATGCTGAGAGAAGAAAAAATGGTGGCTATATAATTTATGGAAGATCTGATGCAACTTTGAATCCTGGTGGAGTTAGATTAGGAACCGCAGAAATTTACTCAGTTGTTGAAAAATTTAAAAATATAAAGGAATCAATTGTGGTTTCTCAAACTTGGGACAATGATGTTAGAATAATATTGTTTTTAGTATTAAATAAACCAAATACATTAGATGAATTATTTATTAAGAAATTAAAAAAGATAATTAGATCTGAAGCATCACCTAGACATGTGCCAGCAAAAATTTTAGAAGTTGATGATATTCCTAGAACAAAGAATGGTAAAATAGTAGAGTTAGCAGTAAAAAACATGATTGAAGGCAATCAAATTAAAAATATTCAAGCTCTAGCAAATCCAGAAGTTTTAAAACAATATAAGAATATTAAAGAATTAAAAAATTAATGATTAAAAATAAAATAAAAAATTTGAATTTATCAGCTACTTTAGAGATAAATGAAATCTCTAAAAATTTAGAAAAAGATGGTAAAGATGTAATAAAATTTGGTTTTGGACAATCGCCATTTCAAGTTCCTGATACTGTTGTTGAAGAATTAAAAAAAAATGCATATAAAAAAAGCTATTTACCTATACAAGGACTTTCGGAACTAAGAGAATCCATTGCAATATATGAGTCAAAGAAAAAAGGCAAAAGTTTTACTTCAGATCAAATAATAATTGGACCTGGTTCAAAGGAACTTATGTTTTTACTACACATGTCTTTTGATGGAGAAATATTACTTCCTACACCAAGCTGGGTGTCTTATAAACCACAATCAATTGTAGCAGATAATAAATATCATTGGATAGATACAAAAGCAGAAAATAATTGGTATCCTACTGCTGACAATATTGAAAATATAATTTTAAAAAATAAAGAAAAAAAATATTTATTAATTTTAAATTCACCTAATAATCCATCAGGACAAGTATGTAAAAACTTATTGGAAATAAGCGAGATTGTTAAAAAATATGAAATTATTATCCTATCAGATGAAATTTATTCAGAATTAACTTTTGATGAAAATTATGAATCAATTTCTAAATATTGTTTGAACAATGTAATTATTAGTAATGGACTTAGCAAATGGTGTGGCGCAGGAGGATGGAGGCTTGGATATTTTTTAATTCCCGAAAAGTTAAATCAATTAAAAAATTCTATAAAAGTTTTAGCAAGTGAAACTTTCTCTTCTGTTAGTGCACCGATACAATATGCAGCTATATCTGCATTTAAAAATGATCATACCAATTATGTTTTAAAATCAAAAAAGATTTTAAAAGGAATAGCTGAACATGTTTATAAAAACTTAAAGTCAAACAATGTTATTATGAATAAACCAATGGGTGGATTTTATCTAATGCCAGAATTTTTAAATAAAACATTTAAAACCTCTTCAGAAATGTGTTCTGACTTATTAAATAAAAAAGGTGTAGCTATTTTACCAGGATCTGATTTTGGTTTTTCAAACGATAGAATGATTGCCAGGTTAAGTTTTACAGATTTTGATGGATATAATTTTATGTCAAAAATAGACTTAGATACAAATATTGATGATAATTTAATCAAAAAATATGCACCCAATATTACTGAAGGAATATCAAGAATTAACGAGTGGGTTGAAAAAGTTTAATATATATTAGAATTATTCTAAAAAACTTCTGGACAATCAAAATAAATTTTGTTTCAATTATTTATTATAATTAACAAGGTAAGGAGAGGGAAAATGAAAAAAATATTATCTACCCTATCGAGTACTCTGATACTTTTTGCAGCTTTATTTTCTTTTAGTACAGTCGCAAAATCAGCAGAGTTTTTTACGATAGGAACAGGTGGTCCAACTGGAGTTTACTTCCAAACTGGTAACGCTATTTGCAAAATGTTGCATCTCTTTTGATACATTCTGCAAAAATAGATGAAAATTTTACTGAAAAAGAAAAAAAAATTATTACAAATGCTTTAATTGAAATGGGCGCAGATACTAAAAAAGTTGATGAAATTATTGAAGAAGCTGAGAAAAAAGAAAAAGACTCAAATCAAATATTAGATTTTACAAGGGAAATAAAAAATATTTCTGAAGAAGATAAAAAAATAATAATTGAGTCACTATGGAATATAATTTATTCAGATGAAAATGCTGATATGTATGAAACAAACCTTATGCGAAGACTTTCAGGATTATTATATTTAGATAATAAAATTGTAGGAGATATTAAAGAAAAAATTAGAAGTAAAAAATTGTGACATACTTAGTAAATGATAAATGTATTAAATGTAAACTGACAGACTGTGTTGATGTTTGTCCTGTTGATTGTTTTTATGAAGGAAAAAATATGCTTGTAATTAAACCTGATGAGTGTATAGATTGTGGCGTTTGCGAACCAGAATGCCCAGTAGATGCTATAATTTCAGATGCTGAAGAAGGAAGTAACAAATGGTTAGAAATTAATAAAAAATATTCGGATATATGGCCAAACATTAATATGAAAAAAGATCCACCAGAGGATCACGAAAAGTTTAAAGATGAAAAAGATAAGTTTGAAAAATATTTTGAAGAAAACCTTTAAAAAGAAAACAGTTAAAAAAAAAACAAAGTCTGAAAAAAAATCAGTTAAAGCAAAAAAAATTACTAAAGCAAAAAATATCAAAAAAGTTATTAAAAATGTAAAAGATAAAAAAAAAAAAGTTCAAGTTTTAAAAAAAAATAAATCAGAAAAGTTAGAAGTAAAAAATGATAATTTGAGAATATCCAAGGGTAACGAATTAAAACCAGAAATAAAAAAAGTAAAAAAACAAGAAACCGAAAAAAAATTGTACAAGCCTAAAGATTATGTGGTGTATCCAAAGCATGGCGTTGGTCAAATTACCGAATTTAAAAAAATCAATATAGGTGGAATTGAAGTTGAAACATATATATTGAAATTTGAGAAAGATAAAGCAAATGGAATGGTACCTATTAACAAACAATCAAATCTAAGACCTTTAGCCTCAATTAATCAAATTAATAAATGTGTGAGTATTTTAAAAAGTAAACCTAAAATTAAAAGATCAATGTGGAGTAGAAGGGCTCAAGAGTATGAGGCAAAAATTTCTTCTGGAAAAATTTATGATTTGGCGGAAGTTGTAAGAGATTTAAATAAAGGAGACGATCTTATGATTGATCAATCTTACAGTGAAAGACAATTGTTTGAAAAAGCTTATGATAGACTATTAACTGAATTCCAAATAGTTATGGGTACAAATCTTGAAGATGCCCAAAAGAAGTTAGACAAAGCATTAAAAAGAAATTTAGAAAAACAAACTCAAAATCTAGAAAAAAAACCTACAAACGAAGAAGCTGCGGGACAGGAACTAACAGAGTAAAAAAAAACGCTTCCCACGCAAGCGCCATGAGAAGCGTAATCAATTAAAAAGAATACTAATTTACTTTCTTCTTCTTTTCTTAGCTTTTTTCTTAGCTTTTTTCTTAGTTTTCTTTTTAGCAGCTTTTTTTCTTCTTTTAGCCATCTTTAGCTCCCTTTTTTTATTAACGAATCTTTTTGATTCGTTTAATTACCTTTTTTTATTTTTTTTGAATAGTTATGTCAAATACATAATTTTTAATAATTTTTTAAAAAAAAAATTATTTTTTTATTTTTTTATAAAACAAAAAAAAGTTAAGTAAATTGCGATTAATAAACTGTTTTATAAAATTTAATTAATAAAGTTTTTCTAATTGATTTTTATATTTTTCTGTAACTTTTTTTCTTTTTACTTTCATTGTTGGTGTCATTAAACCATTTTCTATAGAAAAATTTTCGTCTATTAATTGAATTCTTTTTATTTTTTCTAATAAAGTTAATTTTTTATTTATTTTTTCAATTACATTATGGATTTTTTCTTTTTCTTTTAAAAAATCTTTATTAGGTACTATTAAAGCAACCAAATAATTTTTTTTATCTCCATAAACCATACATTGATCAATTTCTGGCTCATTTGTAATCATATTTTCAATTTTAGCTGGTGAAATATTGTCTCCTCCTGCACTTACAATAATATCTTTTTTTCTATCAGTGATTCTTAAATAACCATCTTCTGGATCTATTTCTCCTATATCGCCTGTGTGAAGCCATCCATCTATAATTACTTTTTCAGTTTCTTCTTTTTTGTTCCAATATCCCAACATTACATTTTCACCTTTAACTAAAATTTCTCCATCATTAGCAATTTTAACCTTGTTACCTTTAAAAGGAGGGCCAACAGTTTCTACTTTTATCTTATGTATAGGATTGCAACTTACTACTGGGGATGTTTCTGTTAAACCATAACCTTGAAGAGTAGGTAATCCAACAGAATTCAAAAATTCTCCTATTTCTTTATCTAGAGCGCCTCCTCCAGAAACAAAAGCTTTTAAATTTCCACCAAATTGTTTTTTTATTTTTTTTCTAACTAATGTATCAACTATTAAATTTAGTAATTTTTCAGAAAAGGTCATTTTTTGATTTAATAATTTTTTCTTACCCAATCGAAGAGTTGTATTAATTAATTTAGCTTTAAATCCTGTTTGTTTTTTTAAATTAATATTAATTTTGTTATAAAGATTTTGATAAAATCTTGGAACAGCTGTCATAATTGTCGGTTTTGCCTCAGATATATTATCTAAAAGTTTTTCTATTTTTTCAGCATAAAAAACTTTTGCCCCCACGGCTATCTGAGCAAATTGTACACAGTGCTCATAGGAATGAGAAAGAGGGAGCCAAGTTAAAAATATCGGCCTTGAATTAAATAATGGTTTCATAATTTCACATGCTCCGACAAGATTATTTAAAATACCGCCATGACTCAAGATTACTCCTTTTGGATTTCCACCAGTTCCAGAAGTATAAATTATACAAGCAGGCGAAATTCTTTTTAATTTATTATTTTGGATTTTATCTTTTTCTAATAAATTATCTTTTAATATTGTATTAAAGTCCAAATATTTTTCTTTATTAATTAAACTTAAATTATTTGTTACTTCATCAACATCATCTAATGTAATAATTTTTTTAATGAAATTTTTTGAATTAATTATGTTGTTTAACTTTTTTAGCATGTCATTATTTGAAACAATAAGTAAAGATGGCTCACAATCTTCAATTAAATAATTATAGTCTTCTTCTGTATAAGTTGTGTATGCTGGCACGGTAATACCACCTGATAACATAATTGCTAAATCAGAAATAAACCACTCTGGTCTGTTTTCAGAGACAAGAAGACACCTGTCACCTTCTTTTATATTTTCTTTGATAACTTTAGAAAGCTTAAAGATATTTGATTTAGTTTCTTCCCATGTAAAAGTTTTTTTATTATTTGGATTTAACCATTGTAAAAAAATACTTTTTTGATCTTGTTTTTCAGCTTGAATAAAAAATAATTCAACTAAACTATTTAAATTGTCTAAGTTCATACTTTTTTTGGTGGGCAAAGAGAGAATCGAACTCTCACAGTATTGCTACTATTGGATTTTGAGTCCAACGCGTCTACCAGTTCCGCCATTCGCCCTTATATTCATAATTATTAATATATTTTAACTCATAGTATTAAAACACTAATTATATTAAAAGAAAATATGTTTAAAGAACTATACAATAAAACAATTAAACTTGCGGGACACAATAAATCGAAATCTATTTTAGGATTTATATCTTTTATTGAAAGCTTTATTTTTCCAATTCCCCCAGATGTTCTCATTATACCAATGACCATAGCAAAAAGACAAGAATGGATAAAGATTGCATTAATAGCAACTGTTGGGTCTGTTCTGGGAGCTTGCTTAGGCTACTTCATTGGTTATATTTTTTTTAATGAAATTGGAATTAAAATATTTGAAATATATGGTGTGGATAACACCTCATTTTTAAAAGACAAAATGTCATCTGAAGGAGGAGTTTTAGCATGGATGATATTGTTAGCCATTGCTGGATTTTCACCTGTTCCATTTAAGTTACTAACAATTACAAGCGGATTTATACATTTTAATTTATTCTATTTCATAATTATATCTTTATTAACAAGGGGCTCTAGATTTTTTATAATTGCATTTTTAATTGGAAATTTTGGATCAACAATGAAAAAAATTATAGAAAAAAAATTATTAAAAGTTTCAATTTTAGTATCTATTATAATAATTATATTTGCTTACTTAATTTATAAATTTTTGTTAAATTTTGTTAGTTAAAAAATGAATATTTTTGTAAAAAAAAAAAATTTTTATTTAGTAATTTTAGTTATTTCAATATTGGCAATTTTTTTTGCATTATATGTTGAATATATTCTTCAATACAAAGCATGTAAGCTTTGTCTATATCAGAGAATCCCTTATTTAATTGCAATTTTTGTTAGTTTTATAGGCTTCAATTATTACAAAAATGATAAAATATTATTAATAATTATTTTAATTTTTGCATTAAGTTTTTTAATATCTGGATATCATTATGGAATAGAAAAAAATATTTTTGTAGAATTTTCTGGTTGTGCAACAAACAATCTTGATATTACAGATAAAACAACTTTATTAAAAACATTAAGTGATAATATTCCAAGTAGTTGCAAAGATGTAAACTTCAGGCTATTTGGTATTTCTTTGGCAGGAATTAATTCAATATTATCTTTATTAATTGTGATTTATTCTTTAAGAACACTAATATATGAAAAAAACTAATCCAAAAAAATTAGAAGAATTTATTAGAGTTGATCATGCTGGAGAAAGAGGTGCAATAAAAATTTATGAAGGACAATTACTTGCGTTAAATACTATTGTAAAAAATGATGATTTAAAAAAAAAAATAAATGAGATGAAAGAACATGAGCAAGAACATTGTAATTTTTTTGAAAGTGAAATTAAAAAGAGAAATATAAACCCAACAAAGTTATTACCTTTGTGGGATTTGCTTGGATTAGGTCTTGGTTTTGGATCAACAATATTAGGTAAAAAAGCTACTATGCTTTGTACAGCTTCAGTAGAAGAAGTAATAGATGAACATTATAAAAATCAAATAGATCAACTAGAAAATGATGAAAAAAATTTGAAAAAAGTAATTACTAAATTTAGACAAGATGAATTAGATCATAAAGATATTGCTTACGAAGAAGGTGCTACAAAAAAAGGTTTTTATTCTTTAATGGATAAAGTAATTAAAACTGGGTCAAAGTTTGCAATTAGTATATCTGAAAAAATATAATATTAAGGTTCTAACTCTACATCCCAATATAAATAATCCATCCAACTTTCATGCAAAAAATTTGGTGGAAAATTTTTACCATTTTTATGCAGGTCTTCTGTAGTAGGTTGATATGGCCATTGACTTAAAGTCATACCTGAACTTTTAAATAACTTTCCTCCCTTTTTCACATTGCACGAAGAACAAGCTGTTACAACATTATCCCAATCAGTTTTTCCACCTTTAGATCTTGGCAAAAGATGATCAAATGTTAATTCATTTTTACTTCCACAATATTGACAGCTAAACTTGTCTCTTAAAAAAACATTAAATCTTGTAAAGTTTGGATTGGATTGTGGTCTTATAAAAGATTTGAGAGCTATTACACTTGGAAGCTTCATGCTGAAGGAAGGACTTCTTATTGTTCTATCATAAGAACTTACAATTGAAACTCTATCTAAAAAAACAGATTTTATTGAATCTTGCCAGCTCCATAGTGATAATGGGTAATAGCTTAAAGGTCTATAATCTGCATTTAAAACAAGAGCAGGGCATTTTTCTAAAGAGATTTTTTGGTCAGATATTTCAATCATAATTTAATATTACAATAAATAATTTATCATATCAACATTACTAATTTTATATTAACTTTTTATTAACTATATAAATTTTTTTTGATAAAGTTTAATGCAGCACTTGATCCTTCAACTGGAATATGATGTTCACAATTTTTTAACATTAAAGTCTCAGCTTCTAATTTATTTCTAATAAAAAAATCTTTTGCTTCTAATAAATTACTTGGATGTACAATTTCATCTGAGTCACCATGCATCATTAAAATTTTTGTTTTGGATTTTATTCTATCTCCAAGATCACTTTTATCAATTATCTTTCCTGAAAAACCAACTATACAATTAAAACTTTCTTCAGATGTTAGTCCTACATTTATTGACATCATGCATCCCTGACTAAAACCAGAAATACAAATCTGCGAATTTTTAAGCTTAAAGTAGGAATTTATTTCATTAATATATTCTTTTATTTTATTTTCTGCTTTTTTAGATTCAATTAAAATTTTTTTCGGATCATCCGAACTTAGGTCAAACCATTGAAAACCAACAGGATTAATATTACAAACTTCATGAGCATCAGGACATAAAAAAACTGTATTTCTCAAAAACCTTTTCCAATTTAAAGTTAACATACTTATGTCTTTGCCATCACCTCCATATCCATGAAGTAAAATTACTGCATTTCTTATTTCTTCATTATTATCGGGTTTTATGGCAGTAGTGTTTAAAGAAAATTTCATAAATTATTAATTAACCATTCCAAAAATGATTCATTTTCAAAATCAATGTATCCAACAATCCTAGCAAATTCATATCCATTTTTATCTATTAAAATTGTGG
>CACDOF010000023.1 GCA_902554315.1 uncultured Pelagibacteraceae bacterium
AATCTTCTTTAATTCGCTTGTCTGGATCGCCAATAAAATTTACTAAACCATTTTTTAGATCTTTGGCTCCATCATGGGGATCAAATAAGTTGCCTTGTTTGTCAGAATATATTGCATTAATTGTAAAATCCCTTCTTGATGCATCTTCATTCCAATCTGTTGTGTATTTAACTAAAGCATGTCTTCCATCAGTTTCAATATCTTTTCTAAGCGATGTAATTTCAAAGTTTTTGTTTTCAATATTTGCAGTAATTGTTCCATGTTCTATGCCAGTCTCAAAAAAACTAATATTATTAGTATTTAAACATTCTTTTACTTGTGTGGGATTAATATTGGTTGCAAGATCAATATCATCAAAATTTTCCTTATTAAGAATTTTTCTAACGCATCCCCCAACATATCTTACTTCACTGGCATCATTATAATTTTCAATTGATTTAAAAATATTAGATACTTTTGTATTTTCAATTATTTCTAAAAATGACTTTTCTTTTAAATTTATTTCTCTTTTTAGTTTAAAAATTTTTTTAAAAATATTATTCATATTTGGCTGGGGTGCTAGGATTCGAACCTAGGAATGGCGGTACCAAAAACCGCTGCCTTACCACTTGGCTACACCCCAAAGTTAATTTCGTATATCACAAAAAAAAACGTTTATATAGTTTTTGATAAATTGCACCAATAATTTTTATAATTTTTTTTTATTATTTTTCTTCCATTTAAAGCAGCTTTTTTTGAATTAAAATAACCAATAATTATTGATCCAGACCCGGTCATTCTAACAAATAAAATATTATCAATTTTCTCCATTGAATTTTTTATACTTCTCAATTTTTTATATTTGCTAAATGCAGGTTTTTCTAAATCATTTTTTAATTTCGATATAAATTTAATATTTAATTTAGATGCTTTAAGATTTTTCAAATTTGTATTAGAAAAACTACTAACATTTTTATAAATTTTTTTGGTAGAACAACCAAAATTTGGTTTTACTAATAAAGTATATAATTTAATATTTTTCTTAATTATTTTTAATTTATTATTTTTATAAATTATAAAATTTTTTTGATATAAACCCAAAATAACATCTGATCCTATTTTTGATGTTAAGTTTATGATTTCCTTTTTTTGGAAATTAATTTTTTGCTTTAATGATAAATATTTTATTATTGAAGCTGCATTCATGGAGCCTCCTCCTAATCCTGATTTTTGAGGTATATTTTTCTTAACTATGATTTGATACTTTTGGTTTTTTAATTTTTTTTTTTTATCTAATATTTTTAAAAGGTTTGTAATTGTATTATTTTTTTGAATTTTTTTAGAAAATCTTCCTTCAAACCTTACTTTATGATTTTCATTTTTTATTTTTTTTATGAAAATATCATCCACTAAAGTAATAAAAGTAACTAAACTTTCTATTTTATGAAGTTTTGATTTTGACTTGCCTAAAACATTCAAAGAAATATTTATTTTTGCATGGGATTTAATTTTATCAAATTTCATAATCTATATTTTTTTTGGTCCATTAAGTAATTTTTTTTTGATATTTTTTTTCATTTCATCTTCAGTTTCTTCTAATTCTAAAACATTCTCCCAAAAATATTTCGCTTGTAGTTTTCTGTTTAATTGCCAAAGAACATCTCCATAATGATCATTTACTATTGGATCGCTAGGCATTAACAGAAGTGCTTTTTTCAAATATTTTTCTGCATTTATATAATCGCCTACTAAATAGTAACCCCAACCAATTGAATCGGTTATGTATGGATCATTACTTTTTTTTTTATATGCTTCTTTAAGCATATCCATCGCTTCATTTATTTTATAATTTCTTTCTAACCAGCTATAAGCCAAATAATTCATTGTATAAGGAGCATCTGGATTTATTTTTAAAGATTTTAGTAAATCATTATCAGCATTTTCATAATTGCCTTGCCTTTCAAAACAACTTCCTCTTCTATAAAGAATTCTTGAATACGCATATGAGTCCTTATCTACTTTTGTTAATAATTCAGAATAATTTCCTATAGCTTTATCATATTTTTTAAAACTATTATAAATATTTGCCATATCATATAAAGTTTTTACTGATGGTTTGTTTATTAATTTAAAATTTTTTTCAGTAAATTCTAAAGACTCATTTTCTTTTCCTAACTCAGACAATATTTTTCCAATTTTTTTTATCCTATACCAATTGTAAACATCGTCTTTATTTTTTAATTTATCTAGAATTATTTTAGAGTATTTAAAATTATCATTTAAATAATAATTTTCTGCAAGTAATGACAAATTAAAATAAAATTTTTTGTTCAGATATTCTGAAATCCTTAAATAGAAATTTGATTGATCGTAGATTTCTTGAGAGGAAAATAAATTGGATATTAAAAAGAAAAACTCACTTAAAATATCTGTCTCATTGTAACATGAAAAATATTTTTCAAATTTTTCAAATTTTTCATTTTCAATCCATTCTTTTGATTGAGAAATAAGCAGAGTATCTGTTAGAGGTACAATTGATTTAGAGATATCTTTTACTTTACTAAATTCTTTATTTTGAACCAAATGTGAAAAATAAAAAAATAAATATCTTGAATAATCATTATTTGAATCATTTATCAAATTTGTGAAGTATGTTGGAGTTCTGTTAGAATTTATATAACAATTTTGAAAACTACTGTTTATTAAATTTAAATTACCAAAATCATTCTCCTGCTTTTTAATTTTTTTTTCAATAAACAAATGATTATAATTTTCTAAAATTTTAAAAATAACAAATTCATAGGTGCCATCATCTTTAGAAATATCTAATTCTTTAAGTCGCTTAGAAACTTGCTTAAAATCTTTTTTTTTAAAACTATCTATGGTTAATAAAAGATTTGCCTCAAAAAAATTTGAATTTTTTTCATTTTTTGAAATTTTTATTTGATTTATAGCCTTTTTTACCTGACCATCTAAAACTAAAGAAAAAACATATTCTTTTAAAAAATTATCATGTTTTTTAATCAGAAATTTTGAGGAATTAAAAAATTTTAAAGCATTATCGTTATTTTGATTTTTAGATGAAATTAATGCTGAAAAATAATCTGATAAATACTTCTGGTTGAATTTATTTGACTCAGGTGTGTTTGAATATGTATTTGTTTGAAATAGCAAAAATGATAAAATAAAAATTATAAACCGCATTCATTATCATATGGCTTCAGACGAAAAAAATCAAAATGACATAATAAACTCTGAGCTTATTAATTCCTACAAAATTAATTATATTTTTAGCGATAAGCCAATAAATAGATTTAAAATTAAACCAAAAGTAGAAGATAAATCGATTGAACTTAAAAAGTTAAAACAAGAAATTGAAAATATTAAAGATTGTCAACTTAAGGATAGTGCCGGCAAGCTTGTTTTTAGTGATGGAAATAATCAAAGTAAAATCATGATTATTGGTGAGGGACCTGGTCAAAAAGAAGATGAAATAGGCAAGCCTTTTGTTGGAGACGCAGGTATGCTTTTAAACAAAATGTTAAGCGCAATAAATATCCATAGAGAAAAAATTTACATAACAAATGTAGTAAATTATAGACCGCCTAAAAATAGAAAACCTGAGTCTGCTGAAATTATAAGATACGCAAATTTTTTAAGAAAACATATTTCTATAATTGATCCTAAAATTCTTATTTTAATGGGAAGTACAGCCATGGAGTCTCTGTTTGGTTCAAATATAAAAATCTCTAAAGAAAGAGGTGTTTGGAAAAATATAATTATTAATAATAAAACTTATTTATGTATGATTACCTTCCATCCTGCATACTTGCTTAGGCAGCCAGATCAAAAAAAATATTCATGGATAGACTTAAAAGAAATAAGAAAAAAAATTGATCAATTAAAGATAATATTATAAATTCTTATAATGATTGAAATTCATAAAAAAAATATAAATTGGTGGAAAGAAAAACTGAATATTTCTGAATATGGCATGTTGTGGCTTTCTTTTATTAAAGGATTAATAATTGGCTTATTGATTTATCATTTCTTTTTAATTTAATGAAAAAAATCATAGCTGGAGTAGATGAAGTTGGCAGGGGAAGTCTTATAGGACCTGTTTATGCGGCAGCAGTAATTTTAGATGATAATATTCATATAAAAGAGATTAAAGATTCAAAAAAATTAAATAAAAATAAAAGAGAAATTTTAGCAAAATATATAAAAAAAAATTCTATATGGGCAACAGGTTCTTCTTCATTAAAAGAAATAGAAAAAATTAATATTTTAAATGCAAGTTTACTTGCGATGAAAAGAGCTATTTTAAAACTTAAAAAAAAACCAGAATTAGTTATTATTGATGGAAATAAATCTCCAAAAATAAAAAACTATATTGTAAAGACGGTGGTTAAAGGTGATCAGAAAATACCAGAAATATCTGCAGCGTCTATAATTGCGAAAGTTACCAGAGATAAATTAATTACTGAAATTTCCAAAAATTTTGATAACTATAAATGGCATTTAAATGCTGGTTATGGAACAAAAGAACATTTGAGAGCAATTAAAAAATTCGGAATAACTAAATTTCATCGAAAAACATTTAAGCCAATACACAAGATATTGAGTCTCAAAAAAAAATAATCACAAGAAGAGTCAAAATTATTCAATCACAGGTTGACGTAGACTCTTGGCTAGAGTCTAATCATTTTTTAGAAAATGATTAAATCAATTTTAAAAAATAAAATAATTAACGGTGATAGTCTCAAGGAACTTCAAAAGATACCAGATGAAACTTTTGATCTTATTTTCGCAGATCCACCCTATAACCTCCAGTTAAAAAAAGAGCTAACAAGACCAGACACATCAAAGGTTAAAGCCGTTAATGATAAATGGGACAAATTTAAAAATTTTGAAAGTTATGATAAATTTACTTTTAATTGGCTTTCTGAGTGCAAAAGAATTTTAAAAAAAAATGGAACTATCTGGGTAATTGGAAGTTATCATAATATATTTAGAGTTGGATCTATAATTCAAGACTTAGGTTTCTGGATACTTAATGATGTAATTTGGAATAAGAATAATCCAATGCCTAACTTTAGGGGCACAAGATTTACAAATGCACATGAAACATTAATTTGGGCTTCTAAAAATGAGGGATCTAAATACACATTTAATTATCAATCCCTCAAATGTTTGAATGATGATATTCAAATGAGATCTACTTGGAACTTACCCATTTGCAATGGCAAAGAAAGACTTAAAAATAATGGAATAAAAGTTCACTCTACACAAAAGCCTGAATCGTTATTGCACAGAATTATTTTAGCTTCTTCAAATAAAAATGATTTTATTTTAGACCCCTTCTTAGGATCGGGAACAACGGCGATAGTATCAAAAAAACTTGGTAGAGATTATTATGGGATTGAAAAAGAAAAAAATTATTTTGAAGCTGCAAGTAAAAGATTAAAAGATACTAAAGTTATTAAAGATGAATATTTAGATACTTTGCAAAATAATAAAACAAAACCAAGAATTCCATTTGGTTCATTAATTGAGATGGGATTAATTAAGCCAGGTACAGAAATTTATAATCAAAACAAAAAAATAAATGCAAAGATTATGGTTGATGGAAGTATTAAATATCAAAAGTCTGAAGGCTCAATTCACAAAGTGGCGGCCAAAATAATTGGAGCTGAGAGTTGTAATGGTTGGACTTTTTGGTACTATCAATCAGGAAACTCACTTAAACCAATAGATGATTTAAGACAAAGATTAAGACCAACAAATTAATTTCTATAAATTTTACCTAGATAATTTCGAAGAAAAATTTTATTTTTTGAAATATATTTCAAAATTATATTTCTAATAAAAACATTTATTGGATTTGATAAATGGAACGCGAAACTATTAATTTTTGATCTCCAATTTATCGAATTAATTCTGTTTACTCTATTTTTATATAAATTATTAGATTCACTTGTAATGCTATCAAATATTTCTTGAGCTGTTTCAATGCTTTGAGAAGCTCCTTGAGCAAAAGAAGGTGGAAAAGCGAACAGAGCATCACCAGAATAAAAGATATTTTTTTTATTTATGGGTGGCAAGCTTTTACTCACATAAATGGGAAATGCCTGAATTTCAGTCAAATTTTCTAAATTTATTGATGAATTATTGAATAAAATTTCCTTTAAAAAATTAATAAAAGCTTCAGATTGCAAATTTATTTCATTGTTTAATTCTAATTCGGTTAGTTTTTTTTTAAAAATTGCTATGAAATTATGTTCATTGTTTTGGTTAACCGGATAAATTACATAATGAAAATCTGATCCCATAAAAACTGAGATATTGTTATCATAATATTTATTTAGTTTACCTCTAAGAGCAATACTATTGTTAAATTTTGGCTTTATACTATCTTCTGAAATTATTAATTTAGATTGTGAAAAGACACCATCAGCAATTACTAGAAAATCAAAATTTTCTTTTGATTTATCTAAAAAATGAACTGTAATATCATTAGAATAATCTAAATGACTTAAACTAGTATTAAATTTTATTTTATCTTGAGGAATATTTTCTAATAGAAACTTTAAAAGAGTTGATCTTCTGGTAGTTGTATATCGATTTAAGTTATCATTAAATTGATTGAGATCAATATCACATATTTTTTTAGAATTATTTGACTGAAAAAAATTAACTTTTGACGGAAAAAAAATCTCAGAAGCTGGTAAATTCTTGAAGCCAATTTTATTAAGTAATTTAATGCTATTAACTGATAATTGAATTCCATAACCTTTTGAAAAATTAAAATTTCGTTTTTTCTCAAAAATTTTATAACTAAACTCAGGATGATTTTTAAATATATTTGCTAAATATAAACCTGAAATACCTGCTCCAATTATTCCAACTTTTTTCATTAATATTTTGATATTGTACTAAATATTTTTTTTGTAAATGAAGGTATTATCTGGGATTGTAAACTATTCCTTTTTAAAAGAATTTTATTTTTTACTTTCGGTAAATTGCTTGTATTAATTAAGGCGATTTTCATATTCATATTAGACAATTTAATACTTATTTTTTGACTTTTTAAATATTTATACTTTTTTTCTTTAACCTCTGTCATTGGAAAAATAGGCATATTTTTTAAAAATTTGAATTTATCATTTTTGACTAATAAATAATTATTTTTTTTTTCATAAATTATGGCTTCAAAAAATTTAGTTTTAGTTTTTTTTATTAATTTATTAATTTCAAAATCATTTTTTTTGTAAGCCAAACAATATTTTTTAATTGGACAGACGTTACACAAAGGACTCTTTGGTTTACAGACCAAAGCACCTATTTCCATAATTGCTTGTGAATAATCGCCTGCTCTATTAGACAAACCAAAAAAATTAATTTTAGATTTAAGGAATTCTTTTGATAATTCATATTTTTTTTTTAAATACAATGTTCGTTTTAAAATTCTTTCAACATTGCCGTCTAATGGAACTATTTTTTCATTAAATACTATAGACATAATTGCACTTGAAGTGTAATCACCAACTCCTGGTAAAGTTTTAAGATCTTCAATTGTATTGGGCAAACTTCCATTAAACTCATTAATAATTTTAATAGCTGTTTTTTTTAGATTTTGGGCTCTTGAGTAGTAGCCAAGCCCCTCCCATTGTTTCAACAAAATTTTATCATCTATTTTAGATAAAGTTTTTAAATCTGGAATTTTTTTTATAAAATTTTTAAAGTAAGGTATTACAGTCTTTACCTGTGTTTGTTGTAACATAAACTCACTGATCAAAGTATAATACTCTCTTTGTTTTTGATTAACTTTTTTTCTCCAGGGTAAATTTCTTTTATTATTATCGTACCAATAAAGAATTTTATTTGATATGTTTTTATTATTCATATGAGTCTAAAATATAATTCTAAGCAGAGATATAAATCCATTCAAGGATTAAGATCTTTTAAAGATACTTTACCCACAGAAGCAAAAAGAATATTAAGCAAAAAAGGTAAAGTTTATAATGATACATTGGACAACTGGAAATATATTGTTGGAAAAGATCTATTTAAAGTTTGTTATCCTAAATCTTTCAAAAGTTCTAATAAACTTAGAGGAAATTGTCTAAATATTATGGTGAAGAGAGGATCTGAAGTTGATTTAGAATATTCAAAAAAAGATATTATAAAAAAAATGAATTCATATTTTGGTTATCACGTAGTGGAAAGTATTAAATTTAATACTTTTGGTGGACAATTAGATAGAAAAAAAGAAAAAAATTCATTAAATGTGACAAAAAGCGAACATATAAAAAAGATAGACAAGATTAAAAATGATAAAATTAAAAATTCTTTATTAGAATTAACAAAGCTTTTTAAAAATAGATGAAGAAAATATTAAAAACAATCATTGTCATAATTTTTTGTTATTTCCCAGTAGCAACTCAGGCAGAAATAAAACCAATAATTGAAGGTAGTAATGATGCTAAAGTTAAAATTATTATATTTGAGTCTTTAACTTGTAGCCACTGTGCTAATTTTCATAAAAAAATTTATCCAAGTTTAAAAAAAGATTTTATAGATAAAGGTCATGTTTCTATAGAATTTAAAAATTTTCCATTAGACATAGCGGCATTTAATGGTTCAAAAATTGCTCACTGCAAAAATGATGGAAATTCAGAAATTTTACATTATTTATTTGAAAATCAAAGTCAGTGGGTTAAAGGAAGCACAATAAAGGATCTAAATAAAAATTTAGAAGATATTATAAAAAAATCAAATTTTAATTTAAATTTCAATGAATGTCTCAATAAAGCGGATATTGAAGATTTTATTTTAGAAGAACGAATCAAGGGATCAAAAAAGTATAAAATAGAAGCTACACCAACGTTAATTATTAATGGAGAAAAGTTTGAAAATGCTTCAAACTATAAAAAATTAAAAAAATATCTTGAAAAACTGATATAAGTTAGTGAATGGAGTTTAAAAAAATCCAATTAAATGGATTTAAATCATTTGCAGAAAAAACCAACTTTTTAATCGAAGAAGGTTTAACGGGTATTGTTGGTCCAAATGGTTGTGGTAAATCAAATATTGTTGAGTCTCTCAGATGGTGTATGGGTGAAACATCAGCCAAAAGCATGAGAGGATCTGGAATGGAAGATGTTATTTTTTCTGGAACATCAAATAAACCTTCAAAAAATATTGCTGAGGTAATAATCAATTTAAAAAATCAAAATAAAGATGGTCCTCACCAATATAATGATTTGGAAGATATAGAAATTAAACGAAAAATAGAAAAAGACAAAGGCTCAAAATTTTACATAAACGGTAAAGAAGTTAGAGCAAAAGATGCTCAAATGCTTTTTGCAGATTTATCTACAGGAGCACATTCTCCCTCTTTAATTAGTCAAGGAAGAATTGGTGCTTTAGTTACTGCAAAACCCTCGGATAGAAGAGCTATTTTAGAAGAGGCTGCAGGAATAGCTGGATTACATGTAAGAAGACATGAAGCTGAATTAAGATTGGGTGCTGCAGAAAATAATTTAAAAAGAGCTGATGAATTAAGAAGACAACAAGAAAAACAGCTTGCTAATTTACAGAAACAAGCCGAAGAGGCTGCAAAATACAAATCTATTTCTGAAGAAATAAAAACAATTGAAGCAGGACTTTATTATTTAAAGTTAGTTGAAATTGACAATGAAATAAAAATTGAAAATGAAATAAATAGTGAAGCAGATTATAAAGTTAAAGAATTCAATGAAAAACTTGACAAATTAGAAAATGAAATAAAAATTCTAATTGAAAAAGTAAACCCTATCCGAGAAAAAAACATAGAAAATTTATCAAAAATCCAGAGACTTAACTTAGAATTAAAGGCATTAGATGAAGAAAATGAGAGAATTAAAGAAGAGATTGAGGCAAATAAAACTTCTTTAAAAGTTATTGAAGAAGATGTTGATAGAGAAAAAAGTATTGTAATTGATGCAAATTCTAATGAAAAAAGACTTAAGGAAGAAAAAAATGATCTTATAGAAACTGACTCTAAATATTATGAGACTGAAAAAGTATCAAATATAGATTTAGAAGAGGCAAAACTAAAGTTAAAAACTGAACAAGATAGAATGGATGCATTACTAAAAAATTTTAGTACAGAAATAATAGAAAAAAATAATGAAATTATAAGTGCTGTTAAAGTTCAAATCGATAAAGCTAAAAATATGATTTCAGAAAATAAAAAAGATGAAGCTTTACATATTTTAGACGAAAGTAAAATAAGTTTATCTTATCTAAATATGAAATTTAAAGAAGTTGAAAGTGATCAAACTATTTCAACTTTAATTTCAAAAAGTGATCAAATAAAAAAATTGCAAGAGGACTATGCTGAAACTTATAGTAAAAATAAAAATATTAAAAAAGAGTCTGTAAAAAGAAGTGAAAGAATAAAAATTATTGATCAAGAAATTGAAAGTTGGAGAAACTTATTAAACAATTCTGAAAAAATGGTAGTTGAATTAAATGAGAGAAAAAATAAGCATATAAATAAATTGAGTGAATTAGAAAAACAACCACAAAGTCAAGCTGAGAAAAAAGGTAAAATCTCGGAAAATTTAAGAATTTCTGATGAAGAAAAAAATAAAAATGAAAATATAATTGAAGAGATAGATGGCAAAATTGTCGAGTTAAGAAATCAATTAAAAAATACTAAAGAAGAGTCAATTGAAATAAGAGAGAGAAAAGCTAGCTCAGGTGCAACTATTGAAGGTTTAAATAAAAGAAGAAATGATTTGTTAGAGAGAGTAATGACAGAGATAAATTTAGAAGAAGATAATTTACTTAAATTTTCTAATCTTGAAAATGAAGAAGAATTTCCAGATACTGTTACTCAAGAAGAATTACTTGATGAAAAGAAAAGAGAAAGAGAAAAATTGGGCTCAGTAAATTTAAGAGCCGATGAAGAAACTTCAAAATATGAAATTGAAATAAAAAAAATGGAAAAAGATAGACAAGATCTTGTGACGGCTATATTAAAACTTAAAGAAAGCATAACTGAATTAAACCAAAAAGGACGTGAAAGACTCTTAGAGGCATTTGAAAAAGTGAATAGAAAGTTTAATGAAGTATACACAAAACTATTTAATGGAGGAAATGCTAAATTAGAATTGGTTGACTCCGATGATCCTTTAGATGCAGGATTAGAAATGCTTGTAAGTCCTCCTGGTAAAAGACTTCAATCAATAACTTTGCTTTCGGGAGGAGAACAAGCATTGACGGCGTTATCATTAATTTTTGCAGTATTTTTAACAAATCCATCTCCAATATGTGTTTTGGATGAGGTTGATGCTCCATTAGATGATGCAAACGTTACTAGGTTTTGCGGACTTCTTAACGAACTTACAAAAATTACTACTACTAGATTTATTATTGTCACCCACCATGCTTTAACAATGTCAAAAATGGATAGATTGTATGGAGTTACCATGCCAGAAAAGGGTATAAGTCAGCTAGTTGCGGTAGATCTTCAAA
>CACDOF010000024.1 GCA_902554315.1 uncultured Pelagibacteraceae bacterium
TTTAGGAATAGCTTTTTGTGGATTATTTCCTTTTGCAGGCATAGGCATTATCTGATTTTCACCAAGAATTCTAGCTACCCTAGTAGTAGGTTGGGCTCCTTGACCTAACCAATACTTAACTCTTTCTTCATTTAAACTCATTCTTTCCTTTTTTTCCTTTGGAATTAATGGATTAAAAAAACCTAGCTTTTCAATAAATCTTCCGTCCCTCGGGAATCTACTGTCAGCAACCACAACCTTATAAACGGGTCTCTTTTTAGTTCCTCCCATCGATAATCTCATTTTTAACATTCTTTCTCCTTTTTATTATTATTTAAGTTGATTAAAAAGTTCAGGTGGAATTCCTTTATCCGCCATTCCTTTCATATTTCCTTTTGACATCTTTTTCATCATTTCAGACATCATTTTGAATTGTTTTAACAGTTTATTGATAGTGGCCACATCGGTTCCTGAACCATTAGCAATTCTTTTTTTTCTAGATCCATCTATTATTTTTGGATTTTCTCTTTCTTTTTTCGTCATAGATAAGATGACTGCTTCATTTTGAGTAATTATTTTTTCATCAACACCTGATTGTTCCATTTGCGACTTAATTTTTGACACTCCTGGAAGAAAAGACATAATTCCTTCTATTCCTCCCATTTTTTTCATTTGTTTTAGTTGAGATAAATAATCCTCTAGTGAAAATTGTCCTTTTTTTAATTTTTCTTCTGTTTTTTTTAATTTTTCTTCATCTAAATCTTCAGCTGCTTTTTCAACAAGAGAAACTATATCTCCCATTCCTAATAATCTGTTTGCTATTCTATCTGGATAAAAAACCTCAAAATTTTCAACTTTTTCTCCAACACCTAAAAATTTTATAGGAACATCTGCAACATATTTCATACTTAATGCTGCACCTCCACGACCATCGCCATCTGATCTAGTAAGAACTATTCCTGTTAGATTAACGGTATTTTTAAATTCTTTTGCAACATTTGCTGCAACTTGACCAGTTAAAGAATCTGCAACTAGTATTGTTTCTGATGGATTAATAATACTTTCAATTTGCTTTATCTCATTCATCATTTGAAAGTCGATTTGGGTACGTCCTGCAGTATCAAATAAAATTATTTCTGATCCATTTAAATTTGCAGCACCAACAGCTCTTCTACAAATATCAGCTGGCAGCTGACCTTCTATTGCTGACAAAGTTTCAATATTATTTTGTTCTCCAAGTAATCTTAATTGTTCTTGCGCAGCCGGTCTATATACGTCAAGACTAGCCATCATTACTTTCTTTTTATTATTTTTTTCTAAAAACTTTGCGAGTTTTGCAGTTGTAGTTGTTTTTCCAGAACCTTGCAAACCAACTAACATAATTGACACTGGAGGAACAGCGTTTAAATTAATATCTGAGCTTTTATCACCTAAAAATGAAACAAGTTCATCATAAACAATTTTAACAACCATTTGACCTGGTGATGTTGATCGAACTATTTCTTGTCCTAGTGCTTTAGGTTTAACTCTATTTATAAATTCTTTGACCACTTCAAGAGAAACATCAGCCTCTAGCAGTGCTAATCTTATATTTTTTAAGCCTTCATCTACTTGTTTCTCATCAAGTGAAGGGGCTTTTTTTAAAGAAGAAAAAATTTCTTCAAATTTATTTGTTAAGTTTTCAAACATAATTTAACCCAGCAAGTATCGCATCAGTGGGCGAACTCTCGCTGACTGATGTCGATCTCTTTGTAACCAAAGACACCGCAAATTGCTGTATTTTGCGGAAACGGCGATAAACTATAATAGAGGTTCAAAAAGTCAATAAATAAGTTAAGTATTTATTTATATGGAATTTAAAGCATTTAAAATGGATGGATTAGGCAACGACTTTATAATTATAGATAAGAGAAACAACAAAATTGATCTAAGCAAAGATCAGATCCTAAAGATTTGTGACCGAAGTTTTATTGGATGTGATCAACTTATTTACATTACAGAAAATAGTAAATCTGATGCTGGAATGGAGTTTTATAATTCTGATGGTAGTACTTCTGGTGCTTGTGGAAATGGTACTAGATGTGTTGCATACTTATTATCTAAAGAAAAAAATAAAGATGAAATTAAATTAGTTGTGTCTTCAACTGAGCTAAAATCAAAAATTCTAAAAGATAACTTGGTTGAGACATTTATTGGTGTACCAAAAACTAATTGGGATCAAATTCCTATTAATAAATCTTTAGATACAAAAAATTTGGGTTTAGAAATAAGAGATAGAGAAAACTTTATTACAAAAGGAGGAATTGGAGTTAATGTAGGAAATCCTCATGTAATTTTTTTTGTAAATGATATTAACAAATTTGAAATAGAGAAAATTGGTCCTGAGATTGAAAATCATAAATTATTTCCAGAAAAATGTAATATGACGCTTGCAAAAAAAGTTAGTGACAATCATTATAAAGTTAAAGTTTGGGAAAGAGGTGCTGGATTGACAAAAGCTTGTGGAACAGCTGCTTGCGCAACTGCGGTAGCAGCCAATTTAAGGAAATTAGAAAATACAAAAACAGAAATTGAATTTAATTTAGGTAAATTATTAATTTCGATAGATGATAATAAAGTTATTTCTATGAGAGGTCCTGTGTCAGAAATTAAAGAAATTAAAATTAATATTTAATGGGAATTTTTGATAAATTTAAATTAGGTTTCAAAAAGAGTGCCAATAATATTGCATCTGGACTAAGAGAGATAATTGTAAAAAAAGAAATTGATGACATTACTCTAGATAAAATTGAAGAATTTTTAATTGCTTCAGATGTTGGAATAGATTCTGCCTCTGAGATTAAAGATATTATTGCTCAAAAAAAAATTGATCCTAAAAATAATCCAATTGAGGAAGTAAATAAAATATTAAGTGAATATATTATCGATTTGATGAAACCATTAGAAAAGAAAAGTTTTTTTGAAAAGAAACAATCACAAAATGTTATTTTGATATCTGGTGTAAATGGAGTCGGAAAGACTACAACAATTGGAAAAATGGGAAAAATATTTAAAGAAGCTGATAATAAAGTTTTGTTTTCAGCATGTGATACTTTTAGGGCTGCAGCTATAGAACAATTAGAAAAATGGTCAGAAAAAATAGGTGTAGATTTGGTTAAATCAGAAACAGGCTCTGATCCCGCTTCAGTAGCATATAAATCAATGGAATATGCAAAAAATAATAAAATTGATCAGATATTAATTGATACTGCTGGAAGATTGCAGAATAAAAAAAATTTAATGGATGAGTTCAAAAAAATAGGAAATGTAATAAAAAAAAGTGATCAAGCGGCTCCTCATGAAGTAATTTTAGTTTTAGATGCAACTTCTGGCCAAAATATTATTAATCAATTAGAAGAATTTAATAAAATAATTCCTATTACAGGATTAATCATGACAAAACTTGATGGTACTGCAAAAGGTGGTGTTTTAATTGCAATATCAAAAAAATATAAAGTTCCTATTGTTGGTCTTGGTTTGGGTGAAAAAGAGGATGACCTTCAAATTTTTAATGCTGAAGAATTTGCAAACGCATTTACACAGTTCAATTAATTAGATTTTTAGAAACTAATGGTTTATAAATTCTACATTCAAAATTATTTTTTAATGATTTGTATCCACAACTCTTAGCATATGTTGATATTATAAAATTTAATTTGCCTTCACTTTTATAATTTTCAAGTTTTCTATTTTCGATATCATATTTTAGATTTTGACTAAAATTTTTAACTGCACTGACTAATATTAAAGTATTGTTATCATTTAACAAATAGTAGGCAAAATCCTCTGGAAAAATTGGGTAGTTATATTTTTTATATATTTTTTTTACTCTCTTAGGGAACCATTCATAAGTAATTAAAGGATAATCTTCTTTTGTAAGATGATTATAAATATATAAATCTTGTGGATAATCATTTATATAATTTAAGTTTTCTCCTTTGGCTAAAATAGCCTTTTCTCTAGTTTTAAAATATAAAGTAAATTCCTTATGATAAGATTGCATCTTTCCGATATAAAAATACTGATCATATTTTAAATCATTTAATTCTGCTAAAGTTGTTTTAGAGTAAAGTAAAAATAAAATAAGATATAAAAATTTTTTCACCAAAAGAAACTAAAAGGTAAAAATGAATAACCTCTGTTTAAATTGTGTCTTAATTTAAACTTTTTATAAAATTTTTTATCGAATTTATTAAGTTTTCATTATATTCCATCATATGATCGTCATATTTTGGAAAATATGAATATTTTGGCTGATTTGCCAGTTCATAAAGTTTTTTTCCCATGCGAAAAGGAACTATTTTGTCAGCTTCACCATGCATGATTAATATAGGAGATTTAATATTTATTATTTTTTTATCACTTTCATATCTATCTTTAAGAAGTAAACTAATTGGAAAAATAGGATACCTAGATTTTCCTGCATCTATCATTGAAGTAAAAGGAGACTCTAATATTACACCAGCAAAATTTTTATTTTGGGAAATTTCCGTTGCGACACCACTACCTAACGATTCTCCATAAATAATTATTTTTTCTTCTCCAATTCCTTTATTCGAAAGCCATTTTATTGCACTTTTTGCATCTAAATAAAGTCCTTGTTCTGTAGGTTTTCCATCATTTCCATTAAAACCTCGCCAAGAAATTAATAAGAAATTTATTTCCATATCTTTAAAATGGTTAATTTTATGAATTCTATTTTCTAATGTGCCTGCATTTCCATGAAAATATAAAATTGTTTTATAGTCTCCAGATTTTTTTTTATGATACCATGCTGATAACTCAATATTGTCTTCAGTTAAAATTTTAACCTTTTCTATTTCTACAGTTAACTTATCTCCCTGATAATTGTTTTCTGTGGGATGATATAAAAGGCTTCTTTGAAAATTATATAATATAGATAAAAAAATTAAATAAATTATAACTAAAAAACTAACTACTGAAAAAAAATACATTTTTTTTTTATTCATTTTTATTATTTAATATAAAATAGAAATAGCAAACTATACATATTAATAAATAAACAGAAAAAGATATTTGAAAACTTTGAGTCATTCCTTTTCCAAAATATTGGGATAAATCAATAATTAATCCTATGCCCCACTGCATAATAAAAGTACCTAAAAAAATAAGTAAATTAAAAGACGTTAATGATTTTCCTGCTAAATTAGTTGGAAATGACATTGCAACAGCTGGCTGGGTAAGAGTTAAAACAATTGATGTAAGTATATATATAGTAAAATGAATAGCTCCTGCATTTTCTCCAGAAATAATTATAATAAGTAGTGCTATATAGCTTAAAGGTAATCCATACTTCATTAATTTAATTGCTTCTAAACCATATTTGGTGATTTTAGGTAAAATGTATCCCCATAAAAAAAATGCTAACAGCATTGTTATATTTATCCAAAAAAGACCAGTTGCACTTTTCAATGGATCATAACCCGCAACTCTTACCATCCAAGGACCAGCCCATAAAGTTTGGACTGCTACCATTCCTCCATAATTAAATAAACCTAAAGGAATAGTACTTCTAAAAAATTTATTTTTCCAAATGTCTGCTAGCGAGCCATTATCCTTTTCTATCGAATTTTCAACTTTCCAAGTTGGGATAAATATTAGTGTAAGAATAATAACTAAAAATATTAGCATGGTTATTCCACCAAATATCCATCTCCATCCAATTAATGGCAAAAGAATTTGAACTGGTAATGTAGAAAATACAAAACCAGTTGAAGCAATCATTAACATCCATGAATTTCCTCTTTGTTGATATTTATCTTCAAACCAAATTCTATAACCTGTTAAAGGACCCATTAAACAAGCACTAACACCAATTCCAATTAAAATTCTTGATATGAGTAAGCCTGCAAAATTTTGTGCTAAAGCAAAAGATGCTGTTCCAACTATTGCTATTAGTAGAAATGAAGAAACAATTTTTTTTGGCCCATGCCTATCAAGTAAATACCCGAGTGGTATTTGCATCGAAGCAAAGCCCAAAAAATATCCTCCTGCCAATAGACCTAAATCACCTGCTAATAAATTGAATTCTGAGGACAATAATGGTGATAAAGTTGCTGTTATAGCTCTTAAAAGACAGGATAAAAAATATCCACAAGCAAATACAAAAAAAATTACTACCGCTTTTTTTATCGGTAAAACATTTTTTTCCATTAATTTAGATTAAAAATTTAAAGATATATCACGGTGAACTGCATTACAACTTGCAACCATTTTAGCTTGTTCTTTTGTTAATCTAGATTGGAGTCTTAAACCAATATTATCTTTTATCACTGAGTTATATTTCTCTAGTTCAGGCATCAAATTTTTAGATGCATCTTTTCTCCAATTTACTTCTTTGTTAAACAAAATTAAGACTTCAGATATCGCATCATTAACTTTGCTTGATTCTTTTTCTTCACTATCTACTAAAGAATATAAATCATCTAATCTATTTGCAAGTTCTTCACTTCCAGAAATATCTCCAAGTTTTTCAAATAAATTATCAATGATAGAAATTGAATTTTCGAAATCTTTATTTTCAATAGTTTTCTGTAAATTATTTACATCTGGAGAAAGTTCATTTAATTTTTCATGATCTTTTATGAACATGGCAATTTGATCTAGATTGTCATAAGCTTGATCAACATTTTTTCTATACCTTTTTGTTTGAGTATTTTTAGTTTTTTGAATAATTTCAAACTCTTTATTTTTAGAATTCCAACTCTCTGGGATATTATTTCCTATTTCTTCAATTTCTAATTTATAGTCTTCAATCTTCAGCTTAATTTTATTTCTTTGTGCTAAATCATCTTTATCTAAATTTCTAATTTCAGATTGGGATTTTTGTATTTTCTTTTCTATGGTTCTTATTTTCTTTTGCTTTTTTCTTACACTATAATGAAGATCTCTATAATCTTCAGCAAATAAATTATATTCTTTTTCAGTTTTTTGAAGTTTTTTAACTAAAGCAAAAGTTCCTAAAGCATTTTCAAAATGTTCTTCAAAAATATCTAATTTATCAACAGGAATATCAGTTGGAACTTTTGATTGGAAATTTGTGATAGCATTTATAATTCTTTGCTCTTCATTGTTATATATAGCAAACTTATATTCTTGCAAACAATTTTGGAGTTTAGGATTCATTGGTGGTGGTGCCACATTGGAAGTTAAATATGTTCTTGCTGGTAAATAATTTACCAAACTTGGATACGCACCTACAATCCCAAGTCCAATAAGTTGTAATGCTATAAAAGGCACAACACCTTTCCAAATGTTTAGAGTAGTAACATGTGATGGAGCTACACCTTTTAAATAAAATAATGCAAAACCAAAAGGAGGAGTTAAAAAAGAAGTTTGTAAATTGACTCCAATCATAACGCCTAGCCATATTGCACTTACGTTTGCTCCTGTTTCGGCTAATAATATTGGTGCAATAATAGGAACAACTACTACTGCAATTTCAATAAAGTCTAGGAAAAAGCCTAAAAGAAAAATTACTGCCATCACAACAATAAATTGGACCCAAAATCCTCCAGGTAAATCTTGAAGAAAATCTCTAACTAACTCTTCTCCACCGAATGCTCTAAAGCCAGAAGTTAGCATTGCTGCTCCAAGAAGAATTATAAATACCATTGAAGTAGTAACGCAAGTTTCTGTCACAACTTCTTTTAAAACATTGTCAATTTTAAAAGCTCTCCAAAAACTCCAAACCACTCCAACTAAAAATGTAAATGTAAAAAAACCAGCTATTAAAATTGCAGTCAAGTTTCTAGTTTCAATAGCTTTAATATTTAAGTTATAATTGCTTGCAATAAAGAAAACGGGAACTAGCGATGCAACACTTATTATTAATGGATAGAAAGCATCTTTTCTACCTTGGTGAAGTCTGTATCCCGCCATCATAGTGGCACCTATAGCTCCAATTGAGCCAGCTTGATTTACAGTAGCAATACCCATTAAGATAGAACCAAGAACTGCAAAAATTAATGCAAGTGGAGGAATAATTACCCAAATAACTTTTATCCAAAATTTAAAATCAAATTGACCTTTAAATGGAACGGGTGGAGCTGCTTTAGGGTTTAATCTTGCATATATAAATACATACAACATATATAAACCAACTAATACTAATCCAGGTAATAGTGCTCCAAGAAACATGTCTCCTGCACTTGTGGAACCAACTCTAAATTCTCCTGGCATGTTAAATTCACCAGTGATTAATTTATAATCTGTCTGTCTAATTGTATTAGCAACATCAGAGGCACTTGCTAGCTGATCGGCTATAATAATTAATACAATTGATGGAGGAATTATTTGACCAAGCGTTCCGGATGAACATACAATTCCACTTGCAAGACTTTTATCGTAATTATTATTCAACATAGTGGGTAATGAAATTAAACCCATGGCAATTACTGTTGCTCCAACTATACCTGTAGTTGCTGCAAGCAGTGCTCCTACAAAAATTACCGAAATGCCTAATCCACCTGGAATAGGACCAAACAATTGACCCATTGTTACTAATAGATCTTCTGCAATTTTAGATTTTTGCAACATTATTCCCATAAAAATAAATAAAGGAATTGCAATTAAAGTATCAGTTTCTACATCCCAATAGTTACTCCTGAAATTTGTAATACCAGCAGTTAGCCATTCAATAGGGCCATCAGTTGCAAAATAAGCACCAGCATCTTGTTCAAATAAATATCCAAAAAAAGCAGCTGCACCAATAGAAATTATTGCTGAACCTGGTAATGCGAAAGCAACTGGATAACCTGAAGCCAATGCTACTATCATTATAATTACAAGAAGAGCTAAAAATAAATGTTCCATAAATTATCTATTCAAAAGTTTATAACTGCTCCCCATAAAATAACTTGTAAATTGTATTAACATTGTTGTTGCAAATACTGCTAGATAAACTGCCATTAAATACAACAAATATAATCCGTTAGACCCTTGCTGAGTTATTTCAAATGAAATTACTGGTCCATTAATAATACTAGCCTTACCACCCATTCCTAAAAATAGAGTTATAAGACAAAGTGGAATACCTAATAACAAAGATCCAATTGAATTTGTCCAAGCTTTTTTTCTTTCACTAAAGCCAGTATACAAAACGTCAACTCTTACATGACCTTCATGCATTAAAGCATATGCGCTAGCAAAAAGATAAAGCGCTGAATACCAGAAACGAACTAAGTCTCCTTGAAAAGCTTGTTCATATTCAAATATAAATCTAGACAAGACGATAAAAAATTCACTTGCAACAACTAGTACAGCCAGCCAAATAAAACCTACTGATCTTGTAAAATATCCAATTACAAATGAAATTAATATTAAAGGAAAATGAACAAATGTAATTCTAAAAGCTGGAATAACTAATTTTACTTTTAAAGTTTCACCTAGAATTGGTTCAACTAATTTCTCGACAACCATAAGTGAAACTAATAAATCTGCAATTCCAACGATCATGACTGCCCAAAAAGATGAACGAATAATATAAGAAGTAAATTTAGTAAGAATTTCTGAATCAGTTTCTAGAGTTTGACTAATAGATTTAAGCACATAAAAAACTGATATTATTATCGAAATAAAATAAAAAAATAATTGTATAAAAGCAAAAGTTAATGCCGAATCTTCTAAAGGTTTACTTAATTTTTTAAATCCAAATAAACCATAATGTGAAAATAATTTTTTAATACCTGGCCATTCAAACCAAACTGTTAAAACATTATTAATTAAAAAAACAAAAGTAATGGCTAATAAAGAATAACTAAATATTCTAATTAATATTGTCAAATTGCTTTTTGTAACCATAAAATAAAAATTTTTACTTATTAAAAAAGGGCCCTAAAGAGGGCCCTTTATATCAAATTTTACTCAAACTTTAAGTATTATAGTCCTAAAGCTCTATTTCTTTGACTAATGTATGGTGAGTCTGACAAGTTAGTCCAAGCACCAATCTCTTTTCTAGCTTTAATGAAAGCTTTATGAACTCTAGCAGCAAGTTCACTGTGTTGTTGAACTTCATCATAAACTTCAGCAGCACCTTTAGCAAAAGCGTCATAAACTTTGTCATTAAACTTCTCAAGTTTAACGCCATTTTCATTTACTAGACGAGCTAAAGCTGCGCCATTTTTAGCGTTGTACTCAGCCATTGTAATTTCATCTGCCCAAGCACAAGCAGTTTTAATTATCATTTGGTCTGTTTTTGTCAAACTTGTAAACCATGATTTGTTAACACCACATGCTAACATTGAACCAGGTTCGTGCATACCAGGATAGTAATAGTATTTAGCAGCTTCATGGAATTTCATTGCTTCATCGTTCCAAGGACCTACCCATTCAGTAGCATCAATTGCACCCGAAACTAGGTTTTCATAAATTTGTCCACCAGGAAGTGAAACCGGAGAACCTCCAAGTTTTCCAAGTACTTGTCCTCCCAATCCAGGCATACGCATTTTTAAACCTTTAAGGTCGTTAGCTGATCTAATTTTTTTGTTAAACCAACCACCCATTTGAACTCCTGTGTTACCAGCTATAAAACTTTGAGTACCAAAATCGTCGGTTAATTCATCCCAAAGCTCTTGTCCTCCACCATGGTGTATCCAAGCGTTTATTTCTGAGTAAGTAAAACCAAACGGACATGCTGTAAAGTATCCGAAAGCTGGGTGTTTTTTTACCCAGTAGTAGTCAGCAGCATGATACATTTGTGAGTTACCAGAAGCAACTTCATCAAATGAGTCAAATGCTTTTACTCTTTCGTTTGCAGCATAATATGTGACTTGAATTCTTCCATCACTCATATCGCTTAGTCTTTTTGCAAGTCTTTGTGCGCCAGTTCCTAGTCCTGGAAAATCTCTTCCCCAAGTAGCTACCATTGCAGCTTCAACTCTTTCAGCAGCAACAGCTGGAGCAGCTAATGACGATGCAGCAACAGCAGCAACACCAGTTGCAGCGGCAGCTTTAAAGAACTTACGTCTTGAAGGTAATTTTTTTTCCTTCAATGATTTTTTTTCTTTAATCATTTATTTCTCCTCTTATTAGTTAATTAACTAATATTATTTAAGCATATAACTAACAAAGAGTCTAAAAAAAATACCCAATATGGACTAAATACAATTATAGATTGTATTAATTTACTTTATTTTCACAATTTCCTGTCTTGAAATATTCATCAAGGTTATCAATTGCAAGATTTGCCATAGCTGTTCTGGTTTCTTTTGTGGCACTACCTAAGTGAGGTAAAATAAAAGCACTTTTGTGTTTGAGATAACCTGGGTTTAAATTTGGCTCATTTTTGTAAACATCTAAACCAACTGCATAAACTTTTCTTCTTTCAAGAGCATCAATCATAGCTTCATCATCAACAATATCTCCCCTAGCAACATTTGTCACGATGGCTCCTTTAGGTAAATATTCAATTGTATCTTTATTAATCA
>CACDOF010000025.1 GCA_902554315.1 uncultured Pelagibacteraceae bacterium
TAAGAAGTATACCATCCTGGATTTTCTAAAATATTTCTTAAAATAACATAGGGTGTATAAGTTCCATAATACCCCATACCAATAAAATTTGAAAATATTTGATTTTTTTTTGAAATAGCTTTTAACTTTCTTAAAGCTTCATATTCAGAATTTGAGTCACCAATACTTAGTTTATCTTTAAAGTGAATTTTTTCAGGAACAGTATTATTAATTAAATCATCAAGAGAATTATAGCCTAACTCTTTTATCATTTTTAACTGTTCTTCTTCTGTAGGGCCAATATGTCTTTTAATAAAATCTTTTTGAGAATTATGTAACATTACGTGGCGCTCTCCTTTGCAAATTTATCGTATTCCTCTTTATTCATAAGGCTATCCAACTCTGATTTATCTTTTAATTTTAACTTAAAAAACCATGCTGATCCTTCTGGGTCTTCATTAATTTTAGATGGATCATCAACTATTGTCTGATTTATATCAGTTACTTCGCCACTTACTGGTGTGTAAACATCACTTGCAGCTTTTGTAGATTCAACAACTCCAGCTGTTCCATCTTTCTCAACACTAGATCCTTTTTCTGGTAATTCAGCAAAAACAATATCACCTAACATTTCTGTTGCGTGTTTAGTTATTCCAATTGTTGCTTCATCACCCTCTAGCGTAATCCACTCGTGTTCTTTTGAATATTTTACATCAGACATTTATTTCTCCTTTTATATAGTTTTTTTTATAAAATGGTAAATTGCATACATTAGCTGCAACTTTTTTTCCTCTAACTTCTAAAAAAACTTTTGTATCTTGTGATGAATAATTATTTTCAACATAGCCCATAGCAATTGATCTCTCTACACTTGGACCAAATGTGCCACTAGTAATTTTTCCTATCTCTTGATTTTTATCATTAAATATTTTTGTATCACCTCTTGCAATTACTCTCGTTTCTGGTTGAATACCAACTCTTAATTTTTTAACACCATTTTCTATTTGTTTTTTCAAGATATCTGACCCTGGATATTCACTATCAATTCTATTTTTGGATATCGCCCATTTCAAATTAGCTTCTATAGGGCTGGTTTTTGTATCCAGATCATTTCCATATAAGCATAAACCGGCTTCTAATCTTAGAGTATCTCTTGCGCCCAATCCTATCATTTTAGATCCTTTTTCAATAAGTTTTTCAACAAAATTTTCGGCTTTTTCGTTCTTTATTGATATTTCAAAACCATCTTCTCCGGTATAACCTGATCTAGTTATATAAATATTTGAATCTTCAAAAATAAAATTATTTCCATTCATAAATTTTAAATCATCACAACCAGGTATAATTTTACACAAAATTACTTTTGCCTCTGGTCCTTGAATGGCAACTAAAGAAAGTGTTTCATCTAATTTAGTTTCATATTTATCTTTAAGTTTAGATTTAATAATTTCATAATCATTATATTTGCATGCAGCATTCAGTATTATTAAATAGCCATTTTTTGTTTTAGTAATAATTAAATCGTCATATATTCCCCCGTCTTCATTCATAAGAAATGAATATTTGCTTTGATTTAAATTTAAATTTTTTAAATTTGCTGGAAAAATTCTTTCTAAATCATTGGTTAAGTTATCTGAGCCAGATATAAACAATTGTCCCATATGTGAAACATCAAATATACCTGAGTTAGATCTGGTAAACTTATGTTCTTGGATTATCCCATCTTTATACTGGATTGGCATTTCATAGCCTGCGAATTCAACAAGCTTTGCTCCATATTTTTGATGTAAACTGTTTAAAGATGTTTTTTTTACTTTCATATTAACTCTTTCTTAGCCCCCTCTGTCTTGGTGCCTGAGAGATTTGCTCCTTCGGCGAGAATAATTCTCTTTCCAGAGTTAATATGTACGGTCCTTTTGCCTGAGAGTTTCCGGGGTGGTTGCTCCTTCGGCGCTACAACGAGTAGTCTCTCCCGTAGCAAATTTATAGCATATATATCAAAAATATTTTAGATTTTTTTTTCTTTTATCAATAAGGAATAAAATTGGATAAAAACTGCAAATAAAACAATTATTCCTCCAATTAATGCAATAAATTGCGGGTTTTCATTTAAAAAGATCCAGGCCCAAAGAGGTCCAAAAACTGCTTCTGTCATCATTAAAATTCCTACCATCGCTGACAAAGTTTTTTTTGCTCCTATAGTTATAAATATAAAACCTAATCCAACTTGAAAAAAACCAGCTATAAAAGCTAATATCAAATCATTAATAGATATATTTATTTTATTTGAAATAAAATAACCTATAAACATTGCAACTAACCCTGCAAAAAGCTGAAGTGGTATCATATCAACATTGGGATATTTTCTTACTATAATTATTAAAACAGCAAATGAACATGGCATTACAAAAGCAACAATATTTCCTGAAAGTTGTCCTGGAGAAAGAGAATTTCCTACCATAAGAATTATTCCAGAAATCGCAAGAATTATAGAAGTTAAAGTTAATTTAGATATTTTTTCTTTCAAAAAAAAATATCCAAAAATTGCTAAAAAAATTGCTTGTGTTTGAATTATAAAATTTGTATTTGCTACTGTAGTATTATACATCGCAAAAACATAGGCGCTAAAACCAAAACCAAGAATAATACCACCTATAAAGCCTGGAATCCCAGAGTCGAACAAAGCATTAAAAAAATTTTTTTTGTAGGTAAATAATAAAAAAATAATAACTAAAATAACAAAAAAAAATTGTCTCCAAAATAATATTTGCCAAAGAGTAGCTCCGTCAAAAGACTTTACAATTAAACCTCCAAAACTTAAACAAAATGCACCTAAAAAAACTAATAAAGGTCCAGGTAGATTTGAAATAAAGTTCATTTAATTTTTGAAATTATATTTTTTGTTTCCATTTGATAAAGTTTAAATAATAGCTCAGCGTCAGATAACTCAACTTCTTTAAATTTAATTTTAGATCCTGGTGGAAGTTGAACCAATTTGTCATAATCTGAACTTATAACTACACCTATTTTTGGATAGCCTCCAATTGTTCCGTGATCTGAAAGCATAACTATTGGGTTACCATCAGTAGGTACTTGTATAACGCCTTTTACAATACCTTCGGATTTAATATTTGTATCAACAATATTTTCTATTTTAGCACCTTTTAATCTCATTCCCATACGATCAGTTAGTTTTGTTACTGTAAACTCTTCGTTGAAAAAAATTTTTTTACTATTTTCAGAAAAATAATTGTAGTTTGTTCCCTTTATAACTCTAATATTTTCAATTTTACTATTTAAATGATCTAGTTTTTTTTTTGATTCATGTGAATGTGTTTCTGTAATAATTATTTTTTGTTTTTTTTCTAATATTTTTCCATTATTTGAACCTATTTGTGCTTTAGTATTTATTGAGCAGCTATTCCATTGCAATTGAACATCATAATTACCGCTAATTGCTAAGTAACCATATACTGAATTGTAGGTAGAAATAATATCTAAATGATCTCCATCCTCTAATTTATAATTTTGATAACAATTTCCATCTTCTTCTTTGTTTTTTTTTATAATTTTAAATTTTACATCGCCAGTTATTGTAAAATTAATTTTTTCACCAATAAATTTTAAAAGAGGTCCTTGATACGCAAATTCTATAACAGGAGAATTCACTTTGTTTCCTGCTAATTCGTTTGCTAATAAATAATTTCTTTTATCCATAGCTCCACTGAATGGAATTCCAATATGATATAGATTTTTTCTACCCAAATCTTGAAAAGTTGCATTTATACCAGGACGTATAACTTCAAAATAATTCTTAGTCATTATACTCCTGATATTCGCTCATAGAAATTTGCTTAAAAATAACTGTGTCACCTGGGCCAATCAAATTTGGCTTTTCTTCATTATTTTTTTCAAAAATATTTAAAGGTGTATTGCCAATTATATTCCACCCGCCAGGGCTTTCGAAACTATAGATATTGCAAAATTGTTCTGTTATGCCAACTGAACCTTTTGGCATTCTTACTCTTGGAGTTTCTAACCTCTTTGCTCTTAAAGATTTATCAGTATCACCTAAAAAAGGATGGCCTGCTATAAATCCTGTCATGTAACAATAATATTCCTTAGAAAAAAACTTTTCTAAAATTTTATCCTCTGATATTTTTAGTTTCTCTTGTAATCTTTTTATGTCAAGTGCAAATTCTTTATCGCAACATATAGGTATTTTTATTATATTTCCTTTTTCACTTTCAAATTTTTTTATTTCGAGGTTTTCAATTATTTTTTTTAAATTTCCAAAATTAGTAATATTCAAATCAAATGAAATAATTAATTTATTATATGAAGGTGTAATATTATCTATTCCTTCTAATTTTTTTTCTTTTATATTTTTAAAATATTTTATAACTTCTTGATTAATTTCTTTACTTACTTCTGTTCCAAAATCACAATAAAGTGCTGCGTCACCAAGATTTGATATATTTTTTATCATGCCATGTTATACTTCAACTAATAAAACTATGGAAATTAATATAAATTGTGATTTGGGTGAAAAATCAAAGCTTCATTCGAATAAGCACGATCCAGATCTACTTAATATAGTAAATTCAGCAAATGTTGCATGTGGCTATCATGCTGGAGATGATGAGTCTATGAATCAAGTAGTAGAAATTTCAAAAAAAAATGGGGTTAGTATTGGAGCCCACCCTTCTTTCAATGATCCTGAAAATTTTGGAAGAAAAAGAATGAATTTACCATCATCTGAAATAAGGAAATTAATTATTGATCAATATGCAATTTTGCAAGAAATAGCAGCCAAATATGGTGAAAATGTTACACATATTAAGCCTCATGGAGCCTTAAATAACATGGCATGTGAAGATATTGATCTTGCAACAATACTTGCAAAAGCAATAAATGAAATAAGTAAAGATTTAATTTATTTGGTTCCCACTGGTTCTAAAATGGAAGAGGCTGCTAAAAAACTTGATATGAAAATCGCCTGTGAAATATTTGCGGATCGTAACTATGAAGATGATGGAAATCTAGTATCTAGAAAAAAACCAAATGCTTTAATTACTGATCCTGAAGAAGCAAAAAAACATGTACTTAGTATGGTAAAAAATCAGTCAATTAATTGTCTCAGCGGCAAACAAATAACTTGTGAAATTGACTCTATTTGCATACACGGTGATAATATTAGTTCATTAGAAACTGCTAAATCAATAAAACTTAATTTAATTGAAAATGGACTAGATTTAAAACCTTTAAATGAAATGAAAAAATTTACTTAATGTTAATCAAGACTTTTTACATAATAATATTATTTTTTATATTTATAAGTAATTCTTACTCCGCTGCAACGTCATCTGGTAGTACAAAGTCAAACTATGATAAAGCAGCAAATTTAATAAAGACTGCAAAAAAATATGAAATTAAGGGAAAGGATAAAAAAGCCAAAAAAAGATATCAAAAAGCTTTAGAACTACTTGTTAAAGCTAATAAAGAAAAACCAAATCAAGCTGATACTTTAAATTATTTAGGATTTGCTACTAGAAAATTAGGAGATTATGAAAGTGGTGAAAGATATTATTTATTAGGATTAAAAATTGACCCTACTCATAAAGGAATTAATGAATATCTTGGTGAATTATATGTTGTAACAAATCGTATTGATCTTGCTAAAGAAAGACTAAGTGTTTTAGAAAGTTGTAATTGTGAAGAATATGATGAATTAAAAGAAATTATTGAAGGCAACAAAAAATCTAAATATTAATATAAATCTATGAATATCCTTGAAGCAGTTGGTAGAATTTTTATTTCAGTTTTATTTTTATATGAAGCTATAAGAAAGTTTTTTAACCAAATTGAAACTATAGATTACATGGAAAATTATGGAATTCCTGAATTTCTTTTTTATCCATCTTTGCTTTTTGAATTAGTTATCCCAATTTTATTGATAATTGGCTTTAAAACAAGAATTGCAGCAATTGCAATGTTTGTTTTTACTATGTCAGTTTCTTTCATATTTCATATGGATTTTATAGACAATATGCAAATTATTGCATTTTTAAAAAATTTATCTATATCTGGTGGTTTTTTAATTATAGCTTCTTATGAAGCTAAAAAATTTACTATTGATTATTATTTAAAATATAAAAAAAAATAATATATATATATTTTTATGCTTGATGTTCAAAATCCTACTGAAGCTAGAAAAATAATTCGTGATAATAAATACACGGAGCAAACAGCAGGAGCTGCTTACAAATATGTCCAAGGTAATTTATGTATTTTACCAAGCAAGTATGCTTCTGACTTTGAGTCATTCTGTAAAAAGAATCCTAAACCTTGCCCATTAATTGGCCTTGGAACTAAAGGGGACCCATTATTAAATGATTTGGGAGACATTGATATTAGAACTGATGTTCCTCAGTATAGGGTTTGGAAAAGTGGTGAATTAATTGATGAACCTTTAGATATAAAAAAATATTGGAATGATGATCTTGTAACTTTCATTTTAGGTTGTTCTATGTCGTTTGAACTACCTTTAATTGAAGCAGGAATACAAATGCAACATATTCAAAATAATACAATAGTACCAATGTATCAAACATCTATTGAATGTGAAACAGCCGGACAATTTTCCGGAAAAATGGTTGTTTCAATGAGACCCTTAAATGCTCATGATGCTATTAAGTCTATTCAAATTAGTTCGAAATTTCCTGCAGTACATGGTGCACCAATACATTTAGGAAATCCAGATGAAATTGGTATTAAAGATATCATGAAACCAGAATATGGAGATCCACCAAGAGAATTAAAAAAAAATGAGATGCCAGTTTTTTGGGCATGTGGTGTAACTCCACAGTTAATTCTAGAAAAATCAAAACCTGATTTTTGTATAACTCACAGTCCTGGTAAAATGCTTATTACAGATAAATTAAATAAAGATTTAGCAGTTTAGTAATTTAATTTCCTAAAAAAACTTTTTTAACCTTATCGCTTTCAATTAAATCATCAGAATTTCCTGAAACAACTAATCTTCCACTTTCTAGAACATAGCCTCGATCTGCCATGCTTAAAGCTAATCTTACGTTTTGTTCTACAAAAAGAATGGATATTCCTTCACTTACAATATTTTTAAATATTTTTATTAAATCTTTAACAACTATTGGAGACAATCCTAAAAAAGGTTCATCAATCATTAATAATTTTGGAAGACCCATCATTCCTCTCGCAATTGCAAGCATTTGCTGTTCACCGCCTGACATTGTTCGTGCAAGTTGGTCTGATCTAACCTCCAGTTTTGGAAAAATTTTATAAATTTTAGTTAAAGAATTAGATAATTGTTCTTTTGCTTTAGGATGCCAAGCACCAAGAAGTAAATTTTGCATAACCGTTAGATGTGGAAAAACTCTTCTTCTTTCAAGAACATGCGATATTCCTAGTTCTGTCCTTCTATAAGTTGGTACTTCTGAGATTAAATTATCAGCAAAATAAATACTTCCATTTCTATGATGAACTAAATTACTAATAGTATTTAAAATTGTACTCTTTCCAGAACCATTTGGTCCCAATATGGCAACCATTTCGGCTTTATTTACATTAATTGAAACATCCCAAACAACTTGGAAGTCATCATATAAAACATCAATATTTTTTACATCAAGCAGCATCAATTGTTCCTAAATAAGAGTCTATTACTTGTTTGTTATTTTGAATTTCCTTTGGTGATCCAAAAGCAATACTTTTCCCTTGATCTAAAGCTAAAACATTATCTGAAATTTCCATTATAATATTAATATTGTGTTCAATAGTAACAATTGTTACTCCTGATTTTCTAAGTTTTATAATTAGTTCAACTAAACCAGGTATAGTTTTTTGATCAACTCCTCCTGTAACTTCATCCATCAAAAGTAATTTTGGTTCAATGGCCATTGCCCGAGCCATTTCTAATCTTTTCCTTTGTCCTGTTGATAGCTCTTTGGCAAAATGATGTCGCTTTTCAATCAAATCGACAAAATCTATAATTTCTAAAGCCTTATCTCTTGCCTTTTTTATATTTTCCTCTTTAACAAATGACCCAATCATTACATTTTCAAGCAATGTTTGATCTGCAAACGGTTTCAATTTTTGAAATGTTCTGCCAATACCAAGGTTGCTTATTTTGTCTGGACTTAGTCCAAAAATATTTTTAGTAAAAAATTCTACTTTTCCATGATCTGCTTTTGTATATCCTGTGATTAAATCAAATAAAGTTGATTTTCCAGCACCATTTGGACCAATAACTCCCAGAATAGTACCCTCTTCGACCTTAAAAGAAATATTATCATTTGCTTTAATTCCACCAAAAGATCTACTTAAATTTTCTACAGATAATATCTTCATCTTTGTTTCTTTCTTTCTAAAATGTCTTTTGGTACAAATGATATAAGGCCATCTGGTCTAAAAATACAAATTACCATTAATATTAGTCCATAGATTATTAAATCAACAGCACCTCCTGTTCCTCCTAAATATATTCTTGAGTATTCAGAAATAGGAATAAGAATTGCTGCACCTATTATTGGTCCCCAAACATTACCTATCCCACCTAAAACCGTTATTAATAAAACTATTATTGATATCTCAATATTAAAAACCCTGTCTGGGTCTATAATTAAAATATATTGTGCAAACAAACTTCCCATTGGAGCCATTATCATAGCTGAAATTACATATGCTATAATTTTATAATTTGAAACATTGATACATAAACTTAATGCAGCTTGCGGATCATCTCTAACAGCTCTTAATCTATATCCTAATTTTGATCTACTAAGTAGCCATACTATGAAAAAGGTAATTATAAAGAATATTAAAAAAATATAATAGTAAGGAACTTTACTTTTATGAAATTGCAAAGCTATCCATGAGTCTTCTGAAGTCATTGGTACCCATAAGCCAGATGCTGCCCCAACTAAATCCCATCTTTGAAAAACGACTTGAAAACTTATGCCTATTAATAAAGTTGCAATCGCAAAATAGTGACCACTTAATCTTAACATTGGGATTCCAATTAAGATTGCAAAAATTCCAGAAATTAAAATTCCAAAAGGCATGCTAATCCAAGGAGATACTCCATACTGAATATAAAAAAATGAGGTTGCATAAGCCCCTATTCCAAAAAAAGCACCATGTCCTAAGCTAATTTGACCAGAAAATCCTGCTATTACATTCCAGGACTGAGCCATAACAGCATGCATAAAAATCATTATAAATAGATGGAGATAAAATGAGTTTAATCCAAAAAGTGGTAAGGTAAATAATAGAATTATTAAACTTCCAACTAAAAATATAACTTTATTGTTTGTATTCCAAAGAGGTTCTGATTTTGCTATTAATAATCTATTATCCATTAATACCTGCCAAACAAACCTTGCGGTCTATAAATTACAACTAATAAATAAATTACAAAAACATATAAAAGTTTAAAAGATGGGTCTATTAATAGTCCACCTAAAGATTCCACCAGTCCGATAATTATCCCTGCATATAAGCATCCAATAATACTTCCAAAACCACCAAGTGCTACTGCAACAAAAGCAAATAATGCAAAATTAATTCCAACATCTGTAAAAATAAAAAAATAATTAGCCATCATGCCACCTGCTACACCAACACAACCAAGTCCAATTGCCCAACCAATAGCAAACATTTTATTTGAAGGTATTCCTAAAATTTCAGCTGCATGTCTATCTTGAGCAGTAGCTTGAAGAGCTAAACCAGTTTCTGTTTTCGTTACAAACAAATATAAACCTATAAAAGCAATTAAACATACAAGGCTTGCTATTAATTGTGGTTGCCCAATAAAAACCGAACCTATCTCTAATCTACCTTCTAATAAAGGTTTGTCTACATTTCTAAAATCAGGTGTCCAAAGTAATTGTGCAATTGATCTAATAAATATTGATAATCCAAATGTTGCGCAAATTTGAATTAACATTTTTGCTTTTAAAATATATCTTATTAAAAAGTAATGAGTAACTATCCCACAAAAGGCCATCAATAAAATTGTGATAGGTATTGAAAAAATTGGATCTATACCAAATAATGACCAAAGCCAAAATGAAGAAAACATAGATAACATTAAATGCTCGCCATGAGCAAAATTTACAATGTCCATTAATCCAAATATTAAACTTAAACCGGCTGCAATTAATGCATAGATTAAACCCATCATTAATCCTGTTACTATTGCTTGTAAAATAATTTCTGATGTCATTTGTTAAATATAAATCTTATAAATATTCATTGAATACAAAAACATTGAATTGATATCACATATAGTATTAGATTGTATTTTAAAAAAACAAATAAGAGGGAAAATAAATGAGAAAATTAATACTTTCAGTATTCACTTTTATATCATTAGTTTGTGCACCGGTAATTAGTGCTGCAGAAGATGTAAAAATAGGAGTACTATATCCTTTAACTGGTCCAGTAGCTCAAGTTGGTAAGGATGCGGTTGCAGCGGTAAAAACTGCATTGGATATTATAAATAATAGTCACAATATAGCCGGCATGCCTTTAGCAAAAGATGCTGGTCTTAAAGGTCTAGGTGGTGGAAAAATATCAATTGTTGTTGGTGACCATGGTGGAAAACCTGATGTTGGTGTTGGTGAAACAGAAAAAATGTTAAATTCTGATAAAGTTCATGCAATGTTTGGAGCTTATTACTCTTCAGTTACAGGCGCAGCTAGTCAAGTATCTGAAAGAGCAGGAATACCTTGGGTTAACGGAGAATCTACATCTCCTAAACTAACTACAAGAGGATTTAAATATTTCT
>CACDOF010000026.1 GCA_902554315.1 uncultured Pelagibacteraceae bacterium
GAATATTAGAAGTTTTATATCCCCTATTAGCAAGATATATTGATGTTGGTGTCTTGCTGGTCCTACTAACTCCAAGCAAAATTATATCTGATTTTTCTATATCATCTATTTGATTACCATCATCATGATTCATTGTGAATTGAATTGCTTCAATTCTTTCATAATATTCTTCATTTAATATATGCTGTCCACTTGGGATATGTGATGCTCTTTGATTTAATATTTTAGAAAAATTAAGTATCAAATCTCCTAAAACTCCAAAACAAGGAATGTCTTTTTTTCTAGATTGGTCTGCAAGAAACTTTGCTAATTTGCTGTTTACTATAGTATATAAAATTATAGGATTTTGATTTTTTTTGGCTTGCTCTAAAATTTTTAAAATTTGGTTTTCTGTTCTCGTGAACGAAAATTGGTTTAGCTGATAGTCAAAATTTGAAAATTGCGCTTTTAAAGCCATAAAAATTCTGTCAATAGTTTCTCCGGTTGAGTCAGATATTAAATATATTTGATGTGAGTTTCTCATGTATAAATTGTTTATAAACCATTAGTTTAATAACAAAAATAATGATTTGTCTTTAATGATTAAATAACCATGTAATTATTACTTAAAATTAACATAAAAATACAATGTTAATAATTTTTTCACAATTTTAATAATTAGGAAAAAATACTAAATTATTGATTAAAATATAAATTTTTAGCCAATTACAATGTTAATAAAAGGTTAATAACGTGTGATAATTCAGTAATTTACGTAATCCACAATTCATAATACTAATATAACCTAATATTATTTATCTATTATTATATGACACCAATAAAGAACTGTATTGTAAATAAGGATACTACTAAAAAACCTATATGGCTCATGAGACAAGCTGGTAGATATTTGCCTGAATTTAGAGAGATAAGAAAAAAAAACCTAAATTTTATTAAACTATGTTTAAATGAAAATTTATCGTCTGAAATAACTCTACAACCAATTAAAAGATTTGATTTTGATGCAGCAATAATTTTTTCAGATATATTAATGATACCTTTCGCAATTAATCAAGATGTTAAGTTTGAAAAAGGTTTCGGACCTAAATTGGGAAACTTAGATATAAATGAAATCCAAAAAATAAATGAAGAAGATTTTACTAATAAACTTAAATCAGTTTATAAAGCGATTGCTCTAACATCTGAAAATAATATTCTTAAAAATAAAGATTTGATAGGCTTTGTTGGAGCACCATGGACAATTATTGTTTATATGGTTAATAAAATGTCGCCTAAAAATGGCTTACCAGAAAATTTTTTTAATGACATTTCTCTCTTAAATGATTTAATAATTATTGTAGAAAAATTTATTAAAATTCATATCAAGAATCAAATTAATGCAGGCGCAAATGTTATACAAATATTTGATAGTTGGGCTGGATTGTTAGAAAATAAAATTCCTGATTATATCTACAATCCTACATTAAATATTGTAGAATATGTAAAGAAATTGGGTGTTCCTGTAATTTGTTTTCCCAGAGGAATAAGAGATTATAAAAATTATTGTGATATTGTTAAACCTGATGTTGTTAATATAGATTATAATGTAGATCCCATTTCTATACAAAAAGGCATTAATATACCCATACAAGGTGGAATGGATCCAAAGACACTATTAACTGATAAAGAAAATCTTAAAAAAGAGGCAAAAAGATATCTAGATATCTTTAAAGATCATCCATATATTTTTAATTTAGGACATGGCGTATTACCAGAAACAGACCCCAAAATGGTGGATTATTTAGTAAAAATGGTAAAAGATTATTAAATTATTAGTTACAAAAGTATTTATAAAGATTAGTTTATTATGATCCAACACTACATACATCCAAAAAGAAAAACAAAAGTTGTGTTTGTTCAACTTGGATCGCCTTCAGCACCAACAACCAAAGCTTTAAGAAAATATCTTCGCTCATTTTTGGGAGATCCGAGGGTTATAGATATAAATCCCTGGCTTTGGAAAATAATTTTAAATTTCTTTGTACTACCTTTTAGACCACAAAAGTCTGCAAAACTTTATGAAAGAATTTGGGATGGTGAAAGTTTTCCATTGATAACTAACACAAGAGACTTTACAAAAAATGTAAGTGAAGAATTAAAGAAAATCGACCCAAAAGGCTATGTTGAAGTGAATCATGCTTTTCTTTTATCTCCCCCATATGTAAATGAAGTTTATGATAGTTGGGAAGAGGATTTAAAAAAAGGTATAGGTGCAACAAAGTTGCTTGTTATACCAATGTTTCCGCAATATTCTGAAAGTACGATAGCCTCAGGCATAGATGCATTAGCAAAAGAACTGTCAAAAAGAGTAAAAATACCAACTTTTGAAGTTATCACAAATTTTCACAGAACCCATGCCTTTATTGATAATTCTGTAAATCAAGTGGACTCAAAATTAAGTGAGTTATTGAAACAAGGAAAGAAAATTGACAGCTTAATAATAACTTTTCATGGAATGCAAAAAAGGCGTATTGTAAATAAAGGTGATGACTATTATAGACATTGTTTCGAAACATTTTGTCTTATAACTAATAATCTAAAAAATATTAAATCAGAACAGTGTATGATGAGTTTTCAAAGTCGTTTTGGATCTGAGGAGTGGATAACACCTTATACCGAAGATGTAGTTAAAAAATTAATTTCTGAAGGAAAGAAAGAAATTCTAATATACTCGCCAAGCTTTGTTGCAGACTGTCTTGAAACCACTGATGAATTAGGTCATGAGTTAGTAAAAGAGGCAAAAGAATGGGGTGGCAATATTTATCCAGTAGCATGTCTTAATGCCAACAAAGACTGGTGTAGAGATTTTGCAAAATATACTTTCATACAAGCAGAGGGCTCGGCGCAAGATAAAGAGGACATAGAATACCAAGTTGAAAAGGAATATTATCAAAAAATGCCGCAACAAATAATGAACAAAACTTAGTATTTTTTAAAAATGTCTGCTTCTCTAATAATTTACTCAAGTACAGATGGTCACACAAAAACTATTTGTGAAAAAATAAGAAGTGTTTCAAAAAATAGTGACTCTATAAAAATAGTTCCTTTAAGCGAAGCAAACGAATTAAGCTTACATATTTATGAACAAATTATAATTGGAGCAAGTATTAGGTATGGAAAACATAATAAAAATTTATATAAATTTATTTCTTCAAATAAAGAAATTCTTAAAAAAAAAAGAAGCGCTTTCTTCTCAGTAAATGTTGTTGCAAGAAAACCAGAAAAAAATACTCCAGAAACAAATCCCTATATGAAGAAGTTTTTAAAAATTTCAAACTGGAAGCCAGATAAATTGGGCGTTTTTGCTGGCAAGGTTGATTACCCAAAATATAGTTTTATAGACAAACATCTTATTCAGTTGATAATGTTTATTACCAAAGGCCCCACAGACACATCAAAAACTTTCGAATTTACTGATTGGTCTAAAGTAAACGATTTTACCAAAGAAATAGATAAAATACCCCAATAATTTGGGTTTAATTGACTTTTTAATATTAATAGGGGTTGAAAATTATTAAACAGTATATATATTCAGCCTATCTAACAAAAACAAATCCCCAAACATGAATATACAAGAGTTAAAAGAAAAAAGTTCTGAAAAGCTTATTGCAGAAGCTGAGAAATTAGGAATTGAAAACGCAAGCACTTTAAGAAGACAAGAAATTTATTTCGCAATTTTAAAAAAATTAGCTGAAAAAGGAGAAGAAATAACTGGCGGTGGTGTGCTACAATTGTTGCAAGATGGATTTGGATTTCTTAGAGCGATGGAGTCTAATTACTTGCCTGGTGCGGACGATATATACGTTAGTCCAAGCCAAATAAGAAGATTTGGTCTAAGAACTGGAGATACAATAGAAGGGCCCATAAGGTCTCCAAAAGAAGGAGAAAGATATTTTGCTTTGCTACAAGTGAGTAAAATTAATTTTGAGGAACCAGACAAATTTAAACATAAGATTGCTTTTGATAACTTGACGCCATTATATCCCAACAAGCAACTTGTTATGGAAGTTGAGTCTAATAAAGTTGAAAAAAAACCAGATCTAACACCAAGATTAATTGACTTGGTAAGTCCTATAGGAAAAGGACAAAGGTCATTAATTATATCTCCACCTAAGGCTGGGAAAACAATGATTCTACAAAGTATAGCTAATTCAATAACTGCTAATCATCCTGAGTGTTATTTAATGGTTCTGCTTATTGATGAAAGACCAGAAGAAGTAACAGATATGCAAAGAACTGTTAAAGGCGAAGTCATTAGTTCCACATTTGACGAGCCTGCGCAACGTCATGTGGCTGTCGCCGAGATGGTTATAGAAAAAGCAAAAAGATTAACAGAACATAAGAAAGATGTTGTCATATTGTTAGACTCAATTACTAGGTTGGGGAGAGCTTACAACGCGGTAGTACCAAGCTCTGGAAAAGTTTTAACCGGAGGAGTTGATGCGAATGCACTTCAAAGACCTAAAAGATTTTTTGGTGCAGCAAGAAATATTGAAGAAGGTGGTTCGTTAACAATAATCGCAACAGCATTAATTGATACTGGTAGTAGAATGGATGAAGTAATTTTTGAAGAATTTAAGGGAACTGGAAATAGTGAAACAATTTTGGATAGAAAAATTTCTGAGAAAAGAATATTTCCAGCTATGGATATCACAAAATCTGGAACTAGAAGAGAAGAACTTATATTTGATAAAAATGATCTTCAAAAAATGAATGTATTGAGAAGAATTATTGCTCCTATGGGATCTATGGATGCAATAGATTTTATAAATTCTAAGTTAAAAACAACAAAAAATAATGCTGAATTCTTCAACTCCATGAACAAACCATCATAGGAATATTTTTTCTCAAATTATTGTTATACTAGTTTTATGACAATTTATGCTTTATCTTCAGGTTCTGGAGTTTCGGGGATAGCTGTTATTAGAGTTTCTGGGACAAAAACTAAAAAAATTATATCGACACTTATAAATGGAGATTTGCCATCCCCCCGAATAGCAACATTAAAAAAATTCAATAAAATTAACACTTCTGAGTTAATAGATGAAGGAATATTAATATGGTTTCCTGGACCTGAGAGCTACACAGGAGAAGATATGGCAGAAATACACGTACATGGCAGCGTAGCTGTAGTGAGAGCAATTTTAAATCAATTTTCAAAAATGGAAAATTGTCGTCTAGCTGAACCTGGCGAATTTACAAAAATAGCATTTCAAAATGAAAAAATAAATCTTCTAAAAGCAGAAAGTATATCTGATTTAGTTTCTGCTGAAACTGAGATTCAAAGACAGCAAGCAGTTAAAATTATGAGCGGTAAAAGCTCAGAAAAATTTAATTCATTAAGAGAAAAACTTTTAAAAATTTTATCTAACATTGAAGCTAAAATTGATTTCCCAGAGGAGGATCTTCCAGAGGATGTAATTAAAAATATAAAAACTGAATCTAAAAAAATAAGAAATGAAATTGAAAAAATTTTAAACGACCAAAAAGTTGGTGAAAGAATTAGGGAAGGCTTTAAGATTGCAATTATTGGTCCAACTAATGCAGGCAAATCATCATTGTTAAATTATCTTTCTGACCGAGATGTAGCTATTGTTTCAGAGATTGCAGGCACAACAAGAGATGTTATTGAAGCTCATTTAAATTTAGACGGTTACCCTGTTGTAATTTCCGATACTGCCGGGATAAGAGAATCTAAAGATGAGATAGAAAAAAAAGGAATTAAACTTGCCCTAAAAAGAGCTGAAGATGCAGATTTAAATATAATTGTTATAGAGCCTAAAAGTGTTGATTTTACTGGATTTTTGAACGATATATTAAGCGATAAATCTATAATTGTTATTAATAAAATAGACCTTGGATATAATAATATTAATCAACAAATAAAAAAATTTAATCCAATTTTTTTATCAATTAAAAATGAAACAAATTTAGATGAATTAATAAATCGAATTAAAGAAAAATTAAAAAATAAATTTATTACTTCTAACGATACTTTAATAACTAGAGAAAGACATAGACAAAGTTTAGAAGCGTGTGTAAGTCACTTAAAAAATTTTGAAGAAAAAAACTCTAAAGAAGATTTTGATAAAGGTGCAGAAGATTTAAGATTAGCAACTAGACATCTTGGAATGATTGTTGGGAAAGTTGATGTTGAAGAAATATTAGGGTCTATTTTTAGTGATTTCTGCATAGGTAAATAAGTATTGAATTTACTTACTTTTTATCTATTTTTAAGTGTTTTCTTGTAAATTTTAAGATCAATAATAAATTACAACTATGAAAAATGAGTTGTTATTCGATATTGTTGTAATTGGAGGCGGACATGCTGGATGCGAAGCAGCCGCAGCATCTGCTAGATTAGGTGTAAATACTGCCCTTTTCACTCATAAATTTGATACTATTGGTGAGATGTCCTGTAATCCAGCTATAGGTGGTTTAGGAAAAGGTCATTTAGTTAGAGAGATAGATGCGCTAGATGGCGTTATGGGTGAAGTTGCAGATAAATCAGGAATTCAATTTAGATTATTAAACAGAAGTAGAGGTCCGGCAGTACGTGGTCCACGAACTCAAAGTGATAGATCATTATATAAGAAATATATGCAAGAAAAACTTGTAAATTATTGTAATTTAAGCATTTTTTCTGATCCTGTAATTGAGTTTATTTTTGATAAAAACGATATAATCGGCTTTAATACTCAACAAGGTAAAAAAGTAATATCATCTAAAATAATTTTAACAACTGGAACTTTTTTAAATGGTTTGATTCACATTGGTGAAAAAAAAACACCCGCAGGAAGATTTAATGAAAAACCTTCCACAGGTTTAAGTGAACAATTAGAAAAATATAATTTTAAAATCGGTAGATTGAAGACAGGAACGCCACCAAGACTAGATGGAAAGACAATCAATTTTGAGAAACTCGAAGAACAACATGCGGATGAAGATCCGTATTTTTTTTCCTTCCTTACAAAAAAAAATATTAATAAACAAATTACATGTAGGATGACTTACACAAATGAAGTGGTGCATGAAATCATTTCCAAAAATATAAAAAAAAGTGCGATGTACTCAGGCAGCATACAAGGAGTGGGCCCAAGGTACTGTCCTTCTATAGAAGATAAAATTGTTAAATTTGCTGATAAGCAAAAACATCAGATTTTTTTAGAGCCAGAGGGGTTAAATGATAAAACTATATACCCAAATGGAATTTCCACATCTCTTCCTACTGAGGTACAACAAGAAATATGTAATAATATCAATGGTTTAGAAAATGTAAAAATTTTAAGGCCTGGATACGCAATAGAATATGATTTTGTGGACCCAAGAGAGCTATTTTTAACATTGGAGACAAAAAAAATTAAAAATCTTTACCTTGCGGGTCAAATTAATGGAACAACTGGATATGAGGAAGCAGCAGCTCAAGGTTTAATGGCAGGCATCAATGCTGCTCAATCTATTAAAGGCAAGGAACCTTTTATTCTTGATAGATCTGAAGCTTACATCGGTGTAATGATAGACGATCTCGTTACCAAAGGAGTGGCAGAACCATACAGAATGTTTACTTCAAGAGCTGAATATAGACTTTCTCTAAGATCTGATAATGCAGATCTTAGATTAACGCAAAAAGGAATTAAGATAGGACTAATATTAGATGAAAGAAAAAAAATATATAAAGAAAAATCGTTTAATCTTAAAAAAAGCTTAAGAAGTATGGAAAATTCAATGATTTCTCCTTCAAAAGCTTTAAAATATGGAATAAATATTGCAAAAGACGGTATTAAACGTAATGCAATTGAAATATTAAGTCAAAAATCAGTAAATATGATTAAAATTAGAGAAATATGGCCTGAAATTAAATATATTTCACGTGAAATAGATGAGCAAATTGAGATTAATTCCCATTATAAGGGATATTTGAAAAAACAAAATGCTGATATTATTGCATTTAAAAGGGATGAGAATTTAAAAATACCTGAAAATATAGATTATGATCAATTCTCTGGATTATCAAATGAAGTTAAGTCAAAATTTAAGCAAATAAGACCAAAAACTTTAGGTCAGGCTCTTAGAATAGATGGAATTACCCCTGCAGCGGTATATATTTTGTTGTCTCACGTCAAAAGAAAGTCTATTAAGCATATAGCTTGATCGATTCGAAAATAATAAAAAAAGAAAAAATTTACCTTCCAAATGTTTCACGTGAAACATTAAGAGAGCTGGAAGACTTTTCAAAATCAATTTTAAATAAAAACAAGAAAATAAATTTAATAAGTTTAAGCACAGAAAAGTCAATAAATACAAGGCATATTTATGATAGTGCACAAACCATTGATTTTATTAATAAAAATGATATTAAAGTATGTACTGATCTTGGATCTGGCGCTGGGCTTCCTAGTATAGTTTTAGGTATTTTGATGAAATCAAAAAAGCCTGATTTTAAAGTGATTTTTTATGAAAAGAGCTATCATAAGAGCAATTTTTTAAAAGAGATGGTAAAAAAATTTAAATTAGAGGCAAAAATTTGTAAAAAAAATATTTTTGAAGAAAAAAATTTAGTTACCGATGTAATAATTTGCCGAGCATTCAAACCTTTGCCTGTGATTTTTGAAATTGCAACAAAAAATTTTAAAAATTTTAAATACATAGTTATCTATCTAGGTAAGAGTGGAAAAAAAATTTTGAAAGATGTTTCAATGAGATGGAAATTTGACTTAGAGCAAATGAAAAGTTTAACAAGTGAGGAGTCTTCGGTAGTAAAAATATCAAATTTAAAAAAAAAAAATGGATAAAAAAATTATTTCAGTAATAAATCAAAAAGGTGGAGTAGGGAAGACTACAACAGTGATCAATCTTGCGGCTGGACTCTCAATGAAAGGAAAAAAAATTCTTGTAATTGACCTTGACCCCCAAGGAAATGCTACAACAGGTCTGGGATTATCAAACAAGACTAGTTCAGATCTAACAATTTACAATGTCCTGAATGGAAATAAAAAAATTTCAGAGGTGATTCAGCCTACGAACTTTGAAAATCTAAATTTGGTCTCTTCTAATGTCGATTTATCAGGGTTGGAAGTTGAAACAGCAGGTGATAGTAGAAGAGCCTTCAAATTGAAAGATGAATTAACCCCTATTTTAAAGGATTCTAAGTCATTATATGATTATATCATCATAGACTGTCCTCCATCATTAAGTTTACTTACAATTATGGCATTGGTCGCTTCCGACGCTCTTGTAGTACCACTTCAGACAGAATTTTTTGCCCTTGAGGGACTTACTCAACTGATGAAGACCATTGAAAGGATAAAATCAAACTTAAATCCATCACTTGAGATAAGAGGAATACTACTGACCATGTATGACAAGAGAAATAAACTTTCAGCTGAGGTGGAGTTAGAGGCAAGGAGCTATTTCAAGGATAAAGTCTACAATACGGTAGCCCCAAGAAATGTAAGATTATCTGAAGCTCCTTCACATGGAGTGCCAGTATTAATTTATGACA
>CACDOF010000027.1 GCA_902554315.1 uncultured Pelagibacteraceae bacterium
ATTAGCAATTATATTTCTATTCTTAACTTGATTAAGATCTTTAGAATTAACTTCAGGAACAACTAGAGGAATTTCAGGATCTTTTCTAAAAAATTTTGAATTATCTATTACAATTGTTTTTTCTGCTGCAATTGGAGCCCATTTTTCAGCAATAGAACTGCCTGCTGCAAAAAAGGCTATTTTTACTTTTGAAAAATCAAATTTCTCAAGATCGCTTACTTCGTATTCTTTACTTTTAAAATCAATTTTTTTTCCAGCACTTTTTGATGAAGCTATTAAGAATAGTTCTGAAATTGGAAAATTTTTTTTTTCCAAGACTTCAATAAGTTTTCTACCTACGTTTCCGGTTGCACCTACAATTGCTATATTCATTGTGTTTTAGAACTTTTATACTAGATGAAAGGCAAATCGCAAACTTTTCCATCAAAAGTATGGCCATTTATGTCTATTTTAAAGGATTGAGACTTGTCAAAATAAGGTTTGTTAATCATTGCAATTCCAATCACTTTTTGGAACATAGGATTATAACAGCCAGACCTTAGTTCACCTATTAATTTATTGTTTTCATCAATTAAACTCATGGAGCCAGTAACGCTTATTTCTTTAGCATTAATTTTTACTCCCATAAGTTTTTTTTTTAATCCTTCGGATTTAATTTTTTTTAATATTTCTTTTCCTAGAAAATTCACATTACTATCAAGACTTACATATTTATCTAAGCCACATTCAAGAGGGTTATCTCCAATATCCATATCATTGCCATAGGATAAAAGAGAACTTTCAAGCCTTTCAATTAAATTTGGACATCCTGGTTTTAAATTAAACTCATCTCCGACTTCAAATAACTTGTCATATAAAGCTAAACCTGCTTCAGTATTTTCAACATACACTTCAAAACCACCTTGTTTAGACCATCCTGATCTTGCAATCAAATGTTTTGCTCCTCCAAACTCAAAATAGTCAAAACCAAAAAATTTAAGATCTAAAATTTTTGGTCCAAGAACTTTCTCCATAAGTTTAAATGATTTTGGACCTTGAACTGAAAATATATCAACCTTAGCTTCAAATATATTTACGTCAAAATTATTTCCAATCGCCAGCCCTTTTGCGAATAACTCAACATCTGAGTCTGATAAAGATATCCACCAACGATCATCTGCTAGTTTCAATATTACTGGATCATTTATTAAGTTTGCTTTATCATCAATTATTGGTGCATAATAACATCTACCAATTTTTGCTTTTGAAAGATCTCTACAACACATTAGCTGAACTAGTTTTGTTGAATCTTTTCCTGAAACTTCAACTTGTCTTTGAACAGCAGCATCCCATACTTGAACATGATCTTTTAAATGTTGATAAAGATCATCTAAAGATCCACCAAATCTTGTTGGCAAAAGCATGTGATTATAAATTGTATAAGCTGTAACTCCTTGATTTTCTATCCTTGAAGTATAAGGAGTGCCTCTTAATCTTCTTGATTTAGATACAAAATAATTTTTCATTTTTTCGCATTTCTGTCATCTTATTTGATTATTGTAAAGAAACTATCTTATCTCTAATCAAGAGAGATTAATCAAGTTCCTGGGCCTGCTTTCTTAACTCAAACTTTTGAATTTTTCCAGTTGAGGTTTTCGGCAATGGAGAAAAGACAACTTTTTTAGGTAATTTAAAACCTGCCAAAGTTTCTCTACAAAATGCAATTATCTCCTCCTCTGAAGCCGATTTGCCATCAATCAATTCAATAAATGCACAAGGCGTTTCACCCCACTTTTCATCTGGTTTTGCAACTACAGCAGCTAAAGATACTGATGGATGTTTTGAGATAGTATTTTCTATCTCAATTGATGAGATATTTTCACCACCAGAAATAATAATGTCTTTTGATCTATCCTGTATTTTTATATATCCACTAGGATGAGTAACGGCCAAGTCTCCAGAATGAAACCATCCACCTTTCATTGACTTCTCCGTTGCATCTTTATCTTTAAAATATCCTTTCATCACAACATTTCCTCTTATCATAATTTCACCCATAGTTTTGCCATCATGAGGCACTTTTTTCATAGTCTCAGGATCCATAACTACAACGCCTTCTGTATTTGGATATCTTACACCCTGCCTAGCTTTGATTTCATTTTGATTATCCTGCTCCAAGCTATCCCACTCATCATTCCAAGCACATTGCAAAATATGACCATAAGTTTCTGTTAGTCCGTAAACATGCATAACTTCAAATCCTAGATTTTGCATTTTTTCAAAAATAATACTTGGTGGAGGTGCTCCAGCAGTTAAAACATAAACTTTTCTTTTTAATTCTTTTTGATGTTCTTTTGGAGCATTAGCCAACATATTTAATACAATTGGGGCTCCACCAAAATGAGTTACTTCATATTTATCAATTAACTCAAAAATTTTTTTAACATCAATATTTCTTAAACATATATTTCTTCCATGTATCATGGACATTGTCCAAGGATAGCACCATCCGTTACAATGAAACATTGGAACAGTGCATAAAAAATTTAGTCTATTGGGCATATTCCATGCAACAGCACTTCCAGTAGCCATTAAATATGAGCCTCTGTGATGATAAACAACTCCTTTTGGGTTTCCAGTTGTTCCTGAAGTATATCCTAGCGCAATTGCTTGCCACTCATCTTGTGGCATTTTCCATTCATAATTTTCATCTCCAGAGTTTAAAAACTCCTCATACTCATATGATCCTATTTTTTTTGTTTCTTGAAGATTTGCGTCTTTATCGTCAATATCAATAATTGTTATTTTTGATTTAACATTTTCTAAAGCTTTTTTTATTACATCATGAAATTGTCTATCAACAATTAAAACTTTTGCTTCACTATGATTTAAAATATAACTGATGGTTTTGGGATCTAATCTTGTATTAATCGCATTAATTACAGCTCCCGTCATTGGTATTGAATAGTGAGCTTCAAAAATTTCAGGAGTGTTAAATGCTAAAACAGAAACAGTATCTCCAGTTTTAATTCCTATTTTTTCTAGAGCGCTAGCAAATTTTATACATCTCTTATATACTTGTGACCAAGTGTAAGTTCTACTTTCATAAACTACAGCTTCATAATTTGGGTAAATATCTTTTGCTCTTTCTAGAAAAGATAGAGGTGTAAGTGGAACAAAATTGGCATTATTTTTATCCAAATTAGTTTCGTAATGATTCATATTAATTAAATTTATAATCCATTATATATTTGCTGCCAGTAGTTGCAGTCAAAAAATGACTTTCTGCTTTTGGAAGTACTCTATTAAAGAAAAATTTTGCAGTCTGTATTTTTTCTTCATAAAATTCTTTATTATTTTCGTATTCCTTATAACAAACTTCCAAAACTTTTATCCAAGCATGACCTGTTGCAACTAATCCTAATACTTTTAAATAATCATTGCATGCGGCACTAGCATCTTCTGGAACATTTTTTACTTTATCTTTTATCCATTCTGTAAATTTTACTAAAGTTTCTATATTTTTATTTAATTCTTTAACGTAGAATTGTGCTTTATCCTCTTTAAAATCAATCTCATCTTTAACTAATTGGATATATCTATCTATGACATCTCCATTTTTTGTAATTAATTTTCTAAATACAAGATCTGCAGCCTGAACTGAATTTGTTCCTTCGTATATTGGGGTAATTCTATTGTCTCTATATAATTGTTCAATACCTTGATCTTTTGTAAACCCGTACCCTCCATGGATTTGCATGGCCTCACTAGTAATTTCCATTGCATTATCAGTAAACATTGATTTTACAACTGGAGTAATCAAAGATACAAAATCTGAAGCTTCTTGTTTTGTTTTTTCATCATTATGATTAAGACTAACTTCTATTTGCTGAGATAACCAAAAACTTAAAGCCCTTTCTCCTTCAATTATTGACTTCATATTTAACAAAGATCTTCTAATATCGGCATGTTCAATAATTAAATCTGCTCCGTTATTTGATTTGCTATTATGAGATTTTCCTTGTTTTCTCTCTTTAGCGTAAGAAAGTGAATTTTGATATGCTATTTCTGAAATTCCAAGACCTTGAATACCAACAATAATTCTTTCTAAATTCATCATAGTAAACATGGAGTTAAGTCCTTTGTTTTTTGGTCCTATCATATATCCCACAGCTTCATCAAAATTAAGAACACAAGTTGCTGATCCTTTAATTCCCATTTTATCTTCTATTGAACCGGTAGAAACTCCATTTCTAGAACCAACAGAGCCATCTGTATTTACAATAAACTTAGGTACTAAAAATAAACTTATTCCTTTTGTTCCTTTGGGTGAATCAGTTGATCTAGCTAAAACTAAGTGGATAATATTTTCTGTAAGATCGTGATCTCCTGAAGTGATAAATATTTTTTGACCACTAATCTTATAAGTTCCTCCAGATTGTTCTTGGGCTTTTGTTTTTAATAATCCTAAGTCTGTTCCACAAACAGGCTCAGTTAGACACATTGTGCCACTCCATTTTCCTTCAACCATTTTAGGAAGATATAAATTTTTAATTTCATCACTCGCATGATTTAAAAGACAATTATATGCACCTATAGTTAATTCACTATAAAGTTTAAATGATAGACTGGCAGCAGATAACATCTCATCAAAAAATGTACTAACTGTCTTAGGCATCCCTTGTCCTCCATATTTGGGATCACAGGATAACGAAACCCAACCATCTTCTATAAATTTTTTATATGCTTCTTTATAGCCTGGAGGTGTTCTCACAACTCCATTTTCTAAAATTGCAGGATTTTCATCTCCACTTTTTGCCAAAGGTAATATTAAGTTTTGCGTTACTTTTGCAGCTTCTTCTAAAATATCTTTCACTAAATCAGGATTGAATTCTTTATACTTATCAATCTCATTATATTTTTTATTGTTTCTTAATTTTTCAAAAAGAAACATCATGTCTTCAACTGGAGCATTATAAATTGGCATATAAATATTCTAGAATAAATGTTTGATTATTGCAATTTTGAAATTATCGCATCACCCATGACAGATGTTGAAACTTCTTTCATTCCGCTTGAAAGTATATCTTTAGTTCTTAGACCTTCATCTAATACATATTGAACTGCTTTTTCTAAAGTGTTTGCTTCATTGTCTAAATCTAAAGAATATCTTAAAGCCATCGCAAAGCTTAATATGGTTGCTATTGGATTTGCAATTCCCTTACCAGCAATATCTGGTGCAGATCCATGAACTGGTTCATATAAAGATCTCATATTACCGTTCTTATCTTTAGCTCCTAGAGAAGCTGAAGGTAAAAGCCCTAAAGATCCAGTTAACATTGCTGCTTCATCAGAAAGCATATCTCCAAAAAGATTATCGGTAACAATTACATCAAATTGTTTTGGATTTCTAACTAATTGCATTGCACAGTTGTCTGCAAGCATATGATTTAATTCAACATCCTTATATTCTTTTTCATGAACAGCTTGAACTTCCTCTTTCCAAAGTTGACCTGCTTCCATTACGTTTGATTTTTCACAAGAAGTAACTTTGTTGCTTCTTTTTTTAGCTAGATCAAATGCCACACGAGCAACTCTTTGGATTTCGTTAGTAGTATAAACATGAGTATTAATTCCCTTTCTTTCGCCATTATCTATAGGCTTTATGCCTCTGGGTTCTCCAAAATAAATACCTCCTGTTAATTCTCTTACAAACAATATGTCTAAGTCTGATACTAGCTCAGGTTTTAAACTTGAGGCATCTACTAACTGTTTAAAACAAATTGCAGGTCTAAGGTTTGCAAATAATTTTAATTCTTTTCTTAATTTTAATAATGCTCTTTCTGGTTTTTTTGAAAATTCAAGGTCATCCCACTTAGGACCTCCTACGGCACCCAAGATTACTGCTTCACTTTCTAAAGCTTTATAAAATGCCTCATCTGTAATTGGTGATCCATGTTTATCATAAGAAGAGCCTCCAATTAAATCTCTATCAATTTCAAAATCTAAAGATTTTTTATTATTAAACCAATTAATAATCTTTTCCACTTCCCCTACAACTTCTGGACCAATACCATCTCCTGGTAATAATAATATTTTTCTTTTTTTAACTTTTATCATTAAATATCCAAGGTTTTGAAGACTTTATTTTTTTTTCAAAAGAAATTATTTTATCAGATTTTTCAAGTGATAATGCAATGTCATCTAATCCTTCTATCAAACATTTTTTCTTAAATTTATCTATGTCAAATTTAATTTCTTTATTTCCAAAAATAATTTTTTGTGCTAATAGATCAACACCTATTTCCTCTTTTCTTTTTGAATATTCAGAAATTTCTTTAATTTCTTCTTCAGAAATTTTTATTGGCAAAATTCCATTTTTAAAACAATTATTATAAAAAATATCTGCATAACTTGAGCTGATTACACAAGTAATTCCAAAATCCATAAGTGCCCACGGAGCATGCTCTCTAGATGAGCCACAACCAAAATTTTTACCAGCTATTAAAATTTTAGAATTATTATATGGATCATTATTTAAAATAAAATCTTTAATTAAATTTCCACTTTGATCATATCTCATTTCATAAAATAAGTTTTTACCTAATCCAGTTCTTTTAATGGTTTTTAGAAATTGTTTTGGAATAATCATATCGGTATCGATATTAACTATTGGAAGATAAGCTGGGATACTTTTAATAGATATAAATTTTTTCATTTAACTCTCATACTTTCTAACATCGTCTAAATTTCCAGAAATCGCTGCTGCTGCTGCCATTGCTGGACTAACAAGATGTGTTCTTCCACCGCGGCCTTGTCTACCTTCAAAATTTCTATTTGATGTAGATGCACATCTTTCTTCAGGTTTTAGCTTATCAGCATTCATTGCTAAACACATAGAGCAGCCTGGTTCTCTCCATTCAAAACCTGATTCTTTAAAAATTTTATCTAAACCTTCTTGTTCAGCTTGTTCTTTAACCAAACCTGATCCGGGCACTATCATTGCATGTACATGTGCAGAAATCTTTTTATCTTTCAAAATCTTTGCAGCTTCTCTGATATCTTCAATTCTTCCATTGGTACAACTGCCAATAAAAACCTTATCAATTTTAATATCTTTGATATTTGTATCTGGTTTTAAACCCATATAATTTAATGATCTACTTATTGAATTTTTTCTATCAGGATCATTTTCATGATCAGGATTTGGGACTTTTCCATCTATTTCAACAACATCTTGAGGTGAAGTTCCCCATGTTACCATTGGCTTAATCTGAGAGCCATCTAATGATATTTCTTTATCAAATTTTGCATCATTATCAGTTTTTAGTGAACTCCAATATTCTAATGCTTTATCCCAACTGTCATTCTTTGGGGACATTGGTTTGCCTTTTAAATATTTAAAAATTTTATCATCAGGTTCTATTAATCCTGCTCTAGCACCACCTTCAATTGTCATATTGCAAATTGTCATTCTTTCTTCCACACTTAGACTTGAAATTAAATCGCCTGCATATTCAATTACATAACCTGTGCCTCCGGCTGTTCCAATTTTTCCTATAATTTGTAAAATTACATCTTTTGATGTTACACCAACAGGTAAACGACCATTAATATTTATTCTAAAATTTTTTGATTTTTTTTGAACTAATGTTTGAGTTGCTAATACATGTTCAACTTCAGATGTTCCAATGCCAAAAGCTAAGGCTCCAAAAGCACCATGGGTTGCAGTATGACTGTCACCACAAACAATTATATTTCCTGGTTGAGTAAATCCTTGTTCTGGTCCTATTATATGTACAATTCCTTGTCTCTTGTCATTCATTCCAAAAATCTCAATACCAAATTCTTTACAATTTCTATCAAGAGTTTCTACTTGAATTCTAGAGTCTTCATCAGCAATACCTTGAGTTCTATCAGTAGTAGGAACATTATGATCTGCAACTGCTAAAGTTAGACTGGGTTGTCTTACTTTTCTTTTTGAATTTCTCAATCCTTCAAAAGCCTGTGGACTTGTAACTTCGTGTATTAAATGTCGATCTACAAAAAGTAAAGACGTACCGTCAGGTTGTTCATCAACAAGGTGATCTTTCCAAATTTTGTCGTATATAGTTTGAGGCATTTAGAAAAAAATTATTTTTTCTCTTCTTGATTTTCTTTCGTTTTTTCTTCTTTTTTTACTTCTTCCTTAGGAGCTTCTGCTTTAGCTTCTTCCTTAGGTGCTTCTGCTTTAGCTTCTTCCTTTGGTGCTTCTTCATTCCCTGAAGGCATAACATTTTCTTCGTTTACTTCTTGTATTTTTGTTTCAATATCAATACCAATATTTTTCCTTATTTTTTCTGCAATTCTAGCTGACTTACCAGTTCTGTCTCTCAAATAATATAATTTTGCTCTTCTAACTTTTCCTGATCTGATAACTTTAATTGTATCGACTATTGGACTATATAAAGCAAAAGTTCTTTCTACGCCTTCTCCAAATGAAATTTTTCTTACGGTAAATGATGAATTAATATCTCTATTTTTTTTTGCTATACAAACACCTTCAAAATATTGAATTCTATCTCTTTTTCCCTCGGTAATTCTTACACCTACTTTTACTATATCTCCCGGAAAAAAATCAGGATGTTTTCTACCTGAAATAATCTTCTTTAAGCTGGCTCTGTTAATTTAGTCAATATTTTTCATTTTAATTTTTTTTATATTTTTGCCACAAATCTGGTCTTCGGTCGCGTGTTATAGCCTCAGATTGAGATAAACGCCAGTCTTTAATTTTGGCATGATCTCCAGAAATTAGCACGTTTGGTACACTTTTTTCCTCCCAAATTTGAGGTTTAGTAAACTGAGGATATTCTAGAAGACCATTCTCAAAACTTTCTTCGATTGATGAATTTGCATTTCCTAATATTCCAGGAACAAATCTTAAGATCGAGTCTAGTACTACAAAAGCTGCGACTTCTCCACCTGATAAAATATAGTCTCCAATACTAATTTCTTCTATATTTCTGTTTTCAAGAACTCTCTCGTCTACTCCTTCAAAGTGTCCACAAACTAAATTTAAAGATTTCTCACTTGAAAGTTTTTTTGCATATTCATGGTTAAATAATTTACCTCTAGGACTTAAATAAATTATTTTTTCTTTATCTTTTACATTTTCGTCTATTGATCGTGCAAGAATATCTGCTTTTATTATCATGCCACTACCACCGCCATAAGGCGTGTCATCTACTTTTTTGTGCTTATCATCAGCATAATCTCTAATATCTACTGTTTCTAAATCCCAAATTTTACCCATTGATCTTCCAAATAAACCTTTGTTTAAATAACCAGGAAAATATTC
>CACDOF010000028.1 GCA_902554315.1 uncultured Pelagibacteraceae bacterium
ATTGGAACCAAAGAATTCACTTATAAAACAATACCAAGAGCTATTTAGATTAGAAGGTGTAAAGTTAAACTTTAAAGATCAAGCAGTTAAGGATATTGCAAATAAAGCAATAAGTAAAAAAACAGGCGCGAGAGGATTAAGATCAATTTTAGAAAACATTCTCTTAAAAACCATGTTTGATCTTCCTGGGCAGGACAATATAGAAGAAGTTATAATTGATTCTGGATCTGCAAAAGGGTTATCACAGCCAATAATAGTTCATTCAAAGAACAAAATTAAGTCAGATAAAACTTCTGCGGCATAAAATTCAGGTTAATAAATAATAATTTTCTATTGCAATATATAATATAATATCCATATTTAACGCATGGATGTTAAAATAACTCAACCACTTTTACCTTTAAGAGATATAGTAGTATTTCCTAGCATGGTAATCCCTCTTTTTGTTGGTAGGGATAAATCTATTACTGCTCTTAACGAAGTAATGAAGAATGATAAGAAAATTATCCTTGTTACGCAAAAAAATTCTGAAGTTGATGATCCAAAAAAAAATGATGTTTTTAGTTATGGTTGTGAAAGTAATATTTTGCAACTTTTAAAATTACCCGATGGTACAGTAAAAGTTTTAGTTGAAGGTATAAAAAGAGTTAAGTTAGTTGACTTCAAAGATGATGAAAAATTTATAACTTGCACATTTGAATACCAAAAAGATTTGATTAGCAAAGATGAGGACTTGTTGCCTCTAGCATTAACTGCAGTAAGAAGATTAGAAAAACTTACATCTATAAATAAAAAAATCTCTAATGAAACTATTAACAGCATCAAGGATCTAAAAGATCCATCTAAAATTGTAGACAATATTGCGTCCAATCTAAACGCAACAATATCTGAGAAACAACAAATTTTTGAAACCTTGGACGTAAAGAAAAGATTAAATGCAGTTATAAAAATTATGGAAAACGAAACAAGCATTATTGGAGTTGAAAAAAGAATTAGAGGTAGAGTTAAAACTCAAATGGAAAAAACTCAAAGAGAATATTACTTAAATGAGCAATTAAAGGCTATCCAAAAAGAATTAGGCGAAATAGAAGATGGAAAAGATGAAACTACAAACTTAAAAAAATCAATTCAAAAAGCTAAAATGCCCAAAGAAGTTGAAAAAAAATGCATGTCAGAGCTAAAAAAATTAAAAAATATGAGTCCTATGTCTGCAGAAGCAACTGTTGTTAGAAATTATCTTGATTGGATGATTGATTTACCATGGTTTAAAAAAGACAAAGTTGACATTGATCTGAATAACGCTTTAAAAACATTAGAAGAAGATCATTTTGGATTAGAAAAAGTTAAGGAGAGAATTATAGAATTTTTAGCTGTCCAAAAAAGAATGGAAAAAATTAAAGGTCCAATTTTATGTTTAGTGGGACCCCCAGGAGTTGGAAAAACTTCATTAGGAAAATCTATAGCCAAAGCTACAAATAGACAATTTATTAGAATGTCTCTAGGAGGAGTAAGAGATGAAGCTGAAATAAGAGGACATAGAAGAACATATATAGGCTCACTACCAGGAAAAATTATTCAAATGATGAAAAAAGCTGGTACAAAAAATCCATTATTTTTACTTGATGAAGTGGATAAAGTTGGAAATGATTATAGGGGAGATCCATCATCAGCCTTACTTGAAGCTTTAGATCCTGAACAAAATACCACTTTTAATGATCATTATTTAGAAGTTGACTATGATTTATCAGATGTAATGTTTGTTACAACGGCTAATACATTAAATATTCTTCCACCATTATTAGACAGAATGGAGGTTATAAGAATACCAGGTTACACGGAAGATGAAAAAATTAATATTGCTAACAAATATCTTTTACCAAAACAAATCAAAGATAATGGTGTGAAAGATGGAGAATTAAACTTAGCCGATGGGACGATAAAAGAAATAATTAGAAGCTATACAAGAGAGTCCGGAGTTAGAAATTTAGAAAGAGAAATATCTAAAGTAACAAGAAAAGTGGTAAAAAAGGTTGTTAACAATGAAAAAAGCAACGTTGAAGTTAGCGAAAAAAATATTTCAGATTTTTTAGGAATTAAAAAATTTAAATTTGGTGAATTGGAAACTAAAAATAAAATTGGAATTGTTATTGGTTTAGCATGGACAGAATTTGGAGGCGAAATACTAAAAATAGAAACTGTTAATATGCCAGGCAAAGGCAGAATGCAAATAACTGGAAAACTTGGTGATGTAATGCAAGAGTCAGTTAAAGCAGCAAAATCGTTCGTAAGATCAAAAAGTTTAGAGTATGGAATTATACCACCTTTTTTTGAAAAAAAAGACTTTCATATTCATGTCCCAGAAGGTGCAACACCAAAAGATGGACCTTCTGCTGGTATTGCGATGGTTACTTCTATAGTTTCTTCAATGACCAATATTCCTGTTGATAGAAATATAGCAATGACTGGGGAAGTTACAGTTACAGGACAAGTATTGCCAATTGGTGGTCTCAAAGAAAAACTTTTAGCCGCTCATAGAGCTGGTGTTAAAAAAGTTTTAATTCCAAAGGAAAATGAAAAAGACCTTGTTGATATTCCAAAAAAAGTTAGGGAAGATATTAAAATAATACCAGTTGAATCTGCTGATGAGGTTTTAAAATTAGCACTCACAAAAGAACTCAAACCTATTGAATGGACAGAAGTAGATAAAATATCAGAAACTAAAAAAGACGATAAATCTCAAGCCAGTATTCAGTAATAAACAATTTACATTATTAATATGTTGATGTATTAGTACCAAGATTTTGGGCGGTTAGCTCAGTTGGTAGAGCATCTCGTTTACACCGAGGGGGTCAAAGGTTCGAGTCCTTTACTGCCCACCAAAATCTGGGGGTGTAGCTCAGTTGGTTAGAGCACGTGCCTGTCACGCACGGGGCCGAGGGTTCGAGTCCCTTCACTCCCGCCATCAAATTTTCAATAAAACAAGGGATAAAAATGTGACATATCTACACTTTTAGTTGATATAATAGTTGTTACATAGATTCAAAATGCTTGCGGAATTTTTAAAAGACTATTTATCAATAATTCTATTTTTAATAATAGCGTTGGGGCTTAGTATGGCCTTCGTAGCAATTAATTATCTAGCATCTCCAAAAAAACCTGATCCAGAAAAATTATCTGCATATGAATGTGGATTTGAACCTTTTAATGATTCAAGAATGGAATTTGATGTTAGATTCTATTTGGTTGCAATTTTATTTATAATATTTGATTTGGAAATCGCATTTCTCTTTCCGTGGGCTATAAGTCTCGGTCAAATTGGTTTGTTTGGATATGTCTCAATGATGATTTTTCTTTTCATTTTAACCATAGGTTTTATTTATGAATGGAAAAAAGGAGCTTTAGACTGGGAATAAAATGAATTTTGAAGATAAAACTGAAAAAATTCCAGAGGAATTTAAACAACTTGCTAAAGACTTTAGTGATAATGGATTTATTACAACTTCATTAGATAATTTAATAAATTGGTCTAGAACTGGATCTTTACATTGGATGACTTTTGGATTGGCATGTTGTGCGGTTGAAATGATGCAAACTTCAATGCCAAGATATGATCTAGAAAGATTTGGTGCTGCACCTAGAGCATCACCTAGACAGTCAGATGTAATGATAGTTGCGGGAACTTTAACAAATAAAATGGCTCCAGCACTAAGAAAAGTTTACGATCAAATGCCAGAACCAAGATACGTTATATCAATGGGTAGTTGTGCTAATGGAGGAGGATACTACCATTACTCTTATTCTGTAGTAAGAGGTTGTGATAGAATAGTTCCTGTTGATGTTTACGTTCCAGGATGTCCACCTTCTGCTGAGGCATTATTATATGGCATAATGCAATTACAAAAAAAAATAAGAAACAAAGGTTCTTTAGAAAGATAAATATGAAAAAAATAGAGGATCTTGAAAAAATAATAAATTCTGAGTTAACAACAAAAATAAACAACTCTAAAATTAATCATGAACATCTTTATATAAATATTGACGAAAATGACTTGAAGGATGTCATTTTTTTTTTAAAAACAAATACTGAGATTAATTTTAAACAATTAATTGAAATTACCGCCGTAGATTACCCAGCAAAAGAAAAGAGGTTTAAATTAGTTTATTTATTGTTAAGCCATGAAAATAACAAAAGAATATTAATTGATTGTTTTATTAAGGAAAATGATATTGTTTCTTCTATAACAGACATATTTCCTTCTGCAAATTGGATGGAAAGAGAGGTATTCGATATGTATGGTATTGAATTTAAAGGACATCCAGATTTAAGAAGAATATTAACTGATTATGGTTTTGAAGGCCATCCTTTAAGGAAAGATTTTCCTTTAACAGGACATCATGAAGTTAGATTTGACGAAACTGTAAAAAAAGTAGTCCAAGAGCCTGTCAAATTAGAACAAAATTATAGAAATTTTGACTATGAAAGCCCATGGGAAGGCACAAAGTATATTAAAGATCAAACAAAAGAATAATGAAAAAAGAAAAAAAAACATTGAATCTTAATTTTGGACCTCAACATCCAGCAGCTCATGGCGTACTTAGACTTATACTTGAGCTGGACGGTGAGGTAGTAGAAAAAGCGGACCCTCATATTGGGCTACTTCATAGAGGAACAGAAAAACTTATAGAAAACAAAACATATATGCAAGCCGTTCCATATTTTGACAGACTTGATTATGTAGCACCTATGAACCAAGAGCATGCTTTTGCATTAGCAATAGAAAAAATTCTTAAAATAAATGTTCCTATTAGAGCTCAATATATAAGGGTAATGTTTTGTGAAATTGGAAGAATACTTAGCCATTTACTAAATGTAACAACACAAGCAATGGATGTTGGAGCTTTAACTCCAACATTATGGGGATTTGAAGAAAGAGAAACACTAATGGGTTTTTACGAAAGAGTTTCTGGTTCCAGACTTCATGCTAATTATTTTAGGGCTGGAGGAGTGCATAAAGATTTACCAACAGGACTTGAAAATGATATAGGAAATTTTTGTAAAAAATTTCCAAAAATTATAGCCGATCTAGAAACTTTGCTTACAGATAATAGAATTTTTAAACAGAGAAATGTAGATATTGGAATTGTATCTAAACAAGATGCTCTAGACTATTCTTTTTCTGGTGTAATGTTAAGAGGCTCAGGTGTTGCTTGGGATTTAAGAAAAAGTCAACCATATGATTGTTATGAAAATTTTGATTTTAAAATACCAATAGGTAAAAATGGCGATTGTTACGACAGATATTTATGTAGAATTGAAGAAATGAAAGAAAGCGTTAATATAATTAATCAATGTTTACAAAATTTACCAAAAGGACCAGTTAAAACTGATGATGGTAAAATTTCACCGCCACCTAAAAAGGACATTAAACAGTCAATGGAAGCATTAATTCATCATTTCAAATTATTTACCGAAGGATATAGAGTGGATGATGACGAGATTTATGCCGCTGTAGAAGCTCCAAAAGGTGAGTTTGGTGTTTATTTAATTTCAGATGGTTCAAGCAAACCTTATAAATGTAAAATAAGAGCTCCAGGATTTTCTCATTTACAAGCAATGGATTACTTAATTAAAGGTCACATGCTTGCAGATGTACCAGCAGTGCTTGGATCAATGGATATAGTTTTTGGTGAGGTAGATAGATGAGTATAAAAAAAATATCAAAAGAGCAGCCAGAAAATTTTAAGTTTAATGAAAAAAACCATGAAATTGCTGAGAAAATTATTAGTAATTATCCCAAAGGTAAGCAGCAAAGTGCAGTAATGGCATTATTATATATTGCCCAAAAACAGAACGATAATTGGATACCTTTAATAGCAATGAAATACATAGCTAAATTTTTAGATATGCCTTACATAAAAGTTTATGAAGTGGCCACTTTTTATTCAATGTATAATTTAGCACCAGTAGGAAAATATTTTTTTCAAGTTTGTACAACAACACCTTGCATGCTGAGGGGTGCCTATGATTTGGTAGATATTTGTAAAAAAAAAATTTCAAAAGAAGAAAGCAAATTATCAAAAGATAAAAAATTATCTTGGATTGAAGTTGAATGTTTAGGAGCATGTGTAAATGCACCAATGATACAAATAAATGATGACTATTTTGAGGATTTAGATTCTAAAAATTTGGAAAAAATAATTGATCAAGTAAAACAAGATAAACACCCAAAACCAGGTTCCTACAGAGGAAGACTAAATACTGAACCTGAAAATATAAGAAAAACATTATTAGGAAATAAAAATGCTTAGAGACGAAGACAGAATTTTTAAAAATTTATATAACGATAATGGTCCAGATTTGAATTCATCTATATTAAGAGGTGATTGGAAAAATACCAAAGACATTTGTGAAAAAGGAAGAGATTGGATAATTAACGAAATTAAGTCATCTGAATTAAGAGGCAGAGGTGGAGCAGGTTTTCCAACTGGATTGAAATGGTCATTTGCACCAAAGGAGGTTGGTACAAGACCGCATTATCTGGTAATAAATGCTGATGAGTCTGAACCAGGAACTTGTAAAGATCGTGATATACTTAGATTCGAACCTCACAAATTAATTGAAGGATGTTTAATTGCCTCCTATGCAGTTAACGCTCATAAATGTTACATTTATATAAGAGGTGAATATTTTAATGAAGGTAAAAAACTACAAACTGCAATTGATGAAGCTTATGAAAAAAATTTAATCGGCAAGAATTCCTCTGGTACAGGTTGGGATTTAGATATTTATATACACTATGGTGCGGGAGCCTATATTTGCGGTGAAGAAACAGCTTTATTAGAAAGTTTGGAAGGAAAAAAAGGACAACCTAGATTAAAACCTCCTTTTCCTGCATTAATAGGCCTTTATGGTTGTCCAACAATTATAAACAATGTTGAAACAATTGCAGCAGTTCCTACAATTCTACGAAGAGGAGCTAAATGGTTTTCATCGTTAGGAAGGGAAAAAAATACTGGAACAAAAATTTACTGCATATCAGGAAATGTTAACAATCCTTGCAATGTTGAAGAAGAAATGGGCGTTCCATTAAAAGAACTTATTGAAAATCATGCAGGAGGTGTAATTGGCGGATGGGACAATTTAAAAGCTGTAATTCCAGGTGGATCTTCGATGCCAATGCTACCAAAACATATTTGTGACAACATGAAAATGGATTTTGATGCGTGTGTAGAAAATAAAACAGGATTAGGTACCGCAGGAATAGTTGTTATAAATAATGATCAAGACATTATAAAATGTATGGCTCGAATAGCTAGATTTTATAAACATGAAAGTTGTGGCCAATGTACACCTTGTAGAGAAGGTTCTGGATGGATGTGGAGAATGCTCGAAAGAATGGCTGCTGGCGAAGCAACATCAGATGAAGTAGATATGTTAATGGATGTTACAAAACAAATAGAAGGACATACTATTTGTGCATTTGGCGAAGGCTCTGCATGGCCTGTACAAGGTTTAATAAGACACTTTAAGGATGAAATATTAGAAAGAAATAAATTTGACCCAATAGTTAAAAAACAAAAAAATGTTCCATATTTGGTAGATCAACATTTATTAGAAAAGGAAAATGCTGAAGTTAAAAGTTAATGATGTAGATATTGAAGTTGAAGAAGGTCTTACAGTCCTACAAGCTTGTGAACAAGCTGGTGCTGAAATTCCAAGGTTTTGTTATCATGAAAAACTTTCAATAGCTGGAAATTGTAGAATGTGTCTAGTTGAGATGGAAAAGTCTCCTAAACCAGTAGCATCATGTGCTATGCCTGCTGCAGATGGAATGGTTATTAAGACAAACACTGAAAAAGTAGAAAAGTCTAGAAAAGGTGTAATGGAATTTTTACTAGCAAACCATCCATTAGATTGTCCTGTGTGCGATCAAGGTGGAGAATGTGATTTGCAAGATCAATCTATGTTTTATGGAATAGATAAATCACGATTTAAAGAAAACAAAAGGTATGTTCCAGAAAAGTACATGGGACCTTTAATTAAGACACAAATGACAAGATGTATACATTGTACCAGATGTATTAGGTTTGCAACAGAAGTAGCTGGTGTGCCAGAGTTAGGAGCAATTGGCAGAGGTGAAAATATGGAAATCACAACATATCTAGAAAAATCAATGGAATCTGAAATGTCAGCAAATGTAATTGATTTATGTCCAGTTGGTGCATTAACTTCAAACCCCTATGTGTTTGAGGCAAGACCTTGGGAGCTAAAAAAAACCGAAACTATTGATGTAATGGATGCGGTTGGCTCAAACATCAGAGCAGATACATATGAATGGGAGGTAAAAAGAATTCTTCCAAGAATCAACGAGGAAATTAATGAAGAATGGATTTCAGATAAAACACGTTATGCATGTGATGGGCTTAAAAATCAAAGATTAGATAATCCATTTATAAGGAAAAATAATAAATTTGAAAAAATTTATTGGGATGAAGCTCATAAAGTAATTTTTGATAAAATTTCCAAAACTTCCTCTGATAAAATTGCAGGACTTTTAGGAGATATGACAAATATGGAAACTTCATTTATTGCAAAAGAATTTTTTGACAAAACTATTAAATCTAAAAATCTTGATTCAAGATCAGAGAATTATTATGTAAATTTTAGTGATAGAT
>CACDOF010000029.1 GCA_902554315.1 uncultured Pelagibacteraceae bacterium
CTTTTGTATAAGTTCCTGGCATTTCTGCTGTTTCGCCACCTACAAGTCTACAATTGGCTATTGCGCATCCTTTTATAATACCTTTTATTAAATTTTTTAACTTTTTTAGATTAATTTTATCTACAGATATGTAGTCAAGAAAAAGATAGGGTTTTGCTCCTTGGACAATTAAATCATTTACACACATAGCAACTAAATCAATACCAATTGTGTCAAATTTTTTTAACTCATTTGCTATTTCTAATTTTGTACCTACACCATCTGTGCTAGTTACTATATGAGGGTTTTTTAGATTAATTGGAACTTTAGAAATCGCACCAAATCCTCCAATATTCTTAAAATCACCACTTTTATTTGATTTTTTTGAAATAGAACTTATGAAGTTTACAAATTTATCAGCTTTATTGATATTAACTCCGCTTTTTGCATATGTTAGCTTATTGAGTTTCATAGTTTAGTTTTTATGCTTTTATTTAAAAAAAAAATATATTCTTTTTTATACATTCTTTTTTTAATATTAGTCTTTAATTTTAATGAGTTTTCCACAAATAAAGCTTTAAGTAAGAATTTTATTATTTCAGAAGTAGATGTTGAAGAAAAATATAATATTAATTTTGAAAAATCAAAAGTTTTAGATAAAGGTTTTTTGCAAGCATTTAAAATTCTAATAAATAAAATACTCGAAAACAAAGATAGGGATAAAGTTAGCAAAGTGTCTATAAAGGAAGTGAAGTACTTAATAGATAGTTTTTCAATTTTAAATGAAAATTTTATCAACAAAAAATATAAAGCTAAAATTGAAGTAGAATTTGACAGAAAAAAAATTATTAAATATCTGGATAAAAAAAAAATTTTTTTATCTTTACCAAAAGAAATGGAAACTTTTGTTTTACCTATATTAATAGATACAAAAAAATATAATGAACTTTATTATTTTAATCAAAATATTTTTTTTAATTTATGGAATGATGTTTCTAAAAATTCTTTTCTAATTAACTATGTTTTACCAAACGAAGATATAGAAGATTATTTAATTATTAAAAGAAATATTAATAAAATAGATAGTTATGGTTTTCATGAAATCATTAAAAAATATAATTTAAAAAATCATATAATTTTAATTTTGTTAAAAAATGAAAAAAACTTAAGATTATATTCTAAAATAAATTTTGAAAACAAAAATATACTTATAAATAAAAGTTACAATAATATAGATATTGATAATCAATCTCATGTTAAAAATATAATTCTAGAGATAAAAAATTTATATGAAGATAAATGGAAATCTATGAATAAATTAAATACTACTATCGAGTTGCCAATTAGATTATCAGTAAATTCTAAAAACTTTCAATTATCTAAAAAATTAGAAAACACTTTAAAAAATTTAGATTTTGTATCTGAATTTAAAATTGAAAAGTTTGATAATGATGAAATTATATATAGAATAATATTTAATAGTACGCCTCAAAAATTTTTGGAAGATATGAAATTATCAGGTCTAGAAATTGAAACTTTAAAAAGCGTCTGGAAAATAAAATGAGTGAACTTAATCAATTATTGCTAGCGTTAGATCACAAAAAAAGCTTTAATGAACATGATTATTATGTGTCTAAAAGCAATTTTTATGCGTATAGCATAATTGAAAAGTGGCCAAAGTGGGAAAAGAAAATCTTTAATATTTATGGTGAAAAATTTTCAGGTAAAACGCATCTTGCAAATATATTTAAAGCTAAAACAAATGCCTTATTTATAAAAAAAAATGAGTTAAATGATGATATTTTTAAAAAAGCAAAACTATTTGAAAATATTATAATTGATAATTTTGAAGAAAATTATGATGAAAAATTAATATATTCAATTTTCAATTTAATTGAACAAGATAATAAGTATATGCTTATAAATTCAATAATTCCTATTAGCGAAATTAATTTTAAACTACCAGATATGATTTCAAGATCAAAAAACTGCCTAAGTGCTAAAATTGAAAGCCCAGATGATGATTTAATTTTTGCAATAATACTTAAAAATTTTTCTGACCGTCAAATAAAAGTAGAAAAAAGAATTATTGAATTCATAATTAACAGAATAGACAGATCCTATAGTAAAATATATGAATTTATATATAAGATTGATGAATTAAGTTTAAAAAAAAAGAAACCGATTAATTTTAAAACAATTAAAGAGATTTTGTAAAATTGAATAAATATAGAACACATACCTGTGGTGATTTAAATTTAAAACATAAAGGAAGTGAAATTGCACTTTCCGGATGGATTAATAAAAAAAGAGATCACGGAAATCTACTTTTTTTAGATTTAAGAGACAATTATGGTTTAACACAGTGTGTAATTGATAAAAGTAACTCTATTTTTAAAAATTTAGAAAAACTTCCATTAGAAACTGTCATAAAAGTAGTAGGAACTGTTGTGGAAAGAACTAAAGAGACAATTAATAAAAATATTAATACTGGAGAAATAGAAGTTTTAATAAATAAAGTTGAAATTTTAGGTGCAACAAAGGAGTTGCCAATGCCTGTATTTTCTGATCAAGAATATGCTGAAGAAATTAGACTTAAATATAGATTTTTAGATCTTAGAAGAAAAAAAATTCATCAAAATATCATTCTTAGATCAAAAGTTATTTCTTTCATAAGATCAGAAATGCAAAACCTTGGATTTTTAGAATTTCAAACACCTATTTTAACATCATCAAGTCCAGAAGGAGCAAGAGATTTTTTAGTTCCAAGCAGATTAAACCCAGGAAAATTTTATGCATTACCACAAGCGCCCCAACAATTTAAGCAATTAATTATGGTTTCTGGTTTTGATAAATATTTTCAGATAGCCCCATGTTTTAGAGATGAAGACGCAAGAGCAGATAGAAGTCCTGGAGAATTTTATCAATTAGATTTAGAAATGTCTTTTGTAGAACAAGAAGATGTTTTTAATATTATCGAAAAATTATTTGTTAAACTTTTTAGGAAATTTTCTAATAAAAAAATTTTAAATGAAATTTTTACTAGAATTACATATTCAGATGCAATGCTAAAATATGGTACTGATAAACCAGATCTTAGAAATCCTTTGCAGATAAGCGATTTAACAGAAATATTTAAAAGAGAAGATGTAAAATTTGAAATTTTTAAAAAGCTTGTAAAATCAGGATGTATTGTAAGATGTTTAGTAACAAAAAACACCAAAGAAAAACCTAGAAGTTTTTTTGATGGAATTGATAATTGGGCAAAAGAACAAGGATCGTCAGGACTCGCATATTTTACATTAGAAAAAAACGATAAAATTTCCGCAAAAGGCCCTGTAGGCAAATTTTTTTCTGAAGAATCTTTGAAAGAAATTATGAACTTGTCAAAAGCAGAGACAGGAGACACAATATTTCTATCTTGTGGAAAAAAGGTAGAAGTTGAAAAATTATTGGGACAAGCAAGAGATAAAATTGCAGATGAATTAAAATTAATAGATGAAAATTTATTTTCTTTTTGTTGGGTTGTAGATTATCCTATGTACGAATTAGATGAAATTTCAAAAAAAATAAAGTTTAGTCATAACCCTTTTTCAATGCCACAAGGAGATTTAAAAAACTTAGATCTTTCTGACCCTTTAAATCTTAAAGCATATCAGTACGACATTGTTTGCAATGGAGTTGAATTATCATCTGGAGCTATAAGAAACCATATTCCAGAACTTATGTATAAATTGTTTGAAATAGCTGGCTATTCTAAGACTGACGTTCAGCAAAAATTTAGTGGTATGATAAATGCTTTAAGTTATGGAGCTCCCCCGCACGGAGGTATTGCACCTGGAATTGATAGAATAGTAATGCTTTTAGCTGATGAAAAAAACATTAGAGAGGTAACGATGTTTCCCATGAATCAAAATGCTCAAGACTTGATGATGAATGCACCTTCAAGTGTTTCAGATGAGCAATTAAAAGAACTTAATATAAATCTAAAGAAAAAAAATTAGCTATTTCTTTCCTTTTAAATTAATTCTTATATCAGATAAATCTACTAATTTTTTTTTATAGTCGCTTCTTACAAAACCTTTACTTGTTATATCTTTCACAAGTTTTAAAAATTGACTGTGATCCTCATTATTTTCTTCATTATTAATTATCTCATCAGATTTTTCTCCTACCGCAATTGATGGAGTATGAGCTAAATCTTCTCTGTTAAGGTATGAAATGGCAAGTTCTCTAAAAATATAATCAAGTATTGAACTTGCACTTAGTATACGATCATTTCCAAAAACTTTTCCAGATGGTTCAAATTTTGTATCAACATATGCATTTACAAATTCATCTAATGGGACGCCATATTGTAGACCCAATGATATAGCTATTGCAAAATTATTCATGAGAGCTTTAACTAATTCACCTTCTTTGCTTGTATCTATAAATATCTCCCCAATTTTACCATCTTCATATTCTCCTGTATGAAGATATACTTTGTGGTTTCCTATAGAAGCTTTCTGTATATAGCCTTTTCTACGATCTGGCATACTAAATCTTTTGCCAATATATTCATTTACGTTTTTTTTAAATTTTTCATTATTATTTATATTTTGATTAAGTTGGCCATTATTAATTGCAAGACTATCTTTAACTTCTTTAGATTTAATTTCATTTTTTTCAACTTTTTCTAGATTTTTAGTCTTTCTGTTATCTAACTTCACATCTAAAATTTCAAATTTTCCACCTTCTCTTTTTTCAAGGTTTTGGATATTTTCATCATTTATATCATCTAAATAATGACTTACTTTAAAGCTGCATGTATAAAATGTTTCTATTAAAAATTTTGCCATTTTTTTTATAAAATTGAATCTTATTATATAAATGTATATACAAAATAAATTTTTAGTCTAATTTAATTTTTACAATTTTAAATTGAAAAAAAAATTATTTTTTATGTTGACAATATTTAAAGAAATTTTTACCTGGTGGAATCACCAGACATTGGGCACTAGAATTCAAATATTTTTTTTTGGAAAGTTCGTGGGTGAAGATCATCAAGGTAATAGGTATTATCAAAGTAAATCTGGAAAGAGATGGATTGTTTATAATGGTGAAATAGAGGCATCAAAAATTCCAAACGAGTGGTATTCTTGGATGCATAGCATTAACAATAACATAGAAAATATTCATCAAGTTAAAAAATACAAATGGCAAAAAGATCACTTGCCAAATCAAACAGGAACACAAAACTCTTATCATCCTAAAAAAAATAAAAATGCTGTTAAAAAAAAATATAAAACCTGGCAAAGTTAAAGTTTATCTTATTATCTTTATTTTAAGTCAGTTTTTAACAATAAATTTATATTCTGAAACAAAAAATAAAAGTGAAATTTTTGTAGATCTTAATGTTCTAGATAAAGTAAGTTCAAAAAGTTTAAATTTAACTTTAAAAGTAGGTCAAGAGTTGAAATTTCAAAATTTACTAATAAAAGTTTTAAAATGCTATAATTCTAAATTTGATGATGACCCGGAAGTTACTGCGTATTTACAAGTTAAAGATTTAACCATCATAGATAAAGATAAAGTTTTCTTTTTTAATGATTGGACATTTGCTTCGAGTCCATCAATTAGACCATTTGATCATCCTGTGTATGATATTTGGCTTAAAAAATGTTATAGTTAAATAATTTTATCATTATCTAACCAACTAACATTAAAATCTGAAGAAATAAATTTTTCATGATCTAAAAGTTTTTTATGAAGTTCAATTGTTGTTTTTATACCTTCAATAACAAACTCATCTAAAGATCTTTTCATTCTTTGTATTGCTTCAGTTCTATTTCTTCCATGACATATTAGTTTGCAAATCATACTGTCATAATAAGGTGTAACTTTGTAGCCTTGGTAAATTGCTCCATCAACTCTAGTTCTAAATCCAGATGGTTGATGGCACATTTCAATTTTTCCTGGAGATGGTTGAAAATTTTTACTGGCATCTTCCGCATTAATCCTACATTCGATAGCATGTCCTCTAGGTTTTATATCTTCTTGCGTAAGTGCAGTTTCCCCAGTGTAAGCAATCCAAATTTGCTCTTTTATAATATCAATTCCTGTTACAACCTCAGTTACAGGGTGCTCAACTTGTACTCTCGTATTCATTTCTAAAAAAAAGAATTTGTTATTTTCATATATAAATTCTACAGTTCCTGCTCCTTCATAACCAATTTGGCTTACCATTTTTACAGTTTTATCAAAAAGTTCATTTCTAAGTTCATTTGTTAGTATAGGACTTGGTGTTTCCTCAATTAATTTTTGATGTCTTCGTTGAACAGAGCAATCTCTTTCGTGAAGATGTACAGTTCTATTTTTTCCTGATAAAACTTGTACTTCTATATGTCTTGGGTTTTGAAAAAATTTCTCAATATAAACCTCATCATTTCCAAAAAATTTTTTTGCTTCAAGTTTGGCTGTTAAAAAAAGATTTTCAAATTCATCTTCTTTTCTTACAATCTTCATTCCTTTACCACCACCACCACCTGCGGCTTTAATAAGAATTGGAAAACCAATATTTCTTATTATTTTTTTTGCTTCATTTATATCTGAAACTCCTCCTTCGGATCCTTCAATAACAGGTAGTCCATATTTTTTTGCTATAATTTTTGCTTGTATCTTATCTCCCATCATTTTTATAAGTTTTGATGACGGTCCTATAAATTTAATTTTGTAATCTTCTAGAATTTTTGCAAACTCAGAATTTTCTGACAAAAAACCATAGCCTGGATGAACCGCTTCTGCATTTGTAAGTTCAATTGCTGACATTATTGCTGGAATATTTAAGTAGCTGCTTGTTGGTTGATAAGATCCTACACAAACACTTTCGTCCGCCAATCTTACGTGCATGCTGTCTTTATCAACATTAGAATGGATTGCTACAGTCGATATTCCCCATTCTTTACATGCTCTAATTATTCTAACTGCTATTTCACCCCGGTTGGCAATTAAGATTTTTTTGAACATTAATCAAGTATCGCAATTTTTTGATCAAACTCTACTGGCTGACCATCTTCAACACAGATTTCTTTCACAATGCCATCTGAGGATGATGGAACATGGTTCATTGTTTTCATTGCTTCTACAATCATGATTGTATCTCCTTTTTTTATTTTTTTACCGACTTCAACAAATTTTTTTCCACCAGGCTCTGGTGCAAGATAAGCAGTTCCAACAATTGGACTTTTAATAATTGTTCCGGATATTTCTATTTCTTCATCTATGGAAGGTTCGTTATCTTTAATTTCAATTCCTTTTAGGGATTTTTTTAGATCTTCAAGAGCTTGTATTAATTTAACTATTATTTTTTTATCAATTTCCATTTTTCAGTAATTCTTGCATTGCATTTATGGCCAAAATATATCCATTTATACCAAGTCCAAAAACCCCACCTGTTGCAATCCCACTAATTAAAGATTTATGTCTAAATTCTTCTCTTTTATATATATTAGAAATATGAAGTTCTATAATAGGTTTTTTAAAAATATTTAAAGCATCTCTAATAGCTACAGAAGTATGAGTATATCCTCCAGCATTAATTATAATTCCATCTTTGTTATTTCTGGCTTCTTGAATTAGATCAACTATTTCGCCCTC
>CACDOF010000030.1 GCA_902554315.1 uncultured Pelagibacteraceae bacterium
GAAAACTAACAACACATACACTTAGATATTGGGAAAAAGAATTTAAACAAATTAAACCAAAAATATTTGCTGGCAATAGAAGGTATTATGATAACAAGACAATAGAAATTTTAAAAAAAATTAAATATTTATTAAAAGACAAAGGAATGACAATAAAAGGTGTAAAAAATCAATTAAATCAAAATAATTCAGAACTTGACGAATTTTCCAATATATCTATAAACACAAAAAATATTTTGAAATCAAAAATTAATAAAATTTCAAAAATTGTTAAAGATTTAAAAAAATAATATGGCAAAAAAAACTCACATAAAAGTTAGATTGGTACCCGAGGCAAAACCTGATAGTCCATTTTTTTACTATGTCAAAAAACCTGCTGGTGGTGAAAAAGCTAAAGTTAAATTGAAAGCAAAAAAATACAATCCCGCCACTAGGAAGCACGAAATTTTCGTGGAAAAAAAACTACCACCACACAGTAAATAAACTATTTTTTTTTAAAGTTTCTTTTCTCAAAATCTATATAGGCTCTAATCATATTAAGCCATATTCTTTTTGTTATTTTAGGATCAATATTATTATTAATAGATTTTTTTCTAATATTGGATAGAATTTTTTTAATTCTATCATTATCAACAATTTGTTTTTTTTTTTCTTTTAGTTTTAAAACTTGTTTTACTAAATTTGTTCTTTTTTTTATTATTTTAATTAATGAATTATCAAGTTTATCAAGTTTATTTCTGATTACTTTTAATTTTTCTTTATTTGATGGCGACATTTTTATAATTGGATAAAATAATAATTATTATATTTATGCTTTTATGTATATAGAAAATCAACGTTTAAAAAATAAAATATCCACATGGTTAATAATAATGTTTTGGATTATTGCCATAATGATTGTAGTAGGTGGCTTAACAAGACTTACAGATTCAGGTCTATCAATTACTGAGTGGCAATTATTTTCTGGCTTTATGCCACCAATTAATGAGCTTGATTGGAATAGATATTTTAATCTTTATAAAGAAATACCTGAGTACAAACTTCAAAATTACTCAATGACCCTAAATGAATTTAAAATAATATTTTGGTGGGAATGGATTCATAGATTTCTTGGGAGATTGATAGGAATAAGTTTTTTAATTCCTTTATTGTATTTTTCATTTAAGATTGATTTTAAAAAATTAATTAATTTTTATTTAATTTTTTTTTTAATATGTTTACAAGGCTTTATAGGATGGTACATGGTATCAAGTGGACTGGTAGATAGAGTCGATGTTAGTCATTTTAGATTATCAATTCATTTAATAGTTGCCTTTTTAATAATTTCGTTGATTTTATGGAATTATTTAAAATTAAAATATTCATATTCAATAAAAAATAATTTAAAATATAAATTACCATTATTTTTCCTTTTTTTAATATATATTCAAATAATAGTTGGCGCGTTTGTTTCAGGTATGGATGCTGGGCAAATTTATAATACATGGCCCATGATGGGTTCAAATTATTTTCCTGATGATAATAATTTTTTATATTTGTTTAAATTTTCTGCTTTTAGTGATCCATCACTAGTTCAATTTATGCATAGAAATCTAGCTTATTTAATTTTAATTTTTTATCTTTTTATGCTTATTAAGATTTATAAAAGTAAATTAAACAAATTATATTTTTCTATTAATACACTTGGACTAATTTTAGTTATTCAAATTATTTTGGGTATTTTAACTTTGATTTATGGTGCACAGATTTTAATTGCTTCCATGCACCAAATAAGCTCAATTTTTTTAGTTAGTTTTTCAATTTATTTTCTTTATTTAAATACTAACCAACAGCCTTCAAATTAGGTTTTCCTGACTCATTTAAGGCTTGATCTAAATCTTTAATAATATCATCTGGATGTTCTATACCAATTGATAATCTAACATATCCAGGAGTAACACCAGCTGCTAACAATTCTTCTTCAGTTAATTGGCTGTGTGTTGTTGTTGCTGGATGAATAGCTAAACTTCTTGCATCACCAATGTTAGCAACATGATAAAACATTTTTAAAGATTCAATAAATTTTTTACCAGCTTCAACACCACCTTTAACTTCGATGCCAACTAAAGCTCCATTTCCACCTTTAAGATATTTTTTAGATCTTGCGGCAATTTCACCTTCATGAAGGGTAGGGTATATTACTCTTTCAACATTTTTATGTTTTTTTAAAAAATCTACAGATTTTTCAGCATTAGAACAATGCTGCTTCATTCTTAAAGGAGCTGTTTCAAGTCCTTGTATAATTCCCCAAGCATTATCAGGTGCCAAAGGTGCTCCTAAATCTCTCAATAAACATACTCTAGCTCTAACAGCAAAAGAAACATTTGCCCCTGTTAATTGTGGAACTACTTCTCCCCATTTTGCCCCACCATAGCTCATATCAGGTTCATTAAATAAAGGTTGTCTTTTTGGGTCAGTAGTCCAGTCAAAATTCCCTCCATCTACCAAACAACCTCCAATTACCGTTCCGTGACCACCAATAAATTTAGTTAAAGAATGAACAACAATAGCAGCTCCATGTTCTATCGGTTTGCATATTACCGGTGATGCAGTGTTGTCCATTATTAATGGTATATTATGTTTTCTTCCTATATCTGATACTTCTTTAATTGGAAATACTCTAAGATAAGGATTTGGTAAAGTTTCAGCATAAAAACATCTTGTTTTGTCATCAACTAGTTTTTCAAAATTACTAGGATCAGAAGGATCTGCATATCTACATTCTATACCTAATTTTTTTAATGTATGAGTAAATAAATTTACTGTACCTCCATATAAATCAGTTGAACTTATAAAATTATCCCCTGATTGACAAACATTTAAAATTGCGAATGTTGATGCAGCTTGACCTGAACCAACAGTTACAGCTGCAAGACCACCCTCTAGCGCTGCTACTCTTTTTTCCAAAACATCATTAGTTGGATTCATTATTCTTGTATAAATGTTACCAAATTCTTTAAGTGCAAATAAATTTGCAGCATGACCAGTGTCATTAAATTGGTATGATGTTGTTCTATATAGTGGCACTGCCACAGCTGTTGTGGCTGGATCACTTCTATAATCGCCACCGTGAAGTGCAATTGTTTCTGGATTTTTACTCATATATCTCTCCTTTTTTTTTATTTTCCTTTATGTAAGGATGACAATCAAGCTTAAAATTGTTAAATTTTTGGAGGATAATTTGAAGTAATGAATTTTTTTAGTACTTTTAACACTCTGTCAGCTTCTTCAAGAAGCATCATATGCCCACAGTTGTCAATAATGTCAACCTGACTTCCATCAATTAATGCAGCAAGCTTTTTTCCTTCTTTAACAGGACACATTTTATCATCAGTTGCTAAAATAGATAAAGTTGGACACTTAATTTTTTTTGCAGCTTCAAATCCATTTTTATAATTATCACAGGCTCTAAAATCTACTCCAAGTGTATTTTGTATAGTCCTACTTTTGGCTAGCATTGTACCTGTATTAATATGATACAATCCAGGAACAGGATGACCTCCAAAATGACCAGCAGGTCCATGAGCCCAATCCATCATTAAATCTACAGCTTTAGGATCATTGTTTTCAGCCAAAGAGAGTAATTCTGGATTCATAGGTATTGCTCCAGCTCCACCCATCAAGCTTAGAGTTTTAATTTTATCTGGATATCTTGAAGTGCATTCAATAGTTACTAAACAACCCTGGGAATGACCTACTAATGAAGCCTCTTTATATCCAACAGAGTCTATTACTTTACCAATCCATTCAGCCATATCTTCAATAGATTTTAAACTTTTACCTCCTGAAAGTCCGTGACCAGGCATATCAAGAGCTAATACACTATATCCATGAAAGGCAAAATATCTAGTTTGAAGAACCCAAGTCATATGAGTTAATCCACTTCCATGGACAAAAATAATTAAAGGCTTGTTTTTATCAAACGGTCTACCACCAGTAGAGGCATAAACATCCTCTCCATTTACTTTAAATTTCATTGATTAGATACAAGTCTTGGTTTTCTAGCAGCTCTAAAGCCAACTTCAAAATCATTTTTAATATCATCGATGTCCTCTATACCTACTGACAATCTAATCATATCATGAGATAAACCTGCAAATTTTAAAGTAGCTTCATCCATTTGAGAATGTGTTCCAGAAGCGGGATGTATAACTAAAGTTCTAGTATCACCTACATTAGCAAGATGAGATGCTAATTTAACATTATTTATGAATGCAACTCCAGCATCTTTTCCACCTTTAATACCAAAGGCTATCATAGAACCTCTTCCGTTAGGTAAAAGTTTTTTTGCCAACTCATGATCTGGGTGATCTGGAACGCTAGGGTGTGAAACCCAAGCGACACTTTCATGAGCTAATAAATATTTAACCATTTCTTCAGCATTTGAACAATGTTTTTTCATTCTAACAGACAAAGTTTCAATACCTTGTAAAACATTCCAAGCATTTTGAGGGCTTAAGCATGGGCCGAAATCTCTCATACCTTCCGCTCTTGCTTTCATGGTAAAAGCTGTTGGTCCAAACTCTTCCGCAAAAGATAATCCATGATATCCTTCGTAAGGAGTTGTCATTGTTGGAAATTTATCATTTTGCATCCAATCAAAATTTCCACCTTCAACCAAAATACCTGCCATTGATGATCCGTGTCCAGCCATCCATTTTGTTAATGAGTGTATGACAATATCAGCCCCATGTTCAAAAGGTTTACAAAGATAGGGGGTTTGATATGTTGCATCAACAATTAAAGGTATGCCTGCATCATGAGCAATTTTTGCAACATCAGGCATGTTCATAAGTTCATTACCAGGATTACCTACTAATTCACCAAATATACCTTTAGTATTTTTTTTAATTGCTTTTTTAAAACCTTCTGTATCTCTTGGTTTAACAAAAGTGCAAGTTATTCCAAATTTTGGCAATGTTAATCTAAATAAATTTACTGTTCCTCCATATAATTGTGAAGATACAACTAAGTGATCACCAGCCTCACAAAGAGTCATTACAGTTAAAAAAATTGCGCTCATTCCAGAAGAAGTTGCTAGAGCTGCAGTTCCCCCTTCTAGTGAAGCAACCCTTTCCTCTAGGACACCAACAGTAGGGTTTGAAATTCTACTGTATATATGGCCACCTCTTTCTAAGTTAAATAATGCAGCAGCATGATCAACATCATCAAATAAATATGAAGTTGTTTGATAAATTGGAACTTGTCTTGATCCTGCATTTTTATGTGGTTGATATCCAGCATGCAAACTAAGTGTATCAAATTTATATGTTTTTGGACTAATTTCTTTTTTTTTATCACTCATAAAACTCCTTTAATAATTCATTGTATTTTAGCATGTAATTTCCTTTAAAAGGCATATTTATATAATATTTTTATACTCTAATAAAATTATAAATTCTATCTCAAACAAAATATAATAAATTGACAATATATGTAATTATAAGTATTAATCCCGCATTCATGACGAAATTTGTTAAAAAAGATCAGCTTAATAGTAGATGGTACGAAATTGATGCTACAGGGGCAGTTGTTGGAAGACTAGCGACAATTGTGTCGAAAATTATTAGAGGTAAAAACAAAACAACTTTTACACCACATATGGATGATGGTGATTTTGTAGTTGTCAAAAACGTTGATCAAATTAAATTCACTGGTAGTAAATTTCAAAATAAAAAATATTATAGACATACTGGCTATCCAGGTGGAATAAAAGAAACAACACCAGAAAAATTACACGAAAACAAGCCGGGTGAAGTTTTGAAGCTTGCAGTTAAAAGAATGCTTCCAAGTGGAGCTCTTTCAAAAAAACAACTATCAAAGTTAAAAATTTATTCAGGTGAAAATCATCCACATTCAGCACAAAATCCAGAATTTATAGATTTGTCAAAATTAAATGATAAAAACATAGTTAGAAACTAGAATGGAAAAAATTAAACTAGATTTTAAAGATAGTAAATATGCAACAGGAAGAAGAAAAACCTCGGTTGCTAAAGTATGGCTTAAAAAAGGTACTGGTAAATTTTATGTTAATGGTAAAAATTTAGATGAGTATTTTTCAAGGGCAAATCACAAAATGCAAATTTTAAGACCTTTTGAAATAATAAATCAGTCAACTGAATATGATGTTAAATCAAAAGTAATTGGTGGTGGACAAACTGGTCAAGCAGGTGCTTTAGTTCATGGAATTTCAAGAGCACTATTAAAATTTGATGAAAACCTTAAGTCAACTTTAAGAAAAGAAAAATTAACCACTAGGGACTCTAGATCTGTAGAGAGAAAAAAACCAGGTCGTGCAAAAGCTAGAAGAAGTTATCAATTTTCTAAAAGATAATTTCTTTTCTAATCCACAACTGTTATATTAAATTATGAACAAGCTAAATATACTTATTGCCGGCGCCACTGGATATATTGGTATTCAATTAATTAAGATTTTGTATAAGCATAAAAAAGTAAATATTAAATACCTTTGTGGAAATTCATCTATAGGAAAAAAAATATCATTATATGATAATTCTTTAAAGAAGGCTAAATTACCTAAAATAATAAAATTTAGCAAAAATTTGATTAAAGATGTTGATGTTGTTTTTACTGCATTGCCTAATGGTGAAGCTCAAAAAATTTCTAAATTATTAACAAAAAAAAATTTATTAATTGATTTGGCTGCTGACTTTAGACTGTCTAATTATAAACAATATAAAAAGTGGTATAAAATTAATCATTCAGCCAAGCATCTAATTAAAAGAAGTATTTATGCGCTACCTGAGTATAAAAAAAAGTTAATAAAAAAATATTCAATTATTTCATGTCCAGGGTGTTATCCAACATCTATATTATTGCCCTTAATTCCATTAATAAAAAATAATTTAATAATGAATAAAAACATAATTATAGATTCAAAATCTGGATATTCTGGAGCCGGAAGGGGAGTCCATAAAAAACATAAAAATAAAAATTTATATGGTTCATTGAGCGCTTATGGTATTTCAATTCATAGACACAACTCTGAAATTCAACAAGAGCTTGATTTAAATACAGGAAAAAATAATACTTTTCATTTCACGCCACACTTATCACCTATGTTTAGAGGTATATTAAGCACAATATATGTTGACTTAAAAAAAGGTGTTACTCAAAAAAAAATTATTTCTTTATTAAATAGAAAATACAAGAATCAACCTTTTGTTAATATTGCAAAACCTAATACACTTTTAAGCACAAACAATGTCATTAACACTAATAATTGTTTAATTTCAGTATGCAAAAGTAAATATAAAGATAAAATTATATTATTGTCTGCAATTGATAATTTGATTAAAGGTGGTAGTGGTCAAGCAGTACAAAATATGAATATATATTTCAATTTTGATGAAAAAGAAGGTTTGAATGTTTAAGATTTTATTTTTATTGTTTTTTTTTATATTAATA
>CACDOF010000031.1 GCA_902554315.1 uncultured Pelagibacteraceae bacterium
TTTCTAAAAAATTTGAAAAAAATTATTATAGTTCAGCATACACATTGATAATTTCCCATAAAAAAATAAAAAATAATATTGCTATGCAAATATTTACAAAGCTTGGTCCATTGGCTTATTTACCTTTATCGAATTTTCAAACTTCAATAGTATTTTCATATTCAGGTAAAAACAAAATTGATTATAATGAAATTAAAAAAAAAGTAGTAAAATTTAGTAATAAATATGAAATTACAAAATTTGGTAAAATAGAAAATTTTCAATTAAAATTTTCATCACTTAGAAATTACCATTATAATAACATTTTATCATTTGGTGATTTAATACACAAAGTTCATCCTTTGGCCGGTCAGGGCTTTAACATGAATATAAGAGATATTAAAATTTTATCTGAAATAATTGATGCAAAAATATATTTGGGATTAGAAATTGATAGTTCTGTAGCTAGTGATTTTGAAAAAAAAACTAAACATTTAAACTTTATTTATGGTTCTGGTTTAGATTTTATTTATAATTTTTTTAATTTAGATAATAGGCTTAATAACTCAATATCTGATCCATTATTTAAATTATTTAGAAAAAATAATATTCTAAATAATTATGCTACTTATTTTTCTGACAAAGGTATAAATATCTAGTTACTGCAAAGTCTTATTATTAAAGTTATCAACTATATAAGTTTTAAGAATCTCTTCTAATATTTTTTTTCTTAAACTTAAATTTTTACTTTCAAGTAATATTTGTTTTCCTCTAAAGAAAAAGGTGATGCCATTGAAAGTGTGTTAATAGTTTGATCTAAACTTTGTTTTTCAATTTCTTTCCAATTAATGTCATATCCTTGTTTTTTAAATAATCCTTTTAAATTATGAAAAATTAATTTTAGATCTGAAAATTTTATTTCTTCATCCAAATCTTTCAAGTCATTAAAATAATCATCATATTTTACCTCACATTCACGGTATAAATTGTCATTTTTTATTTCTTCATTAATTTTAAAACGACATATTCCATTTAAAATTATTATGTATCTCCCATCCTCAGTTTCATTAAAACTAATTATTTTTCCAGCACATCCAACTTCATGCAAGTCAGGATTTTTTAACTCGCCTGTTTTTTTGGGTTGTACCATACCAATTAGTCTATTACTTTTCATACATGCATTGACCATTTGAATATATCTTGGCTCAAAAATATTTAACGGTACAGTTGTTTTAGGAAAAATAATAAAATTTGATAAAGGAAAAACAGGTAAAATGTTAGGTAAATCTTCTTTTTTCATAATAATTAAATTATAACAGATAAGTTATGAATTCAAATAGCTATGTTGAGAATAAAAAAAATATTTTAATTTTATTTAAACAAAAAAATTTCATTAAAGTTTTAAAACTTGGTAAGAAATTATTTAAACAAAACACAAAGGATTTTGATTTATTATACATTTTGGGTTTAAGTTCAATTAATTTAAAAGATTATATAGAAGCAGAAAGAATCTTTAAACAATTAATACTTTTTAAAAAAAACCCAGATTTTTTTTATATTTATGGAAATATAAATAAAAAATTAAATAATTATGAAAATGCAATTAGTGCCTTTAATCATGCAATATCTCTAAATCCAAAATTTTCAGAAGCTTATAACAATTTAGGCAATATTCAAAAAAAAATAAACTTAATTGAAGATGCAATCAAAAATTATAAAAAGGCTATTACTTCAAATAAAAATAATATTGCTGCTCATTTTAATTTAGCTGTTCTTTATAAAGAATATAAAAAATATCAAGAAAGTAAAAAAATATACGAGGGAATATTACAAATAGACAATAATAACCTAATAGCAAAAAATGATCTTGGTGCAATTAATGCTATTTTAGGAAACTTTAAAGAAGCTAGAAAATATTATCAAGAAGTTTTAAAAGAAGATAAGTTTAATTTTAAAAGTTACAAAAACTATATAGAAATAACGAGCATCGATGAAAATGATGAAATTTTTAAAAGCTTAGAAAATATATCTACTGAAAGTAAAAATGATCAAAATAAAATAGATATATTCTATAGTTTAAGCAAAGGATATTTTGATCAAAATAATATTGAATTAGGTTTTAAAAATTTAGAAAAAAAGTAAAATTATAAAAAAAAAGAATTCTATTTTTTCATTAAAATATGAAAAAAAAATATTTGATAATTTAAAATTTTTTTTTGAAAAAAATTATTTAAAAGAAACTGAAAAAAAAATAAAAATTAATAAAATACCAATATTCATTGTAGGTATGCCTAGATCTGGCACTACATTAATGGAGAGAATTTTATCAGCTCATTCTAAAATATATGGTGCAGGAGAATTAAATTTTTTACCTAAAATAATTGATGAAACTTATATTAATAATTATAAAAATTTTGATGAGGTTATTGGTAAAATTCGATCTGAATATTTTGATAATATTGTAAAATTATCCAACAAAAAGTATATAATTGATAAATTGCCCTTAAATTTTAAGTGGATTGGCTTCATAATTAAAGCTTTTCCAGAAGCAAAAATAATACATTTAGATAGAAACCCAATGGCAGTTTGTTGGTCAAATTATAAGATTAATTTTAGAGATTCTGGAATGGAATTTACTTTAACTCAAACTGATATTGCAGAATTTTTTGTATTATATGATGATTTAATGAAATTTTGGTTTAAAAAATTTAATGAAAAAATTATTAATGTTAATTATGAAAAATTTGTTTCAAATTATCAAATTTGTACAAAAAAAATATTAGAAAAATTGAGTTTAAATTGGGAAATAAGTTTAAAAAATTATAATAAAAATAATAATAGACCTGTTGAAACTGCTTCACTGCATCAAGTAAGAGAAAAGATAGTTCAAAATACCTCTGAGCAATGGAAGTTATATAAAAATTATTTAATTGAAATACAGAACATTTTAAAAATTAACAAAATAAATTTTTAATATTTACTTGAATTTATATATTTTGTTATTGCTTGCAATTCCACGAACCAATAATTATAGTATTTTTTTATGAGAAAATCAGTTTTTGCAGTAACTAAAAATTTATATAGTCCAGAAGAAATAAAGCAACTTAACGAAGAAATTAATCAAAAAAAGGAAAAAAATAATTATGACTCACCTGCAAAATCAGCTTTAAAAACTTCTGAATTACAATTTATTAAATTCGCATCGATCGCACAAAAATTAAATAAGTTTATCAGCTATTGTTATTCTGCAAATACTAATAATTACGGTTTTGATTTATTTCCTGTAACAGGTGATAAAGTTTTTAATTATAATATTTATAAACCTGGTACTGAATATTCTTGGCATATAGATGCGGAATCACTAAGTCCTGTTAGAGATGTTAAATTAACAGCAATGATTAATTGCTCTGATGAGCCTTATGAAGGTGGAGAGCTAGTTCTTTTTAAAGGTATAGAGGTTAAATGTCCTGATTTTGAGGTACCTGGTAGTGCAATTGTATTTCCATCTTTTACAAACCATAAAGTAAATAAAGTAACAAGTGGCATAAGAAAAACTCTTGCACTTTGGATGTGGGGACCAAAATTTAGATAAAATCTAATTTTTAATAAAATATAATTAGTCAATGGAAGTTAAAAATATTTTTTTTTCAGCATTAAAAAAACAAAAAGAAAACAATTTAAATGAAGCTGCAAATCTTTATAAAAAAGTATTAAAATTAAAACCTAACCATTTAAACACAATTTTTAATTTAGCAACTATATATGCTCAAACAAATAAATATTCTGATGCTTTAAAACTATTTTTAAAATACACAAATTTAAATTCTAAAAATTATAGTGCTTATAATGACTTAGGATTGACTTATTTTCAGTTAGGTAAAATTGAAGAAGCAATAAAAAATGTAAAAAAATCAATAGATTTAAATCCTAAATATGCAGAAGCTTATAATAACGTTGGCTTAATGTTAAGCAGGAATGGACAAATTGAAGAAGCTGAAAAATACTGTTTAAAATCTTATGATTTAAATCCTAAAAGTTTTGCAACCTATACTAACCTTAAGCAAATATACAAAATAAAAGGAGATTTTAAAAATTTAGAGAAACTTTATTTAAATACAATTAAATTAAACCCTAAATTTTTAGATACGTATGAAGAGTTAATGGATTTTTATGAAAGAACCCATGAAGAAAAAAAATTAGAGATTATTATAAAACAAGTAAAAAAAATATTTAAAAAAAATAACATCGTTAATTTATATAAAGCAAAAGTTCTTTTCAAAAAAAAAAAATTTAATGAAGTAATTTCTGTTCTAGAGTCATCTTCTTTTGAAAAAAATTCATTAGAGCAGACGAAATGTTTAGTTTTAGCCAAAAGTTACGATAAAATTAATAAAAATGAAAAGGCCTATGAAAATTTCACAAAAATGAACCAGTTTAGCTTTCAAAACAAAAGTAGTAAAATAAATAAAGTTAGATATTTAAACTTAGTAAAAGAAAGAGTTAATTTTTTTGTTGAAGATAAATATAAAGAATGGGAATTATTTCAAGATGATGAAAAAATAAATAATCCAGTTTTTTTAATTGGATTTCCTAGATCTGGAACTACTTTATTAGATACAATTTTAAGAAGTCACCCAAAAATTGAAGTAATCGAAGAAAAACCTATAATTAATGAAATTAAAAATGAACTTGAAATTTTAACTGATGGAAATTTTTCAAATTTAAATAAAATAAGTTTGAATGATCTAAAAAGAATAAGAGAAAGTTATTTTGAAAATAGAATTAAATACACAGGAAAAGAATCAAAAGATAAAATTTATATTGATAAACAACCTTTAAATGTAATTTTTGTAGGGGAAATAATTAGAGTATTCCCAAATGCAAAGTTTTTGTTTTCATTACGCAATCCATATGATTGTGTTCTGAGCTGTTTTATGCAAGATTTTTTACTTAATGATGCAATGGCAAATTTTATAAATATAAATGATACGGCCGTTCTTTATAATGAGATCATGAAGTTATGGCATCAATATCTTAGTATTTTTCAAATTCAAAATCATACGGTTAAATATGAAAATTTAGTATCTAATTTTGAAGAAAATGTAAGAAAAGTTTTAGATTTTTTAAATTTGGAATGGTCAGATTCAATAAATAAATATCAGGAAACAGCAAAAAAAAGAGTTTTGATTTCAACGCCAAGTTACAACCAGGTAACTCAGCCAATCTATAAACAAGCTGTAAACAGATGGAAAAGATATGAAAACAAATTAGAAAAAATCAAACCCATCATAGAACCTTGGGTAAAAAAATTTAATTACAAATAAAATTTAAAAGGTTTCTTATTGCTTGCTTTTTAAAAAACCGCTATTTATAATAACTTTTAAACAAGCGGGCATAGCTCAGTGGTAGAGCGTCTCGTTGCCAACGAGAAGGTCGTGGGTTCGAGTCCCATTGCCCGCTCCAAAGTTTTCAGTAATTTTTTATGATTTTTTGGATAGCTTCATACCCCAAAAGTGGAAATACTTATTTGAGATCATTTATATCGTCTTATTATTTTTCTAAAAAAGGAAAGTTTGATTTTAATTTACTTTTAAATATTCTTCAGTTTCCTTCAACAAAATTTACTAAAAGAAATTTATATTCAGATTTAGAAGCCAGTCAGAATTGGATTTTTAATCAAAATCAATTTTTTGGTGGAGAAAAAATTAATTTTATTAAAACGCATAATTCTCTTGATCAATTTAAAGGAAATAAATTTACAACTGATGACCAAACTGTTGGTGCGATTTATATAGTAAGAGATCCAAGAAATGTAATAACATCTCTAACTCATCATTATTCTTTAAGTTATGAAAATGCTTATGATAAATTTATGGATGATAATTCTAATTTATTAGAAAAAACTTTTGATAATGATCATAGTAATTTTACATTTCTAGGCTCATGGGCAAATCATTATAAATCCTGGAAAAATTGTAAAGATTTTAAAA
>CACDOF010000032.1 GCA_902554315.1 uncultured Pelagibacteraceae bacterium
TCATTTAAATAATTCAGAAAATAAGAATATAAAATTATGTCTGACCAAAGAAAATATTTTCTTGAAGAAAGCAAAATGCCAAAGACTTGGTATAATATTGCTGCAGATTTACCAAAACCTATGGAGCCACCACTGCATCCAGGCACCTTGAAGCCAATTGGGCCTGATGACTTAGCTCCTTTATTTCCAATGGCTCTCATCGGCCAAGAAGTTTCTCAAGATAGAGAAATAGAAATACCAGGACCTGTAAGAGAAATTTATAAACAATGGAGACCATCGCCATTATATAGAGCAAGAAGTTTAGAAAAACATTTAGATACTCCAGCAAAAATTTATTACAAATATGAAGGAGTTAGTCCTTCTGGTAGTCATAAACCAAATACAGCAGTTGCTCAGGCGTTTTTCAATAAAGAAGAAGGTACAAAAAAAATAACTACAGAGACAGGTGCTGGTCAATGGGGAACTTCATTAGCATTTGCGTGTAAATTATTTGGAATTGAGCTAGACGTATATATGGTAAAAGTAAGTTTTGAGCAAAAACCTTATAGAAAACTTGTTATGCAAACTTATGGCGCAAGATGTGTTGCAAGTCCTTCAAATGAAACAGATAGTGGAAAAGCGATATTAGCAAAAGATCCTAATAATACCGGAAGCTTAGGAATTGCAATTTCAGAAGCAGTTGAAATGGCTGCTAAAAATCCAGATATAAAATATGCGTTAGGAAGTGTACTAAATCATGTTTTAATGCATCAAACTATTGTAGGCAATGAAGCAATATTACAAATGGAAATGGCAGACGACTACCCAGATATTTTGGTTGGTTGTACAGGAGGTGGAAGTAATTTTTCTGGGTTAGTAAATCCTTTTTTAGGAAAAAATTTTAGAGAAGGAAAAAAAACAAGAGTAATTGCATGTGAGCCAAAATCATGCCCAACATTAACTGAGGGCAAATATGTTTACGACTTTGGAGATACTGGAAAATTAACACCTTTGGTAAAAATGCATACTTTAGGATCACAATTTATTCCACCCGCAACACACTCGGGAGGATTGAGATATCATGGTATGGCACCACTTGTGAGTCATTTGAAAGAAATTAATGCAATTGAAGCGAAAGCTTATGGACAAAAGGAATGCTTCGAAGCTGGAGTAAATTTTGCAAGAACAGAAGGTATAGTTCCCGCGCCTGAAGCAACTCATGCGGTTAAGGGTGCTGTTGATGCTGCTTTAGAATGTAAAAAAAATGGAGAGTCTAAAACAATATTATTCAATTTATGTGGTCATGGTCATTTTGACATGAAAGCATATGGAGATTACTTCGAAGGAAGTTTAGCAGAAGATAAGTTTGACAAAGGTAGTATGGATAAAGCTTTAGAAGATCTGCCGAAAATTGCTTAATTCAAAACTTGAGTCTAATAAAACCATTTAACGGAATACGACCTCAAAAAAAATTTGTTAAAGAAGTATCCTTTCCTAATATAAATTATTTAAATAATTATAGACCAAATAAAAAGTTAAATTTCCTTAATATTTTAAGCAATAAGAGTATTTTAAAAGCGAAAAAGATGCTTCAAAAACTAGAGAAAAAAAAGATTATAAAACAAGACAATTCTGATCACTTTTATCTATACAGAATAACAAATAATAAAAAAATCTTATTAGGTATCGTAGGCAAAATTAATCTCTTAAATTACGATGATAAAAAAATTTTAGGGCATGAAAAAACTTTCTTAGAAAGAATTAAAAAAAGAAAAGAACAGATATTAAAATTTAATAGCCAAATAACACCTATTTATACTACTTATAAATCAGATAGAATATCTATTAAAAAATTAAAACAACTTTTCAAATCAAAGCCTGATTATAACCTAAAATCTAAAGATAAATGTAAACATGAACTTTGGGCAGTAGGTAAATCGAAATTAAAAAAATCAATTCAAAATTATATTAATAAAATAAGAAAAATATATATATGTGATGGTCATCATCGAATTCAAGCAATGCTAAAAAGTAGTAAAAAAATTGCACCAATGATTATTGCTTTTCCTCATCAGCAAGTAAATATTTTGGATTATAACAGAGTTTTAAAGACAAATTTAAATTTTGAAAAAATTAAAAAAATTATTTCAAAAAATTTCTCTATTAATAAATCAAATAATAAAACTCTTAAAAAAGGTGAGATTGAAATGTATTTGAATAAAAAATGGTTTTTACTTAAACATTTGAAAAAATCAAATGATCTAGATGTAACGATATTAAAGAAATTAATTTTAAATAAAGTTCTAAAGAATAATAATAATATAAAATTTGTATCAGGCATCAAAGGCAAAAAAGCTTTAGAAAAATTAGTCAATAATAACAAATACAATTTAGCTTTTAAATTGTATCCTACAAATATATCTCAAGTAATTTCTTTCGCAGAAAAAAGAAAATTTATGCCACAAAAATCAACATGGTTTCACCCTAAGCCTCTTGATGGATTAATTTCTTCTAAAGTTATTTCTTAAATAATTTTTTAAGTTCTTCGGAAGATGCTTTAGAAATTCCTCTTTCGGTGATTAAACCTGTAACATATTTCGCCGGCGTTACATCAAAGGCTAGATTCATTGCTTTACTTTTATTTGGGTAAATTAAAATTTTTCTAATTTCATTATTTTCATCAACTCCCTCAATGTGAGATAGTTCGTCGGAATTTCTTTCCTCTATAGGAATATCCTTCGCATTTTTTATATCCCAGTCAATAGTTGAGCTTGGAAGTGCTACGTAAAAAGGAACATTGTTATCTTTTGCTGCTAAAGCTTTTAAGTAAGTGCCAATTTTATTACAAACGTCTCCTGTTGATAAAGTTCTATCTGTTCCAACAATGCACATATCAACTTCACCTCTTTGCATCAATATACCTCCGGTGTTATCAGCAATTATTGTATTTGGGATATTTTCTTCATTTAATTCATAAGAAGTTAAATTGGCGCCTTGGTTTCTTGGTCTTGTCTCATCGACCCATACATGCACAGGAATTCCTTTTTTATGAGCATGATAAATTGGTGAAGTTGCTGTTCCCCAATTAATTGTTGCAAGCCATCCAGCATTACAATGGGTTAATATATTTATTGTAGCTTTCTTATTTTCGTAAATTTCTTCAATAATTTTTAAACCATTCAAACCAATATTTTCACAAAATTTAACATCTTCATCACAAATTTCTTTAGCTTCTTTTAATGCAACATTAAATAAATCATCACTGTTTACCATTGATAGCTTATTATTCATTCTATGGACTGCCCACTGTAGGTTTATTGCCGTTGGTCTAGACTGAATTAATTCTTCTGAACTTTTTTTTATAAATTCAAGATCATTGTTTTCTAAAACTGCTAAAACTATTCCATAAGCTGCTGTTCCTCCAATTAAAGGTGCTCCTCTGACTTCCATGGTTTTAATTGCAATAATTGCATCTTTAACGGTTTTAAGATCTTTAATTATAAATTGGTGTGGTAATTTCGTTTGGTCAATAATCTTTACAATTTTTTTATCTTCATCAAACCAAATCGTACGATATTCTTTTCCTTCTATTTTCATTTAATTGCTCCAAACAACTGGGAACCAATCTTTTCGCATTTTTTCACCATTTTTTAAATCTATGCCTTTAAAAGGTGGAGATGTTTCTCCGCCCCTTTGCACATATTTAACATCATCTCCAATAAAACGCATTGAAAAAGCTCGTCTTTTTATTTTTTCTGAATTTCCCGCAGAGGAATGCAGTACCTTAAAATTAAAAAGGATAGCGTCACCTAAATTCATTTCGGACATTAGTATATTTTTTTCCATTAATTTTAAATTTGGCATATTCATAAAATTATCATTATTGCTATACCATGGTTGATTATTAGACCATTTTGTTGGTCTAACTAATTTTTTAAACTTATGAGATCCTAACAAAATTTTTAATGAATTTTCTTTTGATATTGGATCAAGAGGTATCCAAAAACTTCCAGTATCATTACCATCTAAACAATAATAAGGCATATCCTGATGCCAAGGTGTCTCCTTATAGGTTCCAGGATCTTTAACAAAAATATGCTCATGAAATAACTGAATAGATTTAGAACCAGTTGCTTCCGCAACTATTTGTGCCGCTGGAGACTCTTCAGCAAATTTTTTAAATTCTTTTATACGTTGCCAATTACAATAATCTTCAAAAAATCTTCCTTCCTTATTTTCTACATTTTCTCTTGCATGAGGACCTGGTTCTTTTAATACTTTTTCAAAACCAATTTGAAGCAATTCGATCCAAGTATTAAATACATTTTTG
>CACDOF010000033.1 GCA_902554315.1 uncultured Pelagibacteraceae bacterium
AAATGAAATGTTTTCTTTATCTAATTTAAAATAAGAGTAAAAATAATAAACTGTTTGAGCAATAATTCTTGCCCAATTAATTGAATTTACTCCTGACATATTTATAGATCTAGAAAATTCTAAGTCAGCAAACATACTTTTAACTATATTTTGACAATCATCAAAATTCCCATCTATTGCAATATTGAAAACATTTTTTTCATCAACTGTTGTCATAATTTTTCTCTGAACTGATGAAATTCTATTGTTTGGATGTAAAACAAAAATATTTAAATTAGACTTTCCTTTTATCGCATCTATAGCTGCGGCACCTGTATCTCCAGAAGTTGCAACAACTATATTAATTTTTTTATGATTTTTACGTAAATAATATTCATATAAATTTCCAATAAACTGCATGGCCACATCTTTAAAAGCTAAAGTTGGACCATGAAATAATTCTAATAATTTAAGTTCTCCAATATTTGAAATTTTAACAACTTCTTTTTCTCTAAATGATGAATATGATTTACTAACTAAAGATAAAAGTTCTTCTTTTTTGATAAAATCTGATGAAAATTGATTTATTATTTCAGTACTTAGCTCATTATAACTTAAGTTTTTCAGCTTTGATAATTCTTGAGAGTTATATTTTTTTAATGATTGAGGTACATAAAGACCCCCATCATCAGCTAAACCTTTTATAAAAACATCCTCAAAACTATATTCTTTGGAATTATCTCTAGTACTTACATATCTCATGAATTTTTTTTACCATTTTCTAATAAAATAAATAGAACTATTTATCTTATAATCTGGTCTATCAAAAATAATACAAATAGCAAAAATAAGTAGAAAATTGAGTAAGAAAATACTTTTTTTGCCTTTTTTAATTCAAATTTATTCTTTTTAAATTTGAATAAATCATAACAAATATAATTGTAATAAAGCGTCAGTAATAAAGAAATGGTTAAAAATACTTCACCTACAAAACCAATATAATAAGGAATTATTACTATCGGCAGCATAAAAAGAGAATAAACTAATATTTTTTTCTTTGTTTCTTCAATTCCATTTGTGATAGGCAACATAGGAATTTTTGCCTTTTCATAGTCTTTGGCTTTATACAGGCTCAATGCCCAGAAATGAGATGGTGTCCAATAAAATATTATTAAAAAGAAAGTAATTGGTTCTAAAGTTAATGTATTTGTTGCTATAGTCCATCCTATTACAGGTGGCAAAGCACCTGATGCTCCGCCAATAACAATATTTTGAGGAGTCTTTCTTTTTAACCAAATTGTGTAAACAAATACATAAAATGCAATTGTTATGAATAGCAATAAAGCCGATAAGAAATTTGAAAAATAATACAATCCAATAACTGAAACTATAGATAAAAGAATTCCAAAAGTTAAAGCTTGGTCTTTGGTAATTTTTCCAGTTGGAATTGGTCTAAGACAAGTTCTAGTCATTAATTTATCTAGGTCAGCCTCATACCACATATTTAATGCACCAGCAGCTCCAGCTCCAATCGTTACAAAGAAAATACAAATCAAAGAATCAAATAAAGGAATTTTATTTGGAGATGTTAATAAACCCACTGCACATGTAAAGATAACTAGAGACATTACTCTAGGTTTCATAAGTTGAAATAAAGATTTAAAAAATGAAAAGGTATTAATAGAAAAACTTTTTTTATTTAGAATATTTGTATTCACTTTTATTCAACATTAAGTGATACAAAAATAACTATTAAAATAAGACCGATAATTAAAATATGATTACCAAGATCAAAAATTCCTACTTTGCTATTTTTTTTATCTATTAGTTTTCTATGCAAGGGAACTTGATCATAAGGATTGATAGATATTTTTTCAGATTGTTCTTTTTGATTTTCAACTTTTACAGAGAAACCAAACCATGTAATATAAATAAAAAAAACAAATAATAATAAAAACCCAGCTAAGTAATCGTAACCATCCATAAACTTTAAGCTCCCCCTCCAACAAAAAAGTAAAATAATCTTGAAAATAAAGTGTATTTAAATTCAGCTGCCATTAAGAATATAAAACATGCAATAGCTGTCATGGGCCACAAAAGTACATTAACTAATGCATATCTTTCCCAAAATAAGTGCATAAAAAATGCCATAATTAATCCTGCTTTTAAAAACATAAAAAATAATATTAAAGACCATCTAAGCATCCCTTGAAATTGGTACCAGTCAACCATGTATGAAAAGAAACTTAAAACGAACAACAGAACCCATATCCAAAGATAGATGCCTATTTTATGTGTAGAAGCTTGTTCTTTATTATTTGTATCAGCCATAGTTTTGTTTTACCATAAATAGAAGAATGCAAAAATAAATACCCATACTAAATCTACAAAGTGCCAATATAGACCAAGTATTTCAATTTCTACATAATCCCCTCTCATCGTTGTAAACCAACCTTTTTTTCCACCATTTTCGTAATGTCCTGCTAAAACTTTATATGCATAGATAAATAAGAAAATAACCCCAATGGAAACATGAGTTCCATGAAATCCTGTTATCATAAAGAAAAATGAACCAAACTGCGCAGCTCCGAAAGGATTTTCCCAAGGTCTTACACCTTCATGAATTAATTTTGACCATTCAAATGCCTGCATGCCAACAAAAGTTAGACCACCAATTGCAGTTGCCATTATAAGCCAACCACACATCTTTCTATTTTTTTCATAACCATATTTAACTGCTAGGGCCATGGTTCCACTACTTGTTATTAAAACAAAAGTCATGATCGCAATTAGTAATAAAGGTACTGGGACGCCAAAAGCATTTAAAGCAAAAACTTCACTAGGATTTGGCCATTCAACAGGCGTGGACCCTCTTCCCTTCATGTAAGATATTAGAAAACAACTAAATACAAATGTATCACTTAAAAGAAAGATCCACATCATAGCCTTACCCCAATGCACACCTTTAAACATTGTTTGGTCCGAGGCCGTATCAGAGGCCATTCCCTTAAATCCTGGTTTAAGTTCTAGGCCTTCTATATTTGGATCAGACATTTTGTTTTTTAAGTTTTTTCTACCTTCGTATGAATTACTTCACTTGGAGGTGTTGTTTGTGCAATAAAATCTTCTTTTGCTCCAGGGACGCTAAAATCATATGGCCATCTATGAACAACAGGTAATCTATCTCCAAAGTTACCATGTTCAGGTGGAACTGTAGAAGTATACCATTCTAAAGAGTTTGCTTTCCAAGGATTTTTACCAGCTTTTTTTCCTGTCTTCAAAGTTTTGATTATATTATATATTAATATAAATTGTGCAGCACCTACTATGAAAGCTGCTAAACTTATAAATTCATTCATACCAACGGCTGAGGTCATATAAGGACTGTCATACATTTCAAAATATCTTCTTGGAACTCCAATAAATCCTAAATAATGCATTGGAAAATATATCGAGTAAGCACCTAAAAAAGTAATCCAAAAATGCCATTTACCAAGTCTTTCATCTAACATTTTTCCAGCTACAAGTGGAAACCAGTGATAAACTGCACCCATTATAACCATAAGTGGTGCAATACCCATAACCATATGGAAGTGAGCTATCACAAAATAAGTATCTGATAATGGTACATCAACAGAAACATTTCCTAAGAAAATTCCTGTAATCCCACCATTCACAAAAGTTACTATAAATCCTAAACACCATAACATAACTGTATTGATTCTTATATTTCCTCTCCATAAAGTTAATATCCAATTGTAGACCTTCATGGCGGTCGGAACTGCAATTATAAGAGTTGTTGTTGCAAAAAAGAAACCAAACCAAGGGTTCATGCCACTTACATACATATGGTGTGCCCAAACAAAGAAACTTAGCGCTCCGATTCCAACAATGGCCCAAACCATCATTCTATAACCAAATATATTTTTCCTTGAATGAACAGAAATTAAATCTGAAACTATTCCAAAAGCTGGTAATGCAACAATATAAACTTCAGGATGACCAAAAAACCAAAACAAGTGTTGGAAAAGAATTGGACTTCCTCCACCATATTCAAGAACCTCACCTGCTTTTAAAATTGTAGGCATAAAGAAACTTGTTTGAAGAATTTTGTCTAAAGTCATCATTATTGCACTGACTAATAATGCTGGAAAAGCTAACATTGCAA
>CACDOF010000034.1 GCA_902554315.1 uncultured Pelagibacteraceae bacterium
TCGATTAAGAAAAGTTCATAAAACTTACTTAGCAATATGTCATGGAGAAATCGTAAAGAATAAGGGTAGCATTAAAAATGATCTAATCAGATATGACAATAAAAAGAAAATCACAGAAAATGCAGAAACTATTTTTAATATTTTAGATAAAAATAATAATTCATCATTAATAAAAATGAAACCAGTTACTGGAAGAAAGCATCAACTAAGAAAGCATTTATTTATGATGGGCAATTCTATACTAGGAGATAAAAAGTATAATTCAAACAACAATTTTAAATCTATTAACAAAAATCTAATGCTTCATTCCTATGAAATTAAATTTATAATAAATAACATTAAACATACATACAGAGCTTCATTACCAGATTATTTTAAAAAAATGCTAAAAGTAAAAAGACTTAATTTTCCAAATTAAGTAGAAATTTTTTAATTAAAATACTCTTTATATTTTCGTAATTTTGATTTTTAATTTTACTTAAATTTGTTACCCCCTTGTTATTAATTCCACAAGGAATTATTTTTTTATATTTACTAATATCATTAGATATATTTATTGCAAAACCATGATATGCAATCCACTTTTTAACTTTTAATCCTATTGCTGCTACTTTTTCAATACTATTTTTGTTTTGATACCAAATTCCAATATTTTTTCTGTCTGCAAAAGTTTTAATTTTATATTCTTTTAAAGTTTCAATAATAGTTTTCTCGATTATATTAATTAATTTTTTAATATTTTTTTCTCTTTTTCTTAAATCTAAAACAAAATAAAATACAAGTTGTCCTGGTCCATGATAAGTAACTTTTCCTCCTCTATTTGTTTTAACGAAATTTATAGACTTATCTAAAATTTCAAATTCTTTATAATTTGTCCCGCCTGTATAAATCTCTTGATGTTCTAAAATCCAAATTAATTCTTTTTTTTTATCATTCAATATTTGCATCAATCTTTCCTCCATTATACTAATTGATGAAATATATTTTACTGGTTTTATTGACTTTTTTATCTCTAGGCTCATTTAAAAATTGTATTATTTCTAATTTGTATTAATAGTCCCAACTAAATTAAAGGAAATTTTATGACTTTAATAAAAAAAATCAAAGATAAAAAAGTCAATTTTGAATTTAATAAGGAATTCATAAAGGTTGTTACTGATAAAATATCTAGCAATGATGTTGAATTTATTACAAATTCATTTAAGGAAATGCATCCAGCTGATGCTGCTGATATAATTGAGCATTTAAATCAAGATGATCGAGAGTCTCTTATCAAACTTAATAAGTTTAATATAGACCCTGAAGTTTTTATTGAACTCAATGAGTCAATACAAACAGAAATAATAAATTATTTATCTTCTGATTCTATTGTATCAATATTAAAAAATCTTGACTCAGATGATGCTATAAAGGTTTTGGAAAATGTTGAGGAAAAAGATAAGAACACAATTTTAAGTTCACTACCTCCAAAAGACAGATTTGCTTTATTAGAAAGTTTAAGTTACCCAGAAGATAGTGCTGCCAGAATAATGCAACGTGAATTTACCGCTATACCTAGTAATTGGTCTGTTGGACAAACCATTGACTATCTTAGAGAAAATAAAGAACTTCCAGACGAATTTCTTGAAATATTTATTGTCAACGAAGAATTCAAACCAATTGGAACTATACCCTCTTCAAAAGTTTTAAGAAATCCAAGGGCCTCAAAAATGTTATCTATAATGTCTGAAACTCAGCTTTTAATACCAGTTGATATGGATAAAGAGGAGGTTGGTAATTTATTTGAAAATTACAATTTAAGTTCAGCTGCAGTAATAGATAAAAATGATAAATTGGTAGGCATGATCACTTACGACGATGTTCTAACAGTATTAAAAGAAGAGGCTGAAGAAGATACTTTGAGATTAGCTGGTGTAGGCGATGAAGAAATTACAGATGGTGTTTTTACAAAAACAAAAAGAAGATTTAATTGGCTGCTTCTTAATTTGTTTACAGCTTTTTTAGCAACCTATTGCATAAGTTTATTTGGAGCAACTATAGAACAAATGGTAGTTCTTGCCTTTTTAATGCCAATTGTTGCCTCTATGGGTGGAAATGCAGGAATGCAAACTTTAGCTGTCACTGTAAGATCACTTGCTACAAAAGATCTTACAAAAAATAATTTTACAAAAAATATATTTAAAGAATTTAATATTGGAATTTTAAATGGAATTATTTTTGCTATTATAAGTTCATTGATAGTACAGTTATGGTTTGATGATTATATTTTGTCACTAATAATTTCAGTATCAATGATATTAACGATGATAGTGGCTGGTCTTTTTGGAATTTTAGTTCCAGTAACGCTAAAAAAAATGAATATTGATCCCGCAATATCTTCTAGTGTTTTTGTAACCACAATAACAGATGTAATAGGTTTTGTTTCATTTTTAGGTGTCGGGGCTTATTTTTTGTAGCTAAAAATTATCAATTAATCTAATTTTATTTATTGAATAAGCAACAAATAGTCTGTTTTTTTTTTTTAAATTATTAAGTTTAAGATCTTTTTCACTTCTAAATTCAAGATAATCAATTTTAACTTTATATAAACTTTCAATTTTGTTGATTATTTGATTAATCTTTATTGATAAATTTTTTTTATTAATCACTTTCTTTTTAAAGTTTATAAGTAAATTTGATATTAAAACTACCTTTTTATATTCATTTTTTTTTAAAAGATTATTTCTAGTTGATAATGCTACATTGTTTTTATCTCTAATCGTCTTGCAATTTATAATTTTGACACTGTGCTTTTTGCTTAGATATTTTCTTATTAAAAAAAGTTGCTGGAAGTCTTTTTCACCCATAAAAACTTTTTTTGCTTTTATTAAACTTAACAATCTATTCATTACATTTAAAACACCTTCAAAATGACCTCTTCTATATTTTGCACATAATATTTTATCATCTCTATTAAGTCTAAAAATTATGTTTTTAACTCCATACACATCCTTTACACTTGGAATAAATAAATAATTTATTTTAAGTTTATTTAAAATTTTAATGTCATTATTTAAATTTCTTGGATATTTATTGAAATCTTTTTTATCATTAAATTGCTTTGGATTTACAAACAAACTAACTATAGTTTTTTTGCATGTTTTTTTAGAATTTTTAATTAAAGAAATGTGACCCTCATGAATACCACCCATAGTAGGAACAAATCCAAACCCTTTAAAATTTTTAATTGCCTTATTTAAATCAAAAATATTATTAATTATTTTCATTTGTAATAAATAAAATTATAAGTAAAACATTTAAATGATTAAACAAGCAATAATTCCATTAGCTGGGCAGGGAACCAGATTATTACCTTTGACAAGTGTTTTTGCAAAAGAATTATTACCGATAAATGGCAAACCTGGAATTGAATATATTTTAGATGAATGTATTGAAGCAGGGATTAAAGAAATTATTTTCATAATTTCTAAAAAAAAAAAACTAATAAAAAAATTAAAAGCTCCATAAAAGTTTGTTCTGGAGATCAATTAAATATTTATAATTTTAACTTTAAGGAAAAATTTAAAACAACAAAAATTAATTTCATACCCAATAAGGAAATAATAAAAGAAAACGAAGAATTAATAATAGAAAATAATGAAGATT
>CACDOF010000035.1 GCA_902554315.1 uncultured Pelagibacteraceae bacterium
TAAAGAAGAAACTGGAAATAAATTTGCAACAAGAACAAGATTTAAAGATAGTGTAGATTTTATAGGCTGGTATACAAATAAAACTCAAAAGATATTAAAAATTTCAAAAAAAGATGCTTTCAAACAATATCTCGCTTATCATGAAGGGTGGGGAAACTATAAAAACTACAAAAAAAAACCAAAAAGTAATACTGCTTGCAAAAAAAGTTCAAAATCAATCTAATAAATATAGAAAACAATTAAATAAGTGTAAAAATTCTTTAACAACAAGAAAATATATTTTATTTTAGTTAAGTTGTTTTTTAAGTTCTATATCTACAATATCTATTCTTTTTGTATTTTTAGCTAATGCTAAATACATTGTAGGTGTTACATATAATGTAAAGAAAGTTGATATTATCATTCCACCCAATATTGTTGCTCCTACGGCTAATCTAGACCCTTCACCGGCTCCTGGGCCTATATTTCCAATAACCAATGGAAGCATTGCTATCATTGTACTGAGTGAAGTCATTATGATTGGTCGAATTCTAAGTTTACAGGCTTCAATTATAGCTTCTTGAATTTTAACACCAGTTGTTCTTATTTGATTTGTATAGTCTACAATTAAAATACTATTCTTTGTGGATATACCAATAAGTATAATTAATGCTATTTGCGAGAATATGTTTACCGAACTATTTAAAAACAATATGAAAACTAATCCACCAAATACAGCTAGAGGAACAGTTAATATAATTATAAATGGGTGAATAAAAGAGTTAAATGTTGCTGCCATAACTAAGTATGCAGTTAATAAAGCAAGTGCAAAAATTAAATATATTTCATTTGTTGTTTCTTTTAACTCCTCTGATTTTCCTTTCCACGTAATCTGATTTTGAGGAGCAACTTTAATCATCACACCTTCTAAATATTTAACTGCTTCAGTTAACGTATAATCTTCTGAAAGGGCAGCTGAAATCGTAACAGCTCTTTGACGATTGTATCTTGGTAATGCTTCTGCAGTCCCTTTTTCTTCAAACTCCACAAGACTTGCTACAGAAACTAATTTTCCTGTTGTTTCAGATCTTACAAATATTTTTGATAAACCATCTTGGTCTCTTCTGTCTGCTAAATATTGTTGTAGGATAATAGGATATTCTCTACCTTCTTTACTAAAAGATGTTACTCTTTTTCCACCATAAAGTGTTTCAAGGGTTCTACCTATATTTTCGGTAGATACACCCAAGTCATTAGCTCGATTTTTATTTGTGATTAATTTAACTTCTGGTTTATTCTTAGTGTAATCACTCTCTATTCTAAACATGTTTCTATTTCGTCTTAATTCTCTTAAAACACTATTTTGAATCTCTTCTAATTCTTCGTAGCTTGATCCATAGATAACCATTTGTACTGGTTTGTTATAGCTTGAAACTCTTATTCCTTGAGGAGATATTGGAAAAGCAAAAGTTTCAGGAACTGAAACTACTTGTCCAATAGCCTCTCTTAGCACAGTTTGACTGTTTTTTTCCCTATTCTTCCATTCATCAAGTAAAGCAATAATTATAAAAGAGTTATAAGATGTTGCGGATCTTCCAAATCCAGGAACTCTCATTATTAGCCTTTCATATGGGCTATCTTCAGCTTGTAGTAATCTTAATATTCTTCCCTCGATTATTTGAGCTTTTTCTTGAGTATATTCAAATGAGCTTCCTTCATCAGTTGATCCTATTATTAAATAAGAGCCTCTATCTTCAATCGGTAATAATTCCTTTTTTGAAAAATTAAAAAGATATGTAGACGCTGCAATGATAAAAATTATAAATATAGAAATAGTTTTTTGCTTGTTAATCCAATATTTAAGTGAGTCAATATAAAATTTAGTAAAAGATTTAAATCCATTATTAAATTTTTTAACTAAGAAATTAATTTTTTCTTTTTTATTTAAGAATTTGCTTCCTAGCATCGGAGATAGAGTTAGAGCAACAAATGAAGAAACCACAATAGAGAAAGATAATGCTATCGCAGTTTCTTTAAATAATGTTCCAGAAATTCCTTTTATAAAAATTAGTGGTAAGAATACTGCAATTAAAATCAAAGTAGTTGCAATAATAGCAAAAGTAATTTGTTTTGAGCCCTTATATGCAGCAACCAATGGTGTTTCACCATTTTCTATCCTTGTGTAAATTGCATCAGTCATAATTACAGAATCATCAGTAATTATTCCAATTGCTAGAATAAAACTCAATAATACAAAAATATTAATAGAGAGATCAAATATATATAATCCAAGAAATGAACCAATCAAACTAACCGGTAGCGCTACCGCTGGTACAATTACCGCTTTAAGATTTCCCAAAAAAAGATAAATAATCAAAACAACCAAGACAAAAGCGATGACCAAACTTTTGTATACTTCTTCGATTGCTGCACCAATGTAGGTAGCTCTATTAAATGCTATTTCTAATTTTAATCCATCTGGTAAGGATTTATTAAGTTCTTTTATTTTAACCTTTATCTGTTTAGATAGTTCTACCGTTGAAGCTCCACTTTTTGCGTAAATTCCAATTCCAACATTTTTTAAATTTACAGCATTTTTTCTTTGTGCTTTGAATAAAGTTTTTTCTGAAACAGGCCCAAATTCAACATTTGCAACATCAGAGAGTATTATTACCTTGTCTTTATTTTTTCTAAGAGGAAGTTGTTTTATAGTGTCTATGTTTGAATAAGACTTATCAATGTTTAGAGTTAAATCTTTATTATTTGCTTCTAATGTCCCAGCAGGAATGTTGAGATTTTCATTTCTTAAAGCTCTTTCTACCTCTTGTATTGTAAGATTGTTAGCAGCTAATTTGATAGGGTCTATCCAAACTCTGACACTAAGTTCTCTTAGTCCACCAACTAAAATTCTACCAACATTTGGAACACTTGAAAATGCATCTATAAGATATCTTTCAGCATAATCTCCAAGATCTAAATCATTCCATGTTGGAGATGAAAGTGCTACCCACATAGTAGTTGTGAAGCCAGCTGCTTGTTTTAAAATTTGTGGTGGATTTGACTCACTGGGTAAATTATCCACAACACGAGCAACTCTCTCTCTAATATCATTTGCTGCATCGTCTAAGTCTATATCTGTATTAAATTGAATATTAATTCTACTTCTTCCATTCAAAGAGCTTGAGTCAATATTTTTTATACCTTCTGCTCCTCCTATAACATCCTCAAGTTTTTGAGTTATTTCTTCATCAACTATTTCTGCTGATGCAGATTTATAATCTGTTTGAACTTGGACTACAGGAGGTTGAATACCATCAGGAAGTTCTCGCACTGGCAGTTCTGAAAAAACAAAAACACCAAATATAATTAAGATTAAAGACATCACCCAAGCTACCACAGGTCGTTTAATACTTACTTCAGTTATATACAT
>CACDOF010000036.1 GCA_902554315.1 uncultured Pelagibacteraceae bacterium
AAGATAAATTTTTTTTAATGCTTTTACCAGATGATTTAATTATTAATAAAAATTGTTCTAAATCATTGATAAAAACCTATAGTAAATATAGATCGGGTGTTATGGCAAGCATGAATTTAAAAAAAAAAAATGTCTCAAGATGGGGTATATTTAAGTTAGGAAAAAAGTTAGATAAATATAATTTTATAATTAATGGTGTTGTTGAAAAACCTTCTGTAAATAAAGCACCTTCAAATAAAGCAGTAATTGGTAGATACATTCTTCCGAAAAAAATTTTTTTAAAATTACAAAAACAGAAACCTGGTAAAGGTGGAGAGATACACATTACCGATGCCATACAAAAGTTAATTTATGAGAATGAAATGTTTATTGGACATTCTTTTTTGGGAAAATATTTAGATTGTGGTACAATGTCTGGTTATATAAATTCAACATTAAAAATTTCCAAAATATGAAACTATGCATGATAGGAACAGGATATGTGGGTCTAGTTAGCGGTGTTTGTTTTTCTGATTTAGGAAACAATGTTATTTGCGTTGATAAAAATTTAGATAAAATTAATAATCTTAAAAAAGGATTAATTCCCATTTACGAGCCTGGACTTGATGAATTAGTAAAAAAAAATTATAAAAATAAAAGATTAAATTTTTCTACTAATTTAAAAAATTCTATAAAAAAATCTGATATAATATTTATTTGTGTAGGAACTCCAACTAAAAAACAAGGAACCTCAGCAGACTTGACGCAAATCTTTGATGTAGCAAAAGAAATAAGTTCATCAATAAACAAATTTAAAATTATTATTACTAAATCAACTGTTCCTGTAACTACAGGTGACAATATTGAAAAAATTTTATCTAAAAAAAATAAAAAAAGTAAATTTTCTGTTGTTTCAAATCCAGAATTTTTAAGGGAGGGTGAAGCAATTAGAGATTTTACATATCCTGACAGAATTGTGATTGGCACCAACGATAAAAAATCAAACCGTATTTTAAAAAACCTTTACGCACCATTAATTTCTAAGGGAGCCGAATATATGCACACATCACGAAGAGCAGCGGAATTAATTAAGTATGCTTCAAATGCTTTTTTGGCTACTAAAGTAACTTTTATTAATGAAATTGCTAATTTATGTGAAAAAACACAAATTAATGTTGAAGATATTTCAATTGGCATGGGTTTGGATAAAAGAATAGGAAGTCGTTTTCTTAGAGCTGGACCTGCCTACGGCGGCTCTTGTTTTCCCAAAGATACCAAGGCAATAATTTCAACAGCTAAGAATTTTAGTACAAATTTATCAATTATTAAATCTGTTATTAAATCAAATGAAAATAGATCAAAAATTTTATTAAATAGAATTTACAAAACTTTAAATAATAAAATAAAAAACAAAGTAATCACATTCTTAGGTGTAACATTCAAGGCTAATACTGATGATATGAGAGACTCATCTAGTTTAACAATGATACCTGCTTTATCCAAAAAAGGAGCTATTATTAAATATTATGACCCCACAGGTTATAAAAAAGAATTTAAAAAATTTAAAAATGTTGAATTTAATAGTTCAATAAAAAAGTCTGTAGTTAAGTCAGATCTTATAATCATTCATACTGATTGGAACGACTTTAAATCAATCAATTTTAAAAGCATGTTTAAAAAAAAAAAACCAGCAATATATGATATGAGAAATATTTACTCTCCTTTAAAAATAAAAGCTCAAGGTTTTAAATATATAGGTGTAGGACGGTAAAAATTATTTTAACTCAAAAATCGCATCAACTTCCACAGATACCCCCAGCGGCAAACTGTTAGCACTAACAGCTGCTCTCGCATGTGCTCCGCTATTTTCAAATATTTTTGATATCAAGTCAGATGCACCGTTTATAACTTTTGGCTGATCCACAAAATCATCAGTTGAATTAACATAACCTGTAATTTTAATGCAATTACTAACTTTTGATAAATCATCATCACATGCTCTTTTTAATTGAGAGATAATACTCAAAGCACATCTTTTTGCAGCCTCATAACCTTTTTCTACATTCAAATCTTTTCCTAATTTTCCTTTAATTAAATCTCCCTTTTCATTTATTGAAATTTGACCAGATATATAAATTTGTTTACCTGAAATTTTCGTTGAGACGTATGAACCAACAGGATCTGCAGCTTTAGGTAAAATTATTTGATATTTTATAATATTTTCTTCAGCACTCATAATTAATTAATTTTTTCCTTACCTTTTTCAATTATTTCTTTTGTTTTATCTTTAGCTTTAGAAGCATCATCTTTTACTTCATTAGTAGCAATATTTAAATCTTTTCTTACTTTATCAGTTCCTTTTAAAGCAATATTTTTTAAATTTTCAGCTACACATGATATATAATCTTTTGTAAATCTTTTAAATTCTTTACAATCATTTTTTTCAACAGCAATAGAAGAATTTAAAAAAATACCATACAACAGAATAATAAAAATTAATATTTTCATTTTTTTTTCTTTTTTTTATTTTTATCGTACTCTTTTCTTTTCTCAATAAGTATTAATGCCTCTTCCATTGTTAGTTCAGTTGGATCTTTTTCTTCAGGAATTGTTGCATTCAGGGATTTATATTTGATATAAGGACCGTATTGCCCTTTCATTATTCTTACAGTTTTTTTATCATCAGGATGCTCACCAAGATCTTTTATTAGAGACGATGAAATTCTACCTGGTTTAGCTTCAGCAATTAAAGTAATGGCTCTGTTTAGTCCAATTGTAAAAAGCTCATCTACATTTTCAATTCTTGCAGATTTATTTTCACATTTAAGATAAGGACCAAATCTGCCAACATTAATTGTAATATCGCTATTATTATCAGGGTTTTTACCGAGACTTATTGGTAACGAACAAAGAAACTTAGCTTTATTTAAATCAATATTATCAATTTCAAGACCCTTAGGAATTGATATATTTTTCATACTGTCATCTTTTTTTTTATTTTTTATTTTTTTATTTTTTATTTGCTGGTCTTGCTCTCTTTCGTGTTGAAGATAAGGGCCAAATCTTCCATTTTTAAGATAAATATCTTTGCCATTATCATTTTGACCAATAAGCTTTGGTTCAGCTAAGGCTATCTGTTGAGCGGCTTTTGATTTTGATAATGGTCTAGTAAATTTGCATTCTGGATAATTAGAGCATCCAATAAAGGCACCCCCACGAAAGCTATTTTTTAAACTAAGTTCTCCATTGTTAC
>CACDOF010000037.1 GCA_902554315.1 uncultured Pelagibacteraceae bacterium
GCTATTAAAAAGGGAGAAACTTTAATTGACACCGCAATGACTCTAAATGCAATGCATCCAGATATAATAGTTATTAGACATCAAGACTCAGGAGCATGTAATTTGCTTTCACAAAAAGTAAACTGTTCAGTTTTAAATGCTGGTGACGGAAGACGTGAGCACCCTACTCAAGCATTGCTTGATGCATTAACAATTATAAATAGAAAAAAAAAAATCGAAGGATTAAAAATTGCAATATGTGGAGATATACTTCACTCAAGGGTGGCTAGATCTAATATTTATTTACTAAATATGCTGGGTGCTGAAGTAAATATAGTTGCACCAACTAATTTATTGCCAACTGATATCGGAAAATTTGGTGTAAATATTTATTCAGATATGAAAAAAGGTGTAAAAGATTGTGACATCGTTATGATGCTTAGGCTGCAAAATGAAAGAATGACTAGTTCTTTTTTATCATCTAATCGAGAATACTATGAGTACTACGGTCTAACACCAGATAAACTTAATCATGCAAAAAAAGATTGCATAATTATGCATCCTGGACCAATGAATAGAGGAATAGAAATTGATACAAAACTTGCAGATGACACAAATATGAGTGTTGTTAAAGAGCAAGTTGAACTTGGTGTGGCAATAAGAATGGCGTGCTTAAAGATTTTTTGTGAATGATGAAAAAACAATATTTTATTAATGCAAATATAATTGATCCAAAAAATTCATTAAATGAAGTTGGTGGATTAATAATTAATGAAGATGGTAATATTGAAGCTGTAGGTAAAAAAGTAAATAAAAACAATATTCCTACAAGAGAAAAAGTTATTGATTTAAATGGAAAATACATTTTCCCAGGTATAGTTGACATGAGAGTTTTCGTTGGTGAGCCTGGATATGAATATAAAGAAAATTTTAAAACACTAAGTAATGCAGCTTTATCAGGTGGGGTTACTGCTGTAATAACAATGCCAAATACTGATCCTATTATCGATAATGTTTCTATAGTTGATTTTCTTAAAAGAAGAGGAAGAGATAAATCAAGAATAAACATTTATCCAACTGCTTCTCTCACAAAAAATATTGAAGGCAACAATATGACTGAATTTGGATTGCTTCAAAGTAAAGGTATAATTGGATTTACAGATGGCTATAAAACAATACAAAATACGAGAGTTATGACAAGAATAATGAACTCAGCAAAAGATTTAAATTCTTTAATAATGCAACACGCTGAAGATCTAGAATTGTCTAAAAATGGAATGATCAATGATGGAATAATATCAACTAAACTAGGTCTTCAAGGAATACCAGAAATTGCAGAACTAGTTATAATTGAAAGAGATCTAACTTTATTAGAAAATATAAATTGCAGATATCATATATCTCAAATTTCATCTGCAAAATCAGTAGATATTATTAAAAATCGAAAAGAAAAAATAGATTTTTCTTGTGGTGTATCAATTAATAATCTTTCATTGAATGAAAATGATATAGGAGATTTTAAAACATTTCTAAAATTATCTCCACCTCTACGTACTGAAGAAGATAGATTAAGTTTAGTTCAGGGTTTAAAAGATGGATCAATAGACGTTATAGTATCGGATCATAAACCTGAGGATGAAGAACAAAAAAGATTAACCTTTGCGCAAGCTGCTACTGGCGCCTCAGGAATAGAAACGCTTTTATCTTTAAGTCTTGAACTTTACCACAATGGATCAGTTGATTTAGTTACAATTATAAGAGCATTAACATCTAATCCAGCAAAAATTTTAGATATAAATAAAGGTAATCTAGATATTGGAAATAATGCTGATTTTTGTATTGTAGATTTAAATAAGCCATGGGTTGTGAAGCAAGAAAATTTAATATCAAAATCTAAAAATACTTCTATTGAAAATAAAAAACTTCAAGGAAAAGTAACAAATACATTTGTAAATGGAGTAGAACTATTTAAATTATAAAAATGGACTATACCTTAGTAGCTATAATCTCTTACATTTTTGGATCAATTCCGTTTGGATTTATTTTAACAAAAATCATTACTAAAAAAGATATTAGAAATATTGGCTCAGGAAATATCGGAGCCACGAATGCTCTTAGATCTGGAAATAAATTAGTTGGCTATTTAACTTTATTACTTGATATTTCTAAAGCGATATTGCCTATTATTTATCTTAAATATAATTACCCAGAATTAATTTTTATTTCATCATTGTGTATTTTTCTTGGTCATTTATTTCCAGTTTGGCTAAAATTTAAAGGTGGAAAAGGTGTTGCCACATATTTAGGAATAATTATTGCTATAGATTTATATTTGGCAACAGTCTTTGGTATAATCTGGATATTAATATATTTAATTTCAAAATATTCATCATTAAGTTCAATTATTGCAAGTGCAGCAATACCAATTTATGTTTTTTTTGTTTATGAAAAAGATCTTTTTTTTTTCATAATAATGTTTGTTTTAATATTTTATGCGCATCGCGAAAACATCAAACGCCTAATAAATAAAGAAGAAATTAAAACAAAAATTTATTAGTTTGACAGATAAACTCTTTTGAGTAGTTTGATGTTAAATGAATCTAGTTATTGTAGAAAGTCCCGCAAAAGCAAAAACTATAAATAAATATTTAGGATCGGAATATACTGTTTTAGCTAGTTATGGACACATAAGAGATCTTCCATCTAAAAATGGATCTGTTGATCCTGAAAATGATTTTAAAATGATTTGGGAGGTTGATAGTTTTTCAAAAAAATATTTAAAAGAAATTACAGACTCTGCAGAAAAATCCACAAAAATAATTCTCGCAACTGACCCAGATAGAGAAGGCGAAGCTATAGCTTGGCATGTTAAAGAGTTTTTAGAAGAAAAAAAAGTTTTAAAAGATAAAAAATTAGAAAGAGTTGTTTTTAATGAAATTACAAAAAAAGCTGTAATAAATGGAATTGACAATCCAAGAAGTATAGAAGCACATTTGGTTGATGCCTATATGGCAAGAAGAGCACTTGACTATTTAGTTGGTTTTAACATTTCACCAATTTTATGGACAAAACTTCCTGGATCAAAATCAGCAGGAAGAGTTCAATCTGTAGCTCTAAG
>CACDOF010000038.1 GCA_902554315.1 uncultured Pelagibacteraceae bacterium
CAGCTTCAACAACGTGCTTTGGTGTTTTAAAATCAGGTTGACCTAAACCCAAATGGATCATTGGTTTACCTTGTGCTTCCAATTTTTTTGCTTCAGCTAAAACTGAAAAAGCACTTTCAGTTCCAAGTCTATCCAACGCTTTAGCTAATTGTAATTCCATTTACTTTCTATAAATTATTTTTGAAATATCTAAGTCTTTTATATTTTTACAACCCATTAATATCATATTTCTTCTAATTTCATCGTGCATATTTTGAAGAAGTCTTTCTATTCCTTCTTGTCCACCTGCCCCTAAACTAAACAAAAAAGCTTTACCAAAACTACAAGCTGTCGCACCTGCGGCAATAGCTTTCAGTACATGAGTTCCTCTTCTAACACCACCATCTAGAATAACTTCTAATTTGTCTCCAACTGCGTCTCTAATGGCTTTGATCTGATCAAAAGGCGACCTTGATCCATCTAACTGTCTTCCTCCATGATTTGATACCATAATAGCAGTGCATCCTATATCAATTGCTCTTTTTGCATCTTCTACTGACATAACACCTTTTAGCGCCATAGGGCCGTCCCATTTTTTAATACAATATTCAGCGTCTTGCCAATTCATTGCAGGATCATACTGTTCATTTATGTAACCCATAACTGATTGAGCAATATTCGTTCCTTTTTCAACTTTATCTTTTAAATTTGCCAGTTCGAATTTTTTGTTGGTGAAATAATTAAAAACCCATTGTGGTCTCATTGCAAAACTCATGAGACTATTTAAAGTTAATTTTGGAGGTGTTGTAAATCCTGTTCTATGATCTCTTTCTCTATTTCCAGCAACAATAGTATCGACAGTTATACACATTCCATTAAAATTTGCTCTTTTACATCTATCAATTAAGTCATTGGTAATTGATTGATCCTTATGAATATAAAGTTGAAATATTTTTGGTCCACTTGAAAGATTTGATACTTCCTCAATAGAAAAAGACGCCATAGTAGACATACTATAAATTGTTCCAAATTTTTCTGCTGCCCTAGCCGAAGCTTTATCTCCATCTGGATGATATAAACTTTGCATGGCAGTAGGAGATAAAAAAATTGGCATATCTATTGTTGTACCAAAAACGTTTGTTTTTAAATCAGGTTCTCCAACACTATTTAAAATATTTGGTACTAAATCACAGTCATTAAAAGCTTCTGTATTTCTATTCAGAGTAACTTCATCATCAGATCCACCGTCTATATAATGAAATATTGGTGCTGGTAATTTTTTTTTTGCTAATTTTCTAAAATCATCAAAGTTATAACAATTCTTTAAACTCATTGTCCTCTAAATCTTAAGTTACTTCTATTTAAATCACTGATTTTTGTACAACCCATTAATTTCATGTCACGTTGTAGTTCAGTTTTGTATTGATTTAGTGCTCTTTCAACACCTGCTTGACCAGCTGCTGCTAAAGCATAAAGATAAAGTCTTCCACCTGAACACGCTTTAGCGCCTATTGATAATGCTTTAAGCATATGAGTTCCTCTATGAATTCCTCCTTCACATATAACATCAAGTTTATCACCAACTGCATCAACTATTTCCGCCAATTGATCGAATGGAGATCTAGATCCATCTAACTGCCTTCCACCATGATTTGAAACCATAATTCCAGTACAACCAATATCTACAGCTCTTTTTGCGTCTTCAACACTCATAATTCCTTTAAGAGCAAAATGGCCTCCCCATTGTGAACAAAGTTTTTCAGCATCTTTCCAATTCATAGATTGATCCAACATAGTAGAAAAATAATTTCCAATCGAAGAGTTAGTACTTGTGCCTTCTTTCACAAAATCTTGAAGATGAGGTAATTCAAACTTACCTTTTGTTAGATAGTTTATTCCCCACATAGGCTTGGTAGCAAAACTAAACAAACTTGATAAAGTTAATTTTGGTGGAGATGTAAAACCAGTTCTTAAATCTCTCTCCCGGTTTCCGCCAGTAATGGTATCTACTGTTAAAGCCATTACATCGAATTTTGCTGCTTTAGCTCGCTCTAAACAAGAGTCATTTAAACCTCTGTCTTTATGGAAATAAAATTGAAACATTTTAGGGGTATCAATCATAGAAGATATTTCTTCTACACTCACAGTGGCTAAGGCCGAAACACCAAACATTGTATTAAATTTTTTAGCTGCCTTTCCTACTGCTCTTTCTCCATCATAATGAAAAAGTCTTTGTAATGCTGTAGGTGCTAGGTAAAATGGTAAATCCAATTTTTTTCCAAATATAGTTGTTGAAAGATCAACATTTTCAACTCCCCTTAAAACATTTGGAACTAAATCAACATCATCAAAAGCACTAGTGTTTCTAGCATATGTTATCTCATCATCTGCAGCACCATCAATATAATGAAATATTGGTGAAGGTAATTTTTTTTTTGCTAACTTTCTAAAGTCATAGAAATTATGACAATTTTTTAAATTCATAAAATTAGTTTAAAATTTTTTAATAAAATTAAACATATAACTATTTGCCCCAGGATTTTTATCTCCAAGACTTGCATTAGAAATATGATTGTAAGAAAAACCTAACTCGCTATTCGATGATATTTCAAATGATATCTGTAATTCAGTTTTAAACTCTATTACATGACCCAAATCTTTACCATCACCCTCGAAATACAAACCAGGAGTGAAACTTGGTGTAAATTTAAAAGCTCCATCACCGTTTTGAATTTGAAAGCCTTTATAAAAATATGTAGCATTATCAGCAGTTATAATAGCGCCTGTTACTGGTTGCAAAGTTCCAAAATAAATATCCTCAGTATTAATATGTTGAACACCAAAAAGATTCGATTTTTTACCCTCATCACTGAAATCAAACATTCCGGTATAGAAACTCCAATTATTTTCTGATGCATTAGAAATATTCATAAATAAAAATGAATAAGTTAATAAAGTTATAAATATTTTTCTCATAATAAAATTTTGTACACCTACTTTATAGATACTTTTCTAATAATTAAAAGGCCACCAAAAACAAACAAAATCAAAGGTAAAGCCCAAAGTAAAAAAGTATTTTTGCTTATTTCTGGATCATATACAATCC
>CACDOF010000039.1 GCA_902554315.1 uncultured Pelagibacteraceae bacterium
TATATAAGGAAAAATTTTATTTAGTTCTGATCCTTTGATATTTTTTGTTCCAGCATCACATTCTTTATGGTTTTCTAAGGCTCTATATTGTTCTTCAGCATCATCTGGACCAAACATTAATAAATATCCATTCGGCACCATGCTTGCAGTTGGGTTAGGGTTTTTTTCTGTTTTTAATAACTCAGGAATTTGAAAAATAAAATCTCTAGCAAATTTACCAAGAAGTATATTCTCCTTTTGATAAAACTGTCTTCTAAAACCACCTAATGACAGTGGAAATGATGCTGTTTTATATGTTGGATCTCTTTCTATTACTTTTACTTTTCTTCCTTCTATAGATAAGAAATATGCTGTAGCTGTACCTATTATGCCACCGCCAACTATTACAACATCATCCATAAAATCTATTTATATATTATTTTTTCTCCATTAACCATAAAGCATCTGAGCTTAAAAAGAAAATTTTTCCACTTTCTGGATGTATCTGAATATCTCTAATTCTGCCAATTTTATCCTTAAAAATAATTTCTTCTTTAACGTTAGATAAATCATTGAAAATTATTTTTCTTAACGATTGATCTTTAAGAGAGGTAATTAAGGCATTTCCATTCCACTCTTTAAACTCATTTCCTTTATATATTGTTATAGCGCTCGTTGCTATTGAAGGAACCCAATATTGTATCGCTTTTGTAAAACCCGGTTTCCATTTAGGACCAATTGGTATTCCAGAATAATTTTTTCCTCCCCAACCTAAGATTTTCCAACCATAATTTTCACCTTTCTTAACTTCTCCAAACCAATCTCCTCCCCTGGCACCATGGTTACTCATATAAACTTTTCCGTCAAAATCTGAGACTGTTAAACCTTGAGGATTTCTTATTCCAATTTGATAAATTTCAGGCAACCATTCATTTTTATTTTTGAATTTTGGATTGTCTTTTGGGATACTGCCGTCTTTATGAATCCTAATAATACTGCCTGGATGTTTTGTTGGGTCTTGTGCGATCATTCCTTTACCTCTTTCTCCAGCTGATGCATATAGATAATCATCTTTAATAGCTAATCTAGATCCAAAATGGTATGGAGAGTCTATTGGAGGTTCTGCCTGAAAAATATTTTTAAAAAATAATCTTTTATAATTAAATTCTGATTTAGCAATTGATGTGCTGGTTTTCCAATTTCCTCTGTCTTCAGTGTAAGAAACCCATACATAACCTTTTTGATAAATAATATCTAACAATCCACCTTGACCGTATTCTTTAAAATTAAGATCATGATCAATGTTGTTTATTTTTTTTGATATAAGATTAATAATTTTAATTTTTCCACTTTTTTCAGTTATTATAATTTCATCTTTATTTACAAAAGATGATCCCCAGGGTTCATTTAAACTAACTATTTTTTCTAGTTTGAAATTTTCTGAAAAACTTTTTGACGTAAATAATAAAGATATAAATATAAATAAAAAAAATTTTTTCACTCTAGGAAAGCTTAGATCTTCCTCCATCTACTGCTATTATTTGTCCTGTCACCCAAGAACTTTCTTCGGAGAGCAAATATTTTGCAAGACCGGCACCATCTTTTCCTTCTCCCAATCTTTTTAATGGGTGGGCCTTGGCAATTCCTTGTGCGATAGCTTCATTTTTTAACATTGGTTGTGCGATTTTTGAATTTGTTAAACTAAGCGCAACACTATTTACTCTTATATTAGGGGCAAATTCAGCTGCCAATGAAACGGTCAATCCTTCAATTGCTGCTTTAGCTGAAGCAATAATTGAATGGTTTGTAAATCCTCTTTGTGCAGCGACTGTAGAAAAGAGTACTATAGAACCTTTATTTTTTTTTAATGAGTCTTGATAACCTTTTATTAATTCAACAGCAGAATATAAATTAAGTTTCATACATTTGTTAAAATCATCTTCAGAGGTCATTCTTAGTGGTTTAAGATCTATTGAACCAACACAATAAGCTATTCCTTTTATATCGCTAATATCTGATTTTATAGTATCTACAAAACCATCATTTAAAACGTCGGCTATTGAGTATGAACAATTTAACTTTTCAGAAATAGATTTAGTTTGTCTTTCGTCTCTTCCAACTAGATGCAAGTCATTTCCTGATGCATGCAATTTTTCTGCTAAATTTGAACCGATAGAACCTGTCGCACCGACAATTAGATATTTTTCTGACATATAATATTTTTATGAAATTATTTATTATACTTGGAAATCAATTATTTCCATTAAAATATCTTAACCGCTACAAAAATGACCACCTATTTTTTATGTCAGAAGACCATGAATTATGCACATATGAAAAACATCACAAATTAAAAATACTACTTTTCCTATCATCCATGAGGTCACACGCAGATAGCTTAAAAAAAAATAAATTCAAAGTTGAATATAAGAAAATTGATTCAATTGATTTTAAAAAAGATTATTTAGATAAAATTAAAAAAGTTATTAAATCTAGGCAAATCAAGGAAATTACTAGTTTTGAAATTGAAGATAAATTTTTTGAAAAAAAGATTAAAAATTTTGTGAAAAAAAATGCTCTTATTTGGAATAAAATTAAATCACCAATGTTTTTAAATTCAAGAGAAGAGTTTAATAATTACTTATCAAAAAATAAAAAACCTTTTATGGCTACTTTTTACAAAGGTACTAGACAAAAATTAAATATATTAATGAAAAAAGATGGAACCCCAGAAGGAGGTAAATGGAGTTTTGATGAAGATAATAGAAAAAAACTTCCAAAAAATATAAAAGTTCCAAGTTTTCCAAGTATTACTGAAACAAAACATACTATAAGTCTAAAACCTATTATTGAAAAAATTTTTAAAGATCATCCAGGTAATACTCAAAATTTTTGGTTTGCAACTGAATATAATGATGTTTTTAAACTTCTAAA
>CACDOF010000040.1 GCA_902554315.1 uncultured Pelagibacteraceae bacterium
AATGGTAAGGTTGAAAGTAAATTTAATATTAGCTTTTTTACAAATGCTGACTCAAGAGAAGCTGAACTAGCTGGAATAGCAAGTTCATTTATGGGCTCAATTTTTTCTATACTTGTTTGTTTAATGATAGCTTTTCCTGTAGCGGTTCTAGCAGCAATCTATCTTGAAGAATTTGCCCCTAAAAATAGATTCACTGATTTTATTGAAGTAAATATAAATAACTTAGCAGCAGTTCCATCTATAGTTTTTGGTCTATTAGGGTTAGGCGTTTTATTAGCTTTATTTCAACTACCAAGGTCTACCCCATTGGTTGGAGGTATCACTTTGTCCTTAATGACTTTACCAACAATAATTATAGCTGCTAGAGCATCTTTAAAAGCGGTTCCACCAAGTATAAGAGAAGCAGCACTTGCTATGGGAGCCAGTCGAATGCAAACCACAATGCATCATACCGTTCCTCTTTCAATGCCTGGTACGTTATCAGGAACAATAATTGGTTTAGCTCAAGCTTTAGGAGAAACTGCACCCTTAATTTTAATTGGAATGGTTGCTTTTGTTAACACGATACCTGGATCACCTATGGATCCTGCTGCAAGTTTACCAGTTCAAATTTATATTTGGGCTGAAAGTGCTGAAAGAGGATTTGTAGAAAAAGTTTCAGCATGTATAATGGTCTTACTTGGCTTTTTAATAATAATGAATTTATTTGCCCAAATAATAAGACATAAGTTTGAGAAAAAATGGAGTTAAAATGAAAAAGATTAAAGCAAAAGATGTTGATGTTTTTTACGGAAAAAAACAAGCGCTCTTTAATATAAGTTTAGATATTGAGGAAAATCAAGTAACAGCATTAATTGGTCCATCTGGTTGTGGTAAATCAACTTTCCTAAGATGTCTTAATAGAATGAATGATGTAATTGATATCTGTAGTGTTAAAGGAGAAATTTTAATTAATGACTTTAATATCAATGATAAAAGTTGTGATGTAGTAAGACTAAGAGAAAAAATTGGTATGGTTTTTCAAAAACCTAATCCTTTTCCAAAAACTTTATATGAAAATGTATCTTACGGTCCAACAATTCATGGTATAGCCCAATCAAAACAAGAAATGGATGAAATTGTTGAAACTAGCTTAAAAAAAGCTGCACTATGGGAAGAGGTAAAAGATAGGTTGCATGAACCTGGAACTGGATTATCTGGAGGGCAACAGCAAAGACTTTGTATTGCTAGAGCAATTTCTGTAAGACCTGAAGTTATATTAATGGATGAGCCTTGTTCAGCATTAGATCCTATAGCAACAGCACAAATTGAAGAATTGATTGATGAATTAAAAAAAGAGCACACAATAATAATTGTAACTCATTCTATGGCTCAAGCGGCACGTGTATCTCAAAATACAGGTTTTTTTCACTTAGGACAATTGATAGAACATGGATCTACTGATAAAATATTTAAGAATCCTGATAATAAAAAAACCCAGGACTATATAACCGGGAGGTTTGGATAATGTCTGAAGCACCACATACAGTTAAATCTTACGAAGAAGAACTCAAAAATCTAAATGCTAATATCATTAAAATGGGAAGTGCATGTGAGGAAGCTTTGGGTAAAGCAATTCAAGCCATTACCACAAAAAATAGCGACTTTGCGGAAGCAGTAATTCAAGACGATGAAAAAATAGATAAATATGAAACTTTGATTGAACAACAAGTCGTAAATTTAATTGCATTGAGACAACCTATGGCAATTGATTTAAGAGAGACAGTAACAGCTTTGAAAATTTCTTCAGATTTAGAAAGAATAGGTGATTTAGCAAAAAATATATCCAAGAGAACACTTTTGCTTAATGAAAATCTTCCAAAGAATTTGGTAGATTCATTATATAGAGTATCTACCAGTGTTCAAAAACAATTAAAATTAACATTAGACGCTTATCTAGAAAGATCTGCGCCAATGGCAGTAAATGTTTGGGAAGGTGATGAGCAAATAGATGATCTAACAAATCTATGTATGCAAGAAGTTATAAAATATCTTAAAGAAAATGAAAAAAATTTAGAGGATGGAACTCACTTGTTGTTTGTGACCAAAAACGTTGAGCGTATTGGTGATCATACTACAAATGTTGCAGAACAAATTTATTATTTAGCTAAAGGTGAATATTTAAAAGGTGACAGACCTAAGGGCACCGAGCCAATTGTAACAGGAGAAAAATGATTTATGTCAGCTCATGTTTTCATAGCTGAAGATGAGGCATCAATTGTTAGTTTGTTAAAGTACAATCTTGAAAAAGAAGGTTATAAAGTCAGTCATTCAGAAAATGGAGAAGATGCTCTTAAACAAATAAAATCAAAACAGCCAGATTTGATATTAATGGATTGGATGTTGCCTGAATTATCTGGTGTTGAAATTTGTAAAAACTTAAAAAAAGATGATAAGTTTAATGATATTCCTGTCATTATGTTAACTGCAAAAGGGGAGGAAGAAGACAAATTAAAAGCATTTGATACAGGTGCAGATGATTATGTAACTAAACCTTTTAGTCAAAAAGAATTAAATGCTAGAATTAAATCTTTATTGAGAAGATCTAAGCCTCAATCATCATCAGACGTTGTAGAATTTACTGATTTAAAAATAGATCGGATTACAAAAAGAGTTTATAGAAAAGATAAGGAAATTACTTTAGGTCCAACTGAATTTAAACTATTAGATTTTTTTATCAAAAATCCAAAAAGAGTTTATTCAAGAGAACAACTCTTAAACAACGTTTGGGGGGAACATATATATGTTGAGTCTAGAACAGTAGATGTTCATATTAGAAGATTAAGACAAGCAATTAACATACAAAATACAAAACCTTTAATTAGAACA
>CACDOF010000041.1 GCA_902554315.1 uncultured Pelagibacteraceae bacterium
CAACGCGCCATGGCAAGAGTTACCGTTGAAGACTGCATAGATAAAGTTGATAGTCCATATGAACTTGTGTTGGTTGCAAAAGAAAGAGCTACTCAACTTAATTCTGGATTAGAACCAACTTTAGATAGAGATAATGATAAAAATACGGTTATAGCTTTGAGAGAAATAGCTGAAGAAACTATTAAAGTTCCAGATTTAACTGATGCAGCAGTTTATAAATTAAGAAAACATGTCGAGCAAGCAGATGATACTGGGGAGGATGAAGAGGATATAGGTGACGATTTTGAAAACTTATATAAAGGAGAAATTTCTAAAAGCGGAGTTCCAATCCTTCCTTCAAAAAGAGCAAGAAAAATTCCTGAAAAAATCCAAGTTTCAAAAGATGATTTGGCTGAACTTCAAAATACGCAGGAGCAACCTGCTCCAGAAACTATTGAAACTCCAGAAGAACAAGAAGAAACTGATGTCTCATTAGATGAGATGAAAGACCAGGAAGAAACAGCCTCAGAAAATACAGAAACTGAAAATCAATAATTATTTAGAAAATTCTTTAATAATTTTATCTCTGTGTTCGTCTAAATCAGGTATATCTCCTCTGGTATCGGTATCTTTGTAAGTAGACATTTTAATTGGATTTCCTGCTGATTTAAATTCACCTATAATTTTATGATAAGATTTAACTATCATATTTCTTTCTTTTATCTGTGGATTTTCTACAGCTTGTTTGATATTAAAAATAGGTCCACATGGAATTTTTAATAATTCCATTTCTTTTATCCACTCATCTGTTGTCTTAGACTTTAATTGTTTTTCAAAAATTTCTTTTAATTGATCCATATTTTCACATCGAAGTGAATTTGTATTAAATCTTTCATCATTACTTATCTCTGCGATATTTAAGACATTACATAGTTTTTCAAAAAGTTTATCATTTCCAGCAGCAATGATGATATAGCTATCTTTTGTTTTAAAAGCTTCGAAAGGCGCAATTGAAGGGTGTCTTGAACCCATAGGTTCAGGAATTTCATTTTTAGACAGATATCTTGCAATTGCATTTTCTAAAATTGCTATTTGACAATCTAACATTGATACATCTATGTAAGTTCCTTTGCCTGTTTTTTGTCTATCGTATAAAGCTGCGTTTATTCCAATTGCTGTAAATAAACCTGCCGTGATATCTCCTATAGATGTTCCAACTCTTGTTGGTTCAGAATTTGGATGACCAGTTACGCTCATTAAACCACCCATACCTTGAACAACCATATCGTATGCAGGTAACTCTTTTAAAGGACCAGTTTGTCCAAAACCTGATGCGGAAGCATATATTAACTTAGGATATTTTTTACTAACATCTTTCCAACCATATCCCCATTTATCAAGAGTTCCTGGTTTGAAATTTTCAACTAAAATATCTGCTTTCGATAAAATCTTATCAAAAATTTTTTTATCTTCATCGTTTTTTAAATTTAGAGCTATACTTTCTTTACCTCTATTCAAAGACATGAAGTATGCAGAATAATTTTCTACAAAAGGTCCAAATTTTCTTGAATCATCTCCCACTTCAGGTGCTTCAATTTTTATAACTCTTGCACCTAAATCTGAGAGTATCATTGTACAATAAGGTCCTACCAAAACCCTTGTTAAATCAATAACTAGTAAATTTTTTAGTGGTCCATCCATAATTTAATATATGACATTTCCTTATATTGACTCTTACCAATAAGTTCAATTTAATATGATTATTAAATTAAATTAAAAGAGGGGAAAACATGTTAAAAAAAATAAGTTTTTATTTTACAACATTATTTTTAGCTTTATCATTAATTGGGTCAGCTTATGCTGTAACTCTTAAAGCTAGCCATCAATGGCCAGGAACACCAAGAGCAGATGGCTCTTTTGATCCAAGACATGAAATGGTTCAAATTATTGCTGATGAAGTTAAAAAAGCGGGTGTAGATTTAGATATTAGAATTTATCCAGCTAAATCATTGTACAAACCTAAAGAACAATGGAAACCTATGACAACTGGTCAGTTAGATATTTCAGCATTTCCATTGGCATATGCATCTAAATTTCATCCGGAGTTTGATGCAACCTTGATGCCAGGAACTGTAAAAAATCATGATCATGCTTTGAGATTTAACAAAGGTCCAATGATGACTGAGATCAAGAGAATCATTAATGATGCAGGTGTAGTAGTTTTGTCTGATGCATGGTTGGGTGGCGGTTTTGCTTCAAAATCAAAATGCATTAAAAATCCTTCAGATGCCAAAGGTCAAGTAATGAGAGCAGCTGGAAAAGCATTTAATCAAATGTTAGAGGCAGCTGGAGCTGGCATACAAAGCATGCCTTCATCTGAAATCTATACAGGTTTGCAAACTGGAGTATTAACTGGTGCAAATACTAGTTCAGGTAGTTTTGTTAGTTACAAAATTTATGAACAAGTAACGTGCGCAACGCCTCCAGGAAAATTTGGACTATGGTTTATGTATGAGCCAATCTTGATGTCAAAAATGAGCTTTGACAAACTTAGTTCAAAACAACAAGATGCTTTAATGAAAGCCGGTAAAATTGCTGAAAAATATATGACTGCACAAGTTGAAAATTTAGATAAAAAATTTGAAGACGCATACAAAGCGGCAGGAGTAAAATTAGTATATATGGATGCTAACGACCATGCAGCATGGGTTGAGATTGCTAAGCAATCTTCTCACAAAGCATTTGCTGAAAAAGTTCCAGGTGGCGATAAGCTAATGGAAATGGCTTTGGCAGTTAAATAAAAAAG
>CACDOF010000042.1 GCA_902554315.1 uncultured Pelagibacteraceae bacterium
GATCCTCATTAGCGTTAAGGTCTAAATTCCACATTGATTGAAGTGCTATTTCGTAATAGTCCGCATCTTCGATATCTTGTTTTGTTGGATTTTCATCTAACATCATTAATTCTGCATCAAAATTTACTGGAACTATGAGCCAAGTTTTTTGAAAAGCTGAATATCCAGTTGAAAAAATTTTGAAAATAAAAATTGTTAAAAATAAAAGTGCCATAAAAATTGCACTTTGACCAAATAAGCGAAATCTCTTTTCAGCCTTGTATCTTTTATTTAACAATTGTTCTTTATTTTTATTCATATTTCTCTCTATATTTTTTAACAACTCTTAAGGCCACAATGTTTAAACAAAGCGTTACTAAAAATAATGACATACCTAAAGCAAAAGCAGCTTGCGTTTTTGGGTCGCCAAAAGCTTGGTCACCAATTAGAATAACTACAATTTGAGCTGTAATTGTTGAGGTAGACTCTAATGGATTTAAAGTTAAATTAGCAGCTAAACCGGAAGCCATAACAACTATCATTGTTTCTCCAATAGCTCTTGAAACACCAAGCAAAATAGATCCAACTATCCCCGGCAATGCTGCAGGAAAAATAACTCTCTTGATTGTTTCTGATTTAGTTGCTCCCATAGCGTAACTTCCATCTCTTAAACTTTGAGGCACACTTGTAATTACATCGTCACTTAAACTTGAAATAAATGGTATGATCATAATGCCCATTACACCTCCTGCTGCTAAAGCACTTTCAGCTGAAACTTCAAGACCCATTGAGGTTCCTAATTCCTTTAAAAACGGGCCAACAGTTAGGGCTGCAAAAAAACCATAAACAACTGTTGGTATACCAGCTAAAATTTCGATTAAAGGTTTTGCATATTGTCTAACTTTAACTGATGCATATTCAGCCAAATAAATTCCACTCATTAAACCAATTGGAATAGCAACACACATAGCAATAAATGCAATAAAAAATGTGCCTGCAAAAATAGGAATCGCTCCAAAAGTATCAGAATACATTGACGGATCTAAAGCCTCAGAAGAATCTCTAACAAAAGCTTTTGCTGGATACCAGTGAGTTCCAAAGACAAAATCAAATAATGGAATTACTTTAAAAAAATCTATTGTTTGAAATATAAGTGAGAAAACTATTCCAACAGTAGTTAATATTGCAGCTAATGAAGCTGTAAATAAAACTGCGTTCAAAAATTTTTCAACTGGTTCTCTTGTTCTAGAATTAGATGAAATTCTTTTATACGCATAAGCAACTGAAGCAATAATTATAGATAATACTATAACAGCTTTTGAACTTTGAGCTATTGATCGAAGACTTAAATATTTTTCAGCTGAAGCCTTAATAAAAGGTGTAATTTCTCCGGTAAATTGTCCTCGAGACAATGCTTTTGTTTTTTCGTAAATTAAATTTAATTCATCATCAAGATAACCTTGATTTGAATAATCACTTAAAATTAATAGTTTTACAATTGTGGGCTCAAAAATTGCCCATAAAGAAAAAATTATAAAGGCTGGTATTGCACACCAAATTGCAAGATAATAACCATAAAATTGTGGTAATGCAGTTAATCTTTTTTTTGTAGATTGAATTGAATATGCTTTTTTGCGTCCAAAATAATAACTTGTAAAACCTAGAAGAACAATAAATGTAAACAATATCAAATTCAAAGAATCTCCTTTATTGTGGACTGTACTCTTATTTTAAAAAAAAGGGGTCTAAAAAGACCCCTTTTTAATCGTTTGTTAACTGAGGAATAGTTAATTACCCATAGCAACTAGATCTTTCGCATTAGTTCTAGTTGTTCTGTATAACGCTTTATCTAATGGTACTAAACCAATATCAGCTAAATAACCATTTTTACCTATCGCTTTAGTTGTAGTGAACTCTTTTACAAATTCATGCAAACCAGGGATCACACCAACGTGAGCTTTTTTCACGTAAAAGAATAGTGGTCTAGCAACTGCATAACTGTAATCTTGAATTGATTCAAGTGAAGGCTGTCCACCATCAATACTTGCTGCTTGCAATTTATCTTTAGCAGCTAGGAAATAACTGAAACCAAAGAAACCGAACATATCTTTATCTTGAGTTAGCTTTTGGATGATTAAACTATCGTTTTCTCCTACTTCAATAGCAGCACCATCTTCTCTGTAAAGTTTTTGAGGTTTTTTGTATTTTTTATTTCCAGCTTCAAAACCAGCTTTATAAAGAGCTTTAGCTTCTTTAGTCATACCTTTTTTCATCACTAAAGAATTCCAAGCATCTCTAGTTCCTGATGTTCCTGGTGGGATCATCACTGAAATTTTTTGTTTTGGTAAGCTAGCGTCAATTTGGTCCCAAGTTTTATAAATATTTGGAACTAATTTACCGTCAACAACTGTATGAGCAGCTAGTGCTAAATATAATTGTTCTTTAGTAAAGTTTACTGGTTTTGCATCTTTGCTGTAAGCTAATGTAATACCATCGTTACCAATTACGATCTCAACGATTTCATTTACACCATTTTTCATACATAGGGCTTTTTCTTTATCTTTCATAGCTCTTGATGCGTTTGTAATATCTGGATGTTGTTCACCAACACCAGCACAGAATAGTTTAGCACCTCCACCAGTACCAGTAGACTCGATTACAGGAGTTTTAAATCCTGAACCACCGAATCTTTCAGCAACAACAGTCGCGTAAGGGAATACTGTAGACGAACCAACTATTTTAA
>CACDOF010000043.1 GCA_902554315.1 uncultured Pelagibacteraceae bacterium
ACCTAATCATGTTAAAAGAATTTCAGACCTTGCTAATTCTGGAAAATATGATGGAGTTGTTTTTCATAGAGTTATAGACGGATTTATGGCTCAAACTGGAGATGTGCAATTTGGAAATTCATCTTCTAATGATTTTGATTTAAATAGGGCGGGCATGGGAGGTTCTGATCTACCTGATTTAAAGGAAGAATTTAATAATTTACCACATGAAAGAGGAACGGTTTCTATGGCTAGATCTGCAGATCCTAATAGTGGGAATAGTCAATTTTTTATTTGTTTTGAGGCAGCTCCTCATCTAGATAGACAATATACTGTTTTTGGAAAAGTAATTGAAGGAATGGATCTTGTAGATAAAATTACAAAAGGTGATGGTCAAAATGGTTCAGTTTCAAATCCAGATAAAATTATAAGTTTTAAATCTGAATAAAATAAATGAATGTCATTAAAGAAGTTTAATTTTAATGTAATTCAAAACGAAAATAATTCTAGATTAGGCTTAATAGAAACTCATAGAGGAAATATACAAACACCAGCATTTATGCCGGTTGGAACTCAAGCTACTATAAAAGGTGCCTTTATTGATGATATAATAAAAACTGGTAGTGAAATAATTTTATCAAACACTTATCATTTAATGATTAGGCCAGGAGTTGAAAGAATTGAGTTAGCTGGTGGTCTTCATGAATTTATGAATTGTAAATTGCCTATTCTTACTGACTCCGGTGGATTTCAAGTTATGTCATTATCCAAATTAAATAAAATTGACAGAGAAAAAGGTGCAATATTTCAATCACATGTAGATGGAAAAACTTTTATTTTAAGCCCAGAAGAAAGTATAAAAATTCAAAAAAAACTTAACTCAGATATAGTTATGGTTATGGATGAATGTCCTAAAAATAGCAATGATTATAAAAAAATTAAAAATTCGATGGAACTATCATCATATTGGGCAAAAAGATCAAAAGATGAATTTGGTGTTAATCCACATAAAGCATTGTTTGGTATAATACAGGGTGGTTTATTCGATGATTTAAGAATCCAATCATTAGAAAACCTAATTGATATTAACTTTGATGGTTATGCCGTTGGTGGATTAGCTGTTGGCGAAACACAAGATGAAATGTTTAAAGTATTGGATAATTTATCTAGAAATCTTCCAAAAAATAAACCCAGATATTTAATGGGTGTTGGAACACCATCCGATATTTTAGGTGCGGTTAAAAGAGGCATCGATATGTTTGATTGTGTTCTTCCAACTAGATCTGGTCGTACAGGATTAGCTTTTACTTGGAATGGAAGAGTACAAATTAGAAATTCTTTAAATAAAAATGATAATACTCCTTTAGATTCAAATATTTCTAAATTTAATTTAAACAAATACTCAAAAAATTACTTAAATCATCTATATAATACAAATGAAATGCTGGCCTCAATGATTTTAACTTTAAACAATATTAATTTTTATCAAGAATTAATGTCTGAAATTAGAAAAAATATAAAAAATGGCACATTTGAAGATTTTCATAATATGTATATAAATATTTTGTAAATTTTTAACATTGATAATTAAAAAAAAATCAATATAAGGAAATTCTTTGTGGGCCCTTAGCTCAGTTGGTAGAGCAATTCCCTTTTAAGGAATGGGTCGTTGGTTCGAGTCCAACAGGGCTCACCACAAATACCATTATCATTATACAATTGGTGGATAATCAAGAATTACTTTATTCATCCATCCATTAATTTTATTAATTCTGTCATCTGGTGAAGGATGTGTTCTAAAAAATATTGAAGGCTCTTTCCCTTTATTTGAATCTTTCATTCTTTCCCATATTTTTGGAGTTTCTCTTATATCGTAACCTGATAGTGATGAAAAAATTAGACCTAAATAGTCAGCTTCACTTTCTTGCTTTCTATTAAAAGGATTCATTATTCCAACCTGAGAAAGCAAACCCACAGTATTCATTCCAGTAGTTCTATTAACTTTTGATATCTTCCCACCACTTGCAATATCTATAATTCCAGTTGCAGTATTTAACAAAACTCCTCGACTAGCTCTTTCTACAGAATGTTTTGCAACAGCATGTGCTATTTCATGACCCATCACAGCAGCTAACCCATCATCATTTTTTGTAATTTTTAACATTCCTGTATAAAAAGCAATTTTACCACCCGGCATACACCATGCATTTCTTACTTTGTCATTATCAATTAGAATATAATCCCATTGAAAATTTGCTGTTGGGTCAGACATGTTGTTTCTATCAAAATATTCTGATATCGAATTCTCTATTTTTGATCCAACCTCTATAATTTTATTTAATTTAT
>CACDOF010000044.1 GCA_902554315.1 uncultured Pelagibacteraceae bacterium
GTCTATGATATTCCAATTAAAAAATACAATATACTAAAAGATGAAGTTTTATTTTTAAGTTCAAATACTTGGGATATATCTGGTGCAGGAAATTATGGATACAATACTATCTGGGTAAATAGAAATAATAATATATTTGATAATCTTGATTATAAGCCTCAAAATCAAATTAAACAACTTAAAGGTCTACTTGATTTTATTTAACTAATTATTAAATAATCAAAAATGAAAAATGTTGAAGTGGAAAAAATTATTGATCCTATCTCAGCTTCAGATGGAGCGGGAGTAAAATTAAAACGAAGTATTGGTGTAAAGCCAAATTATTTTGATCCTTTTTTGATGCTAGATGAGTTTGGTTCGGATAATAAAGATGATTATATTGGTGGCTTTCCTGCTCATCCACATAGAGGAATAGAAACTGTAACTTATATGCTTCAAGGAGAATTCGAGCATGAAGACAGCACTGGAGCAAAAGGAAAAATGTCATCAGGAGATGTTCAATGGATGAAAACCGGAAGCGGAATTATTCATTCTGAAATGCCCATAATGTCTGAAGGTAGACTTCACGGATTTCAATTATGGATAAATATGCCTGCAAAATTAAAAATGAGTAAACCTGAGTATATTTTTATAGATTCTCATAAAATGAAAATACATGAAGATAATGAAAAAAAAGTAAAAGTTATTGCTGGTAAATTTGAAAAAACTGAAGGACCCGTTAAAAGACACAACGTAGAACCTATCTATTTTGATGTTGAAATTCAAAAATGCAAAGAATTTAAATTTCAAGTTCCTATTACACACAATTCATTTATTTACTTAATAAGTGGTGAGATTAAAATAGGAGAAAAATCTCATGATATAATTAAAAATTCTAAACTAATTTTATTAACAAAAGGTGAAAAAATCAAAGTTTTGGGACTTTCAAAAGCAAAATTTCTTTTAATATCTGGTAAACCAATTGGAGAGGAAATAGCTAGAGGTGGACCATTTGTAATGAATACTAAATCAGAAATCTTGCAAGCTGTCCAAGATTATCATAATGATACATTTGTAAAAAGATGAAAGCAGTAAAAATTCAAAAAGCAGGAGGACCAGAAGTATTAAAACTTGAGGAAATTACCTTGGGCAAACCCAGCAATGATGAAGTTTTAATTGAACATGTTGCTATTGGATTAAATTATATTGATACCTATCACAGATCTGGACTTTATCCTCTGAAACTTCCATCGGGATTAGGAATGGAAGCTTCGGGAATTATTAAAGAAACTGGCCCAAATGTTTCAAATTTTTCAGTAGGTGATAAAATTGCTTATGCAGGACAGCCACTAGGCGGATATTCAACACATAGAATATATCCAACAAAAAATATAGTTAAAGTTCCTGAAAATATAGATTTAAATATTGCAGGAACTCTTATGACAAAAGGGCTAACTGCTTTTTACTTATTATACAAAACTTATCCAGTTAAGGCAGGAGAAACTATTTTATTTCATGCTGCGGCTGGTGGTGTAGGACAAATATTATGTCAATGGGCGAATAGCTTAGGTGTTAAAGTAATAGGAACTGTCGGAAGCGATGAAAAAATAGATTTAGCAAAAAAATATGGTTGTGAAGAAGTAATCAATTATTCAAAAGAAGATTTCGCAAAAAAAGTATTAGAAATAACAAATGGTAAAGGCGTTCCAGTAGTTTATGATGGAGTGGGAAAGGCAACTTTTGAAAAATCCTGTGAATGTTTACAAGTAAGAGGAACAATGATTTCTTTTGGAAATGCTTCGGGAGCACTAGATCCGATAGATGTTCCAAAAATATTACAACCCAAAGGGCTATATTTTACAAGACCATCTATGCAACAATATTTAAGAACTATTGAAGAAATTAATGAAGCTGCAAACTCATTGTTTGAACAAGTTGGTTCGGGAAAAATTAAAATAGAAATTTTTAAAAAATATAAATTGAACGAAGTCGAAAAAGCTCATCAAGAATTAGAATCAAGAAAAATAATTGGTCCTGCTGTTATTATACCTTAATCTAAGTCAATTTTCATATCTGATAAATGTAACTTCAAAGTTTGAGTAGATAAATGAATATCTCTAATAAAAAATAAAACTGAAATTATCATAGCTAAGCAACAAGATCCAAAAATTATTCTAGCAAAAAAAATAAGGTCCAAATAAAGAGCAAAAACCGTAGACATATTAAAAAGAAAACCGAAGCTTGCAAAAGCAAGTGTATATTTTAACCATTTCACT